>JBCCSK010000297.1:0-7592 GCA_039200205.1 Planctomycetota bacterium
CGGCGACTCGTTCGACGACTACGGCGAGGAGTCGTCGTGGCTCGTCGCCGTCGGCGACCGGGCCTACACCATGACCATGAGCGTGGCGGAGGTCGTCCACTACGTCCGCCGCAAGCTCGGCAAGGAGTACTGGTCGCTCTCGCTCTGGCTCAAGCACCGCGTCAAGTCCGCGGCCGGCTTCGTGAGCCGCTTCGAGGATCGCGTCGCGGAGGCCGCTCGAGAGCGCCGCGTCGACGGCATCGTCTGCGGCCACATCCACAAGGCCGAGCTGCGCGAGATGGGCGGCGTCCTCTACGCGAACGACGGCGACTGGGTCGAGAGCTGCACCGCTCTCGTCGAGCATCCGAACGGACGGCTCGAGCTCGTCCAGTGGGACGGCGTCGAAGCGATCCCCGTCGAGGCAGGCCAGGCGGCCGGCGCAGCCGACCTCAGCCGCGGTCGTCGCGTCGCAGCCTCTCCGGCCTGACGTTCACAGCCTGGGCAGCAATCTCCGATTGTGCTGCCCAGGCCCTGAGCCGACATTGCTGGCGCACCCGCGAACGCGGGTGCGCTGTTCGCCTGGGCAATTCTTGCCCAGGCTCTCAGTCCGAGCTGCGTACGCGTACGAGGCGGAGCTCCCCGACCTCGACGTGCGCGCCCTCGGGCGCGACGTTGATCTGCTGCAGCTCGGTGCCGTCGACCGTGAGACGGTAGCTCGTTCCGTACATCCCGCTGATCGTGAAGCGCCCCTGCGGGTCGGTGCGGGCCTGGCGGGTCAGTCGCGCGTTGTCCGTGCCGATGGCGATCACCTCTTGGTTCGACACCGGGCCGCCCCTGGGGTCGATGAGCGTTCCCGAGAGGCGCGAGGACGGGGTCAGCATGGTCTCGACGTCCGTCCGCTCTCCTTCGCGCACCACGAGCCGTCGGTGCGCCGAGAGGTCCTGTCCGTTCGCGCCGCCGCCGCGTGCGTAGAACAGGTAGGTGCCCGGCAGCAGGCGGTCGAAGGCGAAGTCGCCCCCGGCGCCCGTCTCGCCGGTGTCCGTGCCGCCGCTACCGACGCGTCGCAAGAACACGTTCAGCCCTTCGACGTCACCGCCATCCGAGCGAGTGATGCGACCGACGACGCGGCCGGCTCGTACGAGCTCCAGGCTGATCTCGGCCCGTGGACTCCTCGCGTTCACCTCGACGGTGACGGACTTGCGAATCGTGTGCTCGGCTACTGGCGGGAGTTCGCGCGATGGGTGGGGAGCCATGATCGCGACCTCGGCGGGGCCCGAAAGAGGAACTCGGAAGCGGCCACTCTGGTCGGTCGTATCACTCTGCCAGACCCTCGAGCCGCGAATGTCGATGACCGGTGCGGCTGCGGCGTTCGCATTCGCCAGCGCTGCGGTCAGCCTCATCTCTTGCGCTGCGAGCATCGCCCGCGACTCGAGCGTCTCGACCACCATCGCCTGCGTCGACTCGAGCTCCGCGAGACGCTGCGTCGTCGACTCGCGTCGAATCGCGAGGAACTGCCGTTCGACTCGATCGAATCCGCTCTGGGCGTCGTTCGTCGTCTCCGCGTACGGAGAATTCGACTCCGGGAGTACAGCGATCGGCAGGTTGGCGATCGGCCTGCCCTGCGAGTCGACCACGCGGCCCTCGATCACGTACTCCGCGAGCACGATCCGGATTCTCGTCGCGCTCTCGTCCGCGACGAGCCGAACCTGCGCCGATCTTCCGAACGCGGTCCTCTTCTCGAGCTTCGCGCTGGCCGCGAAGACCCACGTGCCCGGAGCGAGGTGCTCGAAACGCCAGCGGCCGCCCTCGACCGGGCTTCGAATCGACTCACGTTCGTCGTAGATATCGCCAATTGGCCAAGCACGGACGAACGCGACGCAGTCCTCCGAGAACCCCCGCGGGTAGAGCACGACTCCCTCTGCCGAGCACGTCGCATCTCGATGGATCGCGCTCTCGGTCGCCTCTGCCTGACGGCGCTGGATCACGCCGACGGAGGAGAGCGGCGCGAGCTCTGGCGTCGAGCGTCCTGCTTCGGCGGTGACATCGGTCGTACCGCGGACGATCTCGGAGGCCTCGACCTTCGTCGTCTCGCTCGTCAGCACGCAGGCCGCGAACGCGACCAGAACGCACGCCAGCAGGAACAGGCCGAGGCAGTTTCCCGATCGTCCCATCGCCTCAGTCGCCCAGCGTCGGGCCTCCGATGATCGAATTCACGATGTAGCTCGCGACGAGCTGCGCGGCTTCGGCGCTCGGGTGCGCGTCGCGCTCGTGGACGTACCACGACCGTCGATTCTCGGGGAAGCCCGGCAGGATCGACGAGACCAGGTGCATCGGCACGTCGTGCTCGGAGAGCAGCTCGCGCATGCGGTCGCCGGTGTCGCTGGGCCCGTCGTGGAAGACGACATGGAACTCGCAGCCGTCGAACTGACGCTCGACCTCGGCCTTGGCCGACCGCACCGTCGCGACCCAGCGCGCGACGTCCTCCTCGGTGACCTCGACCTTGGGCTCGGACAGCTTGCGCGCGATCCAGGAGACGCGCTGGAGGGACGCGAGCAGCGCAGGAGTCCCGTCCGCACGCTCATCGAGTCCCGGGAAGGCGCCGTCGCGCACGGCGAGGCCGTCCTCGCCGACGCGGTAGCGCGGCGTGTTCGCGCTCCAGAATCGCTTCCCCGCCGCGCGGCGCGCGTGATCGGGGATCGCCCAGTACACGGCGAAGCGGGGCGGCTCGTCGACGGCCTTCGCGACGCGCCCCGACTCGAGCATCGCGAGCATCTGGTGCGAGCTGTAGCCGTGCAGCGCGAAGTTGTAGAAGCGCAGCCGTCCGTCGAGCTGGGTCTCCGCCTGCCAGGCGACGGTCTCCTCATTGTTCAGCGCCTCGCCGAACATGTACGACCCGCCGAAGCAGAGCACCGCGCCATCCGGCGGTGAATCGCCCGGCGGAGGGCTGATCCGCACCGCGTCCTCGTCGGTGGCGTAGGCGGCGCGGTAGACCATCTCGTCGGGCGTCCACAGCTCGTCGACGCCCGAGCCGTTGGGCTGGGTCGCGTATGCGAGCAGGTCGTCGTCGTCGACGTAGCCCGCGCCGAGCGGACCCGGGCGGTGTTCGAGCGGAGAGGACTCGCTGGCCCACATCTCGATCTCGATCCCTCCGATGAAGAACGCCACGAGGCCGACTCCGAGCAGCGCCTTTCCAGCGGACGTCGCGCGGCGCCGAGCGCCGAGCGCGATCAGCGTCGTCCCGATCAAGAGCGCGCACCACCCGACGGGGGCGGCGGTCGTCGTCCAGAGGACGTACGCGAGCGCTCCGAGTGCGGCAATGCAGGCGATTCGACGGACCATCGGGTTCGACATCAGTCCCTTCCGAGCTCCTCTTCCAGCTGCTTCCTGTATTTGTCGAACTGCGCGACCTCGTCCGCGTCGGGCTCGGGGTAGGCGAGGCCGAGCCGCTCCAGCGTCTCGCGCAGGATGCGCGCGACCTGCCAGCGCATGTAGGGCTTGTCGTCCGCCGGGATCGCGTACCACGGTGCCCACGGCCGCGACGTCTCCCGGAGCGCCTCTTCATACGCGGTCATGTAGTCGTCCCAGTGCGCGCGTTCGCGCAGGTCGCCGGCGGAGAACTTCCAGTTCTTCGACGGCTCCTCCAGACGCGCGAGGAAGCGCTTGGCCTGCTCGTCGCGGGAGACGTTCAGCCAGAACTTCAGGATGACGACGCCGTTGCGCGCGAGGTGCGCCTCGTGATCGCGAATCGACGCGTAGCGACCGCTCCACACCTCGTCGAGCGAGTCGGGGAGTTCCGGGAGCTTCTGATGCTGGAGGATCTCCGGGTGCACGCGCACGACCAGCACTTCCTCGTAGTAGCTGCGGTTGAAGATCCCGATGCGGCCGCGCTCGGGGAGGTCCTTCGCCGAGCGCCAGAGGAAGTCGTGGTCCAGCTCTTCGGCGGACGGCTGCTTGAACGACACGACCTGGCAGCCCGCGGGATCGACGCCCGTCAGGACCGCGCGAATCGTGCCGTCCTTGCCGGCGGCGTCCATCGCCTGGAACACGCACAGGATTGCGTGGTGGTCCTTGGCGTAGAGGACGCGCTGGAGCTCGCGCAGGCGCTTGATCTCGCCCGAGAGCAGGTCGCGGCACTCCTTCTTGCCCGGGTCGTCCTCCGGCTCGGTCGGCGCGTCGGGAACGCGGAACGAACCGTCGAAGCCGACGAGGTACGGGCTGGGCGTCGCCTCGAACATGCGCGGCTCAGAGCTCCTCGATCACGAGGCCGTCGATCCACGTTCCCTCGGCCGTGTTCGGCGGACCCGGGTGGTTCTCGCGCCAGCCGACCTGGAACGCGCCGCTCGTCGGGCCGCCCTTGGGGAGCGGGCCGCGGTAGAGCTCCTGGCCTTCGACGATCACGACGAGACGCTCGTCCTGCGCGGCGCGGGGGCGGACGACGAACTCGAATCTCACCCACGTCCCGTCCGTGACGCCGAGGATGAAGTTCGGGAGGCTCGCGAGAAGCTCGACGGGCTCTCCGTCCATGTTGTCGTTCGTCGCGTGGAGGAGCTCCCACGTGCCCGGGTGGTCCTCCCGCCCGTTCCCGAGTCCGACGCCGGCGCGGTTCTCGTACACCAGCCAGTAGCCGGACTCGTAGCCGTTGCTCCCTGGTGCGCTGGAGAAGAAGTGGCTGCCCTGCGAACCGCAGACGCCCACTGCGACCGCCTGCGCCGGCGCCGTCGAACGCGGGACGAAGAGCTCGCCGCTGACGCGGTGGCCGCGCGACCGCCCGAGAGCGGCGTCGCCGATCGCGCCCACGACGCCGCCGCCGTCCTCGTCGACGCAGCGCCATGCGAGCCCCCCGTCGTTCGACGGGAGGATGCTGACGATCATCGGGTCACTCCGACGCGGCGCGTCGAAGGTCTGGAATGCCGCCGTCACGGGAGTCTCGAAGTCGAAGGACGCCGGAAGCTGCAGCGCTCGACCGTTCGCCTCTCCCGGCGTCGCGCGCTGGAACGAGAAGTCCTCGCGGTTGCGATGCGTGTCGAGGCCGTCGGGGAATCGCCCCATCGCGTAGGCCGCGCCGGTCTCGTCCGCGCCGCTCGCGACGGCGCCGATCCACGGCCAGCCGTTCGCCGTTACGTCGTTCGCCTGCGGTCGAACGAGCTGGTCGAGGCCGCCGAAGGCCGCGTAGACGACCGAGTCGTACACGTGACCCGTGAACGTGTCGACGAGCTGGAGCGAGGCGGGAGCCACGTTGGGCAGGTCGTCGAAGCCGGGAATGAAGCTGCCGGTGACGTCGACGTTCGGAACGCCGAGGTCGCCCGCGACGAAGAAGCCGCTTCCTCCGCCGTCGTCGGGGATCGCGCCACCGAGCGGGAACTGGGCGCGGACCGATGCGTCGGCGGAGCTGTAGACGCGGAGCGCGAGGCCGAACGGGAGAGGCCCCGTCGGTCCGTGGATCTCGACGAACTCGGCGCTCGGGTCGGCCGTCCGGAACTCGTTGATGCGGTAAGCGCGACCGCCGGGGTCGACCGGCTCGTACGCGATCTCATCGATGAGGAGAGCGCCGCTCACCGGGCCTTCACCCTCGACGACGAAGCCGTAGAAGCCGACGTCGTCGTGGATCGAGCCCGCGACGTCGATCGAGCCGTTCCCGCTCTGGAACGCCGGCTCCGTCGTCGTGTACGGCCGCGTCTGGGCGACGTCGTCGAGGTTCCACTCGATCGTTCGCCAGCCGGCGGCGCCGAGGGGGAAGGCGCGCGACGCTTCCAGCTCGCCGCGCGCGTCGACGACGAGCATGCGGATGGACGAGTCGGGAGACGGGGACTCGACGAAGATCGGTGCGACGAGGCGCACCGCTGGGTCGACGCGACCCAGCACCGCGTTCGTATCGGCGATCTGGGGTGCGATCGGGCTCGCCAGAACCTCGTGTGCGAAGACCGCGCGGTTCGTCGATCCGCCCTCGAAGTCCCACACGATCCGAAGCCCGGAGCCCTGGCCTCCGGACGGAGCGGGGACGACCGCGCGCGACGAGTTGCCGTCCACGTCGCCGATCGTGTCGGGCGACTCGTTCGGGTCGCGCCAGCGGAAGTCGAGTCCGTCGAAGCGTTCGAGGGGGAGGAGCGTCTGGCCAGGCTCGGAGAGGATCTCGCTGCAGAGGCTGTAGACCGCGGGGTACGTGCGCGTTCGCGACACCGACGAGCCCGTCCGCGGGTCGATCGACGTCGACTCGGCCATCCACATCAGCGACCAGAACCCCACGCCGCCGAGGCGACGCCCGGACCATTCGCCCGACGGATCGAGGAAGCTCGTCGCGTTGCGGATCTCGACCTCCATCGCCTCGGGCGAGTCGAACGTTCGGACGCGCGAGAGGCCGTCGAACCAGCTGTACCAGCCGGCCTCGTCACCCCGCACGTACCGCTCCGCGACCGGTCCGATGGACGGGTTGAGCGTGACGTCGTAGACGGCGTCCGTGAAGCCGGACGACGTCGCGTTCGATCCGGAGCCGCCGTAGACCGTCGTGTTGCTCCAGCGACGCGAGTACGCCGAGATGACGGGGACGAGCTTCTCGGGCGGGAGACCGTCGTCCAGATAGCCGCGCATCCTCCCCGAAGCCAGGCAGTTGTCGAGGTTGCTGATCGCGCGCGCCGTGCTGCCGCTCGCCCAGTCGTACATGCTGTAGAGCATGTAGTCGATCTCTGGGGTGATGCCGGTCTCGGCATCGAAGTCCCACTGGTTCGAGCTGAAGATCGCGTTCGTGTAGATCGACAGCTCGTAGTCCGGTCCGAGCGTGTCGAGGCCCGCCCGCAGCTCGCGACAAAACGCAGTGACTCCGTCGCGCACGCTCGGTCCCCACAGGAACTCGAGGTCGAGGCTGACGCCGTGTGAGTACGAGTCGTTCGCGAGGATCTGGACGAGCTCGCTGACCAGCGTCGCGCGTCGCGACGGAGAGGTCATGACGCGCTCGAGGGAACCGCCCGGACCGTCGTCGAAGTTGGCGAGCACGAGCACGAACCTGACGCCCGCGACGTCGGCGGCACCGCCCGCCTTGAGGTACGAAGAGCGGCCCGTGAACGCCGACGTACTCGTCAGGCGCCCCGAGGAGTCGAACCCGACGAAGCGCGAGCCGACGTGGGTGAGCGCGTGCCAGCGCAGGTGGAAGACCTGCGCTTCGCTCTGTAGGTAGCCGAAGACGATCGCGTCGTCGGCGATGCCACCGGACCGGCGCCCGATGAGCCGGGTGTCCGCCTCTGCGAGAGCCGGCACGGGGCCGGAGGTCGAGGCGCCTGCGCTCCGGCGCGCTGCGGCTTCGAGCGCGAGCGCCTCGCGGGCGTCGTCCGTGATCTGGTGGGCTTCGTCGCCGAGCTCTCGAATCTGCGCGGCGTGGACCGAGCGAGACGTCCGCTCCTGGGCGAGGGCCGACCCGGCGGCGAGGAGGCCGACGACGGCGGCGACGACAGCAGGGGGAAGGGTGCGTGCCATGCCCTAGAGGGTAGGGCCCGCGCGTCAGGGCGCGAGCCGCACCCGCTTCCAACCGTCTCCGTCCCGCTCGAAGAGCAGGCGGTCGTGCAGGCGGTGGGGGCGCCCCTGCCAGAACTCGATCCGCTCCGGCGCGATCCGGAACCCGCCCC
>JBCCSK010000298.1:0-7592 GCA_039200205.1 Planctomycetota bacterium
CGGCCCGTTCGTGAACGATGACGGACCGGCAGGCGGCTTCGACCGCCGCTTCGCCGTGCCCGCCGGGGATCCCTGACGCGTCGAGCGTCCTCTGGGTCTTCGTCCCGGTGGTCGCGCTCCTCGCATTCGCGGTCTGGCAGCGCTCGCGGACCCTCGAGGACCCGGCCTCCTTCGGAGCGCCCGATGCGCCCGAACGCGGGGGCGCCGGCGCGATCGTCTCGGGCTGGGCGAGCCGGGTCGAGCTGAGCGACGTCGTCCTCGGTCTGCGCCTGGAGCCGCTCCATTCGCTCGCCTCGCGCCAGGCGTTCGATGCCACCGCGCTCGCGGCACGCTTCCGCGGGGCGAGCCCGCACGGCGGAGCCCTCGCCGAGGAGCCCTGGCGACTGACCCTCGACGCGACGTCGCGCGCGCCGGTCGAGCAGCCGCGTAGCGCACTTCCCGACCTCGCGTCGATCCGCATCGAGGGACTCGAGCCGCTCGTTCCCGTCGACGGCGCACAGGCGACCCGCGTCGTGCACGATCCGCTCGCGACCCTTCTGCAGCTCCCGACCGGACCGCTGCTGGAGGGCCGGAGCTGCGACCTCGTCTTCTGGGGGCCGCGGCCCGTCGACGAGGTCGTTCTCACGGCCGGAGGTCTCGCCGAGCCGGTCGTCCTGCTGCCCACCAAACGCACCGTCGCGAGCCCGTCCGAGTCGATCGCGCGACTCGATGCGCGCGACCCGGAGCCGGAGTCACCGCGATGATCCTCGCCGTTCTCGCCCTTCATCCGCTCGCGGCACCCGCCCTCGTCGCGCCCCTGCTCGGCGTTGCGGCGCAGGAGTCGACGACCGCGGAGTCGAGCGCGGCGCCGGACGTCGAGCGCGCGCGGTGGCGCGATCGTGAGCGGGAGCTCCTGCGGAAGATCGCCGAACTCGAGTCGGCGCTCCGGGTCGAACAGCAGCGCAGCCTCCAGCGCCAGCAGGAGTGGATCGCCTACACCCGGCTCCTGCGCGGCTTCGAGCTGCCTGCGCTTCCGGACCCGCCCGAGTTCATTGCGGAGGCTCTGGTCGAGGCGCCCGATCCCAAGGAGGAAGCCGAGGAGAGGCGACGCGAGCGACTTCGCGAGCGCGCCGCCTCGATCCAGTCGTCGCTCGACGCACTCCTCAGGGTCGAAGGCCTGCGCGGCCTCGACGTTCTCGAGGTCGGCTGGCTGCACGACTACGAAGGGCGCACGTGGACGGGGCCAGTCGTCGCCCGGCTGCTCGACGATCGAGGGCGCGTCGTCGGCATGCTCAAGTCCGATCGCATGCGGCTGGAGGTCGGACGCGCTTCGCGCACCGTCACGCTCGTCCTGGAGAGCGGCTACGAGTCGCGCGCCGGCATGCGCTCGCCCTTCGAAGGCGGCGCCTGGCTGCCGCCCGAAGCCGGCGGAACCGGACGCTCCGTCGTCGGCGGCGTACGCCGCGTCTTCCTCGGCTCGGTCGACCCGGAGCCGTGGATCGAGGCGCTGCCCGAGCTGGTCGACCCCGAAGAGCTGGAGCCGGTCCTCGACGACGGAACCTGGGACCTGGCCGACGTTCGCGTCCGTCTCGTGCGACTCCTGCGCGACGCGGCGACGAGCGGGGATCCGAGCTGGCGGCTGGTCGCCATCGGCGGTGTCCGCGGCGACGTCCTGCGCGACGTCCAGTTCGCCGAGCTCGACGCGATCACGGGCCGGCCGCGCCGACGCGTCTTCGCCGATACGGCGCGCCTCGTCGTGCGAGACGCGGGAGGGATCGAGATCCGCCTCCGCGACGGGACGGTGCGCAGCGGCGAACGCGTCGCGCCGTTCCTGCGCGGGCGCTACCGGATCGTGCTCCCACGCGCCGACGTGGAGGCCTGGCAGGCCTCACCGCTCCCCGGAATCGCCCCGCCCCCGATGCGGCCCGCGACCGAACCCGACGCGGGCGAGAACCAGCGGCCGGCGGTTCGGTAGCCTGCGCGCGTGAGCCTGTTCGACGATCTTCCGCGCCGACCGCGGCGCGCGAGCCGTCCGCGCCCCGCCGCGTCGCCCGCGGCGCCCGAGGCGCCCGAGGGCCCGCCGATCGAATCGGTCGGCCAGATCACGTCCCGGATCGACGCGGCGCTCAAGGGCTTCGGGCGCGTCGCGATCGAGGGCGAGGTCAGCCGCCCGAAGCAGGTCGCCTCCGGCCACCTGTTCTTCACGCTCAAGGACGAGCGAGCGGCGCTCGACGCGAAGATCTGGCGCAGTCAGGTCCAGCGCGCGCTCGCGGGCGGCGTGCGGGTGGAGGACGGCGCGCGCGTCGTGTGCTACGGCACGCTCGACGTCTACGCGCCGTACGGAAAGCACAGCCTCGTCGTCGATCGCGTCGAAGCGCGCGGCCTCGGCGCGCTCCTCGCCGAGCTCGAGCAGCTCAAGGTGCGTCTCCGCGAGGAGGGGCTCTTCGATCGCAGTCGCCCGCTGCCGCGCTTTCCGCGCGTCGTCGGCGTCGTGACGAGCCGCGACGCCGACGCGTGGCGCGACTTCCTTCGCACGCGGTCGATCCGCTGGCCGGGCTACCCCGTGCGGCTCGTCCACTCACGCGTCCAGGGGCGCGCCGCGGCGCGCGAGCTCGCGAACGCGATCGAGCGCCTCGACGCGAGCGGCGTCGACGTGATCGTCGTGTGTCGCGGAGGCGGAGCGATCGAGGACCTCTGGTGCTTCAACGAGGAGCCCGTGGCCCGCGCCATCTGGGCTTCGAGCGTCCCGGTCGTGACCGGCGTCGGGCACGAGACGGACACGACGCTCGTCGATCTCGTCGCCGATCACCGCGCGCACACGCCCACGGACGCAGCGCAGACGGTCCTCCCGGATCGACGGGGCCTGGCCGAGGCGCTGGAGCGGCAGGGCGCCTACTTCGCCGACGCGATCGAGCGCGCCCTCGCACGGCGCGAAGAGCGACTCGCGCGCGCGGCCGAGGCGCGGTCGCTGCGCCGACCCGAGACGATCGTCCTCGATCGCATGCGCCGGCTGGAGAGCGCCGCGCGCGGCGCGCGCAGCGCCGCGATCCAGCGCGTTCAGCGGGAGGAGCATCGACTGGAGCGGCTCGCGACCCGACTGGAGCGACAGAGTCCGATGTCGCGGCTCGTGCGCGCCGAGGCGCGGCTTGCGGCGGCCGAAACGCGGCTCTCTGGCGCGATCGAGGCGCGCATCGCCTCGGCAGAGCGCCGCCTGGAGCCGGCCGCGCGCGCGCTCGGCGCGGTGTCACCGCTCGCCGTGCTGGAGCGCGGCTACTCGATCACGCGCCGCGCGGACGGGAGCGTGGTGACGTCGCCCAGCGCGATCGCGGACGGCGAGACGCTGACGACGATCGTGCGCGGCGGCGAGCTCGACTCGTCCGTGGTCGCGACGCGGACGAGCGAGGAGCCGGCCCCTTGAGCGACGGCCGTCGCGCCGACGTCGACGGCCTCTGGGCGGTCGTCGTGAACTGGAACGGAGGGAGCGAGGAGAACGCTCGGTGTCTCCGCTCCGTCGTCGACCAGGGCGTCCCGCCCGAGAGGATCGTCTTCGTCGACAACGCGTCGACCGACGGTTCGCGCGACAGCGTCTCCGCGGCGTTCCCCGGGCTCGTTCACGTCGACAACGCGTCGAACCGCGGCTTCGGCGAGGCGGCCAACCAGGGGGCTGCGCTCGCTCTCGAGCGCGGCGCCCGGGCCGTCGTGTTCGTGAACAACGACCTCGTCTTCCCGACGGACCAGGACGTGCTCGGCGCGCTCGTCGCGACGCTCGACGACGAGGCGCGCGTCGGGATGGTCGGCCCGCGGGTCCTGTACGACGACGGCAGCGGGCGCGTCTGGTGCGCGGGCGGCCGCCTCGACTATCGGCAGAATCTCTCGACGCTGCTCGGCCACGGCCTCCCGGACGGGCCGGCGTGGCGCGTCGATGCGGAGGTCGACTACGTGCCCGGCTGCGCGCTCGTCGCCTCTCGCTCGTGCCTCGACGACACTGGCCTCTTCGACGCTTCGTACTTCGCTTACATGGAGGACGTCGAGCTCGGGATGCGCGCGCGCGCGCGCGGCTGGCGCGTCCGCGTGCTCGGCGGACTCCGCGCGTACCACGCGCCGTCGAGCTCGACCGGCGGGGGCTACGGCGCGCGGCGCAAGTGGATGCAGGCGCTGAACTCGGTGCGCTTCCTCAAGCAGCACGGACGTGCGACACACTGGCTCCGTTTCGCAGCCTTCGACGTCGCGACCCTGCCTGCGCTCTTCGTCGCACGCGGGCTGAGAGGAGAGGGAAGCGCCGCGCTCGCGAAGGCCAAGGGGATCTGGGACGGGCTGCGCGGACGTGCCGTCACCGCCGATGCGCTCGAGCCGGGGGCGTCTCGCCTCTGGCGCTGAAGGTACGCTCGGATGTCCCGATGGCCGCGCGGCCGCGGTTTTGCGCGTCATTCTGGGAACCCTGCGGCGTATCGCGCGCATCTCCGGGGTCTCGGGGCGGTGTTCCGGCCGTTAGGCTCGATCCGCCCTGCGACCGCGATTCGCGCCGCCGGCTGCTGGCGGCACGTCCTCCCAACCTCCCCGATCTCCGATGATCTCTCCCTTCCCGCGCCCCTTGGCCGGGGCCGTCGTGGCGCTGCTCGCGTCTCCGGCCCTGGGACAGGGGCTCGTCACGCCGGAACCCCAGCCGCTCATGGGGGAGCCCGTGCGCGGTCTCACCGCGGATGAGGCGGACCGCTTCCTGGCGGGTCTCGCCGCCTTCTCGGCGCCCGTCCTGCCGGCGGACGGCGCAGGCCCGATCTTCAACGAGCTGACCTGCGCCGGCTGCCACAACGTGCCGGCGGTCGGCGGCTTCGGAGCGCGCCGCGTGACGCGATTCGGCATCGCGGCCACGTCGACGACTCCGTTCCAGGGACTCGAAGGCCTCGGGGGAACGCTCCTCCAGGACCAGTCGCTCGACATCGCGTGTCGCGAGACGCTCCCGGCCCAGGCGAACCACACCGCGCTGCGCGGGACGCCGATCGTGTTCGGCCTCGGGCTCATCGAGGCCATCCCCGACTCGGTGCTCGTCGGACGCGCGAACAACCAGCCCTCCGGCGTCGTCGGCCGGATCCACTCCGTGATTCCGTTCGAGACGCCGGGCGGCGTCCGGCGCGTCGGCCGCTTCGGCTGGAAGGGTGGGATCGCGACGGTCCAGAGCTTCTCGCTCGATGCGGCCCTCAACGAGATGGGTCTGACGAGTCAGTTCCTCCCGAACGAGAACGCGCCCAACGGCGACCTCGCGCTGCTCGCCCAGTGCGACACCGTCGCGGACCCCGAGGACGTTCCGGACGCCCAGGGCGTTCGCCGGACGGATCGCTTCACGGACTTCCAGCGCCTTCTCGCGCCGCCGCCGCAGACGCCGAAGAGCGGGATGACCGGCGAGGCGATCTTCGAGGCGATCGGCTGCGCGGACTGCCACGTCGGGGCGTACACGACCGGAGTCGTCGCCGAGGCGGCCCTGTCCAACCAGCTGATCCGGCCGTACTCGGACTTCCTCCTGCACGACATGGGCGACCTCGGAGACGGGATCGTCGAAGGCGAAGCGACCGAGACGGAGATGATGACGCGCACGCTCTGGGGCCTCGCACAGCGGCCCGCGCTCCTGCACGACGGTCGCGCGACCGGCGGCGGTTCGTTCGAGTTGGACGTCGAGCTCGCGATCGCCCAGCACGGCGGCACGGCTCTGCCCTCGGCGATGGCGTACCAGGCGCTCACGCAGGACGACAAGGACTTCGTCCTCGCCTTCCTCGGCTCGCTCGGGCGCGCTGAGTTCGACTGGGAGACCAACAACACGATCGACGAGATCGACTGGTTCTTCCTCGAGCCGCTCGTGACTGGCCCCGCGCCCGCCACGCCGCTCACGCCCGACGACGAGGGCGCGATCGGCGACGTCGACCAGGACGGCGACTTCGACCTCGTCGAGTTCGGCTTGCTCCAGCGCGTCTGGACGGGACAGTGAGGAGGAGACCAGCGATGAACCTTTCGACACGACTCGTCCTTCTCGCTTCGCTCGCGCCGCTTGCGAACGCCCAGACGACCCTTCGGATCGACGTCCTCGCAGGCGGGGACAGCGCCGTCCTCGTCCAGCCGGGCGAGACCGTCTTCTATCGCGTGACCGGCGAGCTCGGCGGAGACCCGGGACAGGGTCTCGCGATGTTCGCCTTCGACCTCGGCTTCGACGGGGGAGACCTCGCGCAGGTGAGCGCGCCCGCGTCCGGTCCGATCCTGGAGTTCGTCGCGCCGCGCGGGTTCAACAACCCGGCGGGCTACGGCGGAACTCCTTCGGGCGGCGACCTGCTCCAGGTCGGCGGTGCGATGAACACGATCGCCAACAGCTTCGCGCCGACCCCGTCGGGCGCCGTCGTCACCGGCGTCGCCGTCGGCGGTTCGATCGATCTCGCCACCGGTTCCGTCACGGCGCCGACGTCCGCCGGCGTCTACACGCTGGAGGCGCGCAACGTGTTCGCGAACGCGCTGGACACGCAGACGCCCGCCGGCTTCTGGACTGTCAGCCCCGTCGAGGCGGCGGCTGCCAATGGCCTGACGATCGTCGTGCTCGACTGCGGCGCCCAGGTGTTCTGCGACGGCAAGGAGAACTCCGCCGGGTGCGTGTCGTCGCTCTCGTCGAGCGGCTCGACGTCCCTCGGCGGCTCTTCGTCCCTGACGATCACCGTGAACGACGCCCTGAACGGCCAGATCGGGATGCTCGCGATCGGGACCGAAGCCGATGAGGCGCCCGCGTTCGGCGGCACGCTCTGCGTCGGCGGCACCGTTCGTCGACTCGTCGAGCCGTCGAACTCCGGCGGGAACGGCGCGCCCGGGACGAACTGCACAGGATCGTTCACACGATCGTTCGACGGGGCGTTCCTGGCCGGCCTCGGCTACGGGATCGGCGACACGGTGGTCGTTCAGTGGGTCGTGCGCGATCCGCAGAACCCGGACGGCACCGGCGCGAGCCTGAGCGACGCCGCCGCCTTCCTCGTCTGCCCCTGAGGCCGGCGCCGCGCCTCGCGGCGCGGCCCCTCGTCAATGCTCGGTCCGCTCCTCGCCGTCGTCCTCTGCGCGCAGTCCGCGCTCGGGGCCGGCGGCGACGAGCGTTCTGGGACCGATCCCGATCGCGTCGAGGAACTCGTCGAGGCGATCCACCCCTGGCTCGAGGGCCTGGAGCGGTGGGTTCTGATCGGAGAGCCGCCCGCGCTCGCGACCGACGCGGTCCTCGCCGCGCCGCCGCCGAGTGAAGCGATGCGGGAGACCCGCGGCCGATTCGAGATCGCGCGTCTCGACGCGCAGGCGCTTCCGGCGGTCGACGTCGACGCCCTGCGGGTTCACCTCGTCGACGGGGTCCCTGAGCGAGTGAAGACCAAGGTCGTCGCGGTACGTGCCGCCACCGAGGAGATCGTGGACGCGCGTCTGCGCATCGAAGTGGTGGGGCCGAGCTGGCAGTCGGTCGCACACGCGGACGTCGTGATCGACATCGAGCTCCGCGACGGATCTCCGCTCGCCGCGGGCTGTCGCTCGCTTCGCCTCGACTCTCCGATCGAGCGGGTGCGCGCGTCGTCGCCGCTCTTCGTCGAGCGCACGGCGGGCGTCTTCGC
>JBCCSK010000299.1:0-7538 GCA_039200205.1 Planctomycetota bacterium
CATCGAACCAGGTGACTCCGCTGTGCGCGGACGAAGCGCGTCACGAAGGGCGTCGCGGGACGCTCGACGAGGTCCTCGAACGTGCCCGCCTGGACGATCTTGCCGCCGTCCATCAGCACGATGACGTCGCCAAGGAACGCGGCCTCGCCGAGGTCGTGGGTCACGAGCACCACGGTCTTGCCGAGAGCATCGAAGGTCTCCTTCAGCTCGTCCTGCAGCTCGGCGCGAACGATCGGGTCGAGTGCGCCGAGGGGCTCGTCGAGCAGCAGGACGTCCGGATCGAGCATCAGCGCGCGGAGAAGCGCGAAGCGCTGCTGCTGGCCACCGCTGAGCTGGAGCGGGAATCGATCCCACAGATCGGGCGCGATCCTGGCGAGCTCGGCCAGCTCATCGGCGCGCGTCCGGATCCGGCCGTCCGACCAGCCGAGGTGACGCGCGAGCAGCGCGACGTTCTCCAGCGCGGTCAGGTGTGGAAAGAGCCCGCCGCCCTGGACGACGTAGCCCATGCGCCGACGGAGGGCAGGAGACGAGTCCTCGGTGACGGGCTCGCCTTCGAAGCGAACCGTGCCCTCCGACGGCGACGCGAGGCCGACCATCAGTCGCAGCAGCGTCGATTTCCCGCACCCGCTCGGGCCGATCAGCACGGTCGTCCGAGCCGTCTGCACGTCGAGGTCGACGCCATCGACGGCACGCGCGTCCGCGAAGGTCTTCGTCACGGAGCGGAGCTCGAACACGGCGGAGAGCGTACCGATTCCGTGAACGGGGAGACTCCCCTCGCGCACCTGCGGGGAGAGCCCGCCCTTCACCCGGCCGCGAGAAAAGACCAGGATTCCGGCCAAGGTCGACGTCCTTCGGCCGTTGCATCCACTGCCATGCGATCCAACCGACGCCTCGCGCTCCCCGCCTTCGCCGCCGCAACGTCCGCGGCGCTCCTGCCGAACCTCCTCGCGTGCGCGAGCCAGCAGGACGACCCGCCCAGGGAGGAACCGCCCGTGACCGCGACGCCCGACGCCACCGCGATTGCCGCCTCGACGGGACTCACGACCTTCGCCCTCGACCTTCACCGCGAGCTCGCGAAAGACGCGGGGAACCGAAACGTCTTCGTGTCGCCGTGGTCGATCTGGACCGCGCTCGGGATGCTCTCGGAGGGCGCGCGCGGCGAGACGCGCAAGCAGATCGTCGCAGCGATGGGGCTGACCGGAGCCGTGGCCGAGTCCCACACGCTCCGCCAGGGCGCGTCCGACCTCCGCGCACGGCTCGGCGCCGCGGACGGTGATGTCGCGATGACGACGGCGGACGCGATCTGGGCGGACGAGTCGTTCGATCTCTCGACGGATCTCGTCGCTGCGCTTCGCAGCGGGTTCGACGCCGAACTCGCGCACGTCGCGTTCCGAAAGAACCCCGAGGCCGCGCGCGACCAGATCAACGAGTGGGTCGACGTCCAGACGCGAGGTCGGATCGAGGACCTCATCCCGGAGGGATCGATCGACGCGAACACCGAGCTCGTCCTGACGGATGCGATCTACTTCAAGGGCAGCTGGCTCCACCCCTTCGACGAGGAGCGCACGCACACCGGCGGATTCACCCGGATCGACGGGTCGGTCGCCGAGGTGCCGCTGATGAGCCTGCGGACGCCGGAGTCGTTCCCGACGACGCGCATGGTCGACGACGCAGCGCAGGTCGCCGCGACGGTGATCGAGCTCCCCTACGAGGGCGAGCGCATCTCGTTCGTCGCGATCGTGCCCGACCGGAACGACGGCCTGCCGAAGCTCGAGAGCTGGCTCGACGCGGATCGACTGCGGTCGGCGCTGTCGTCGATGAAGCCCATGACGACGGCCGTCGTCCTGCCCAAGATATCGCTGGAGCCGAAGGTCGGGCTCGTCGACACCCTGAAGGCGCTCGGCGTGAAGGACGCGTTCACCGACGCCGCCGACCTGTCGGGCTTCTCCGAGTCAGGGCGCAAGAACCTCGTCGTCACCGACGCGATGCACGCCGCGTTCCTGGAGGTCGACGAGAAGGGAACGGAGGCCGCCGGCGCCACCGGGATCATGGTCGGACGCACGTCGATGCCGACGGTCGTCGCGATGGATCGCCCGTTCCTGTTCATGATTCGCGAGAGGACGAGCGGCGCCGTGCTCTTCCTCGGGCGGATGATGGATCCGTCGTAGCGTCAGACCGTCACGTGGTACCCGTCGTCCTCGACGGGGTACTGCGGCCCGCCGGGCCCGCCAATGGTCTCGGCCCACGGGTCGGGGTGCGCGTCCGTCGGGACGATGAGCGCCTGGCTGACGCGGCCGGCCGCGTGGTAGTACGCGCCGCGCGTGATCTGCCGCCAGATCACCGAGAGCTGAACGATCGCGAACAGGGCCAGGACGTGCCATGCGCTCGGGCCCGCCTGCAGGCGGTCCTCGAACAGCCCCCTGGTCCATCCGAGGACTCCGACGACGACGATCCCCTCCACGAGCAGAAGGAGGATCAGCGGCCGAAGCGTCTGGAGCGGATGGCAGACCATCGTCCACCAGGTCGCGACTCCCGCGCCGATGGCCGAGCTTCCGTCCCGAAGAGCGATCCGCGTGCGGGTGTAGATCGCCCACGCCAGGACCTTCGCGAACGTGATCGCGGCGAAGCCGTCGCGGAGCCAGCCGAGGCGCACCGCCGTCCGCTCCGACCCGAGCGTCTCCAGGCTGTCCCAGTCGTACTCGGGCACGCCCATCATCCAGCCGAGCACGAGGCGCTTCCACGGATCCCCGTAGAAGACCCAGTGCACGAGTGCGAGCAGCACGAGCACCATCAGCCCGACGCGCAGGAAGCGCGAGAAGTAGCGCGTCCCTCCGAAGCCGAAGCTCTGGAACGAGCGGCGATCCGGCTGCTCGAACGTGACCTGGAGCCAGCCGCCCGCGGCGAAGACGCCCAGGAGGAACGCGAAGAGCGCGAGGACCGCGGTGCCGCTCGCAATCCCACCGTCGAGCTGGGCGAGACCGTCGGCGTGGTCCTGGCGGAACGGCGCGTTCAGGCCGAGCGTCGGCGCTGACATCGTCGAGTGCAGCTCGAGCGCCACCTCGGCCGCGGGATAGCGGTCGCCGACGGCGCCGTCGAAGAACGCCGCGGCCTGCAGCGCGGGGACGAGCGCGAGCAGGAGCAGCGCGAGCCAGGTCGCGACCCACAGCTTGGGCCGCAGGAACGACGCGCGCAGGGCGCGCAGGAAGAGCAGCCAGTCCGGCATCCGCAGGTTGTCGTGCTCGATGTTCTCGCGATAGCTAGCCATCCGATCAGCCTCCGACCGCCATGAACCAGTGGAGGACGTTGATCGCGCGCGCGGCGACGCGTTCGCCCCAGCGCGGCGCGGCGAGAGCGTCGCTCTCGTCGAACCACTGATTGTTCGACATGTTCGTATCGAGGAACCAGAGGCGGTCGGGGTCGATCACGACCGAGGCGACCTTCTCCGGGCCGGGCACGAGCGGCAGACGCCACCAGTTGCTCTCGAACTGCATCTCGCGCGTCCAGTCGAAGTCGAGCGTCTCGCCCTCCTCCATCGTGACCCGGACCTTCACGGGCAGGAAGAGGTCGCCGCGGCGACGAAGGACGACGTCGTGCATCCAGGGGCGCTCCGTCTCGTCGTCCGCTTCGTCATCGTCGGAGTCGTCGTCCCCCTCCAGGGCGACCGGCTCCTCGGGCCCGCACTCGGCGGTCCACGATCCGTCCTCGCAGCGGAACCACCCCTCCTTCTCGGGCTCGCGCGTCTGCTCGACCTCGCAGCTCCAGTCGACCGTCTTCGTGTCGCGGAAGACGTCGTCGAAGTACCACTGGACGTCGACGCCGGCGCCCTCCTGGAAGGAGAGGTAGAAGTCCTCGGGGTACGGGTGGCGGTAGCGCCACTCCTCGGCGAACCGCCGCATCCCGCTCAGGAACGCGTCGCGCCCGACGACCGCCTGCAGCGAGCGGAGGGACACGGCCGGACGCGCGTAGCTGTTCGTGCCGTAGCTCGTGCGGTCGACGTAGTCCCACACGACGGTCTCGATCGGGTCCGAGTCAGGGTCTCGCAGGTAGCTGGAGCGGTCGCCCCAGCGCGGATCCGAGAGCTCCTCGACGAAGCTCAGGAGAGGCTGATCACGCCAGTAGCGAACGAACGGCGACGCCTGCAGCGGACGCGCCTCGATCGCCGTTGGCACGAGCCAGTCGACGTCCTCGCCGACCTCGACGCCCGCGCGATCGAGCGCGAACCGGATCGGGTTCGTGAACTCGAAGCTCTGGAGCGAGAGCGCGCCGGCAAGTCCCTCGTTCGACGGTGCGGCCGTAGGCGCCTTCCCCCACACCGGCAGAGCGCTGTAGCTCGTCGACGCGCGCCGCGGGCCGTACACGCGGAAGAGCGTCTCGCTGTCGGTGAACGAGTTGAGCCCCTCGTCGAGCCACGCGGCCTCGGGCTCGTTGTTGCCGACGAGTCCGTACCAGAACTGGTGCCCCGCCTCGTGGACCGTCACGGACTCGGGGCTGTACATCTGGGGCTTCGTGAACATTCGCGTGCCGCACGTGAACAGCGTGGGGTACTCCATCCCGCCCGCGGCCCGCGCGCCCCACGCGGGGTCGACCGCCGTCAGCTCGGCGTACGGGTACGGCCCGTACCACAGCCCGTAGAAGAAGAGCGCGGCGCAGGTCGCGTGCCAGTGGCGCTCGGCCTGTCCGGCCCTCTCCGGCTGCACCATGACGCGCACGAGAACCTCGCGCCCCGCGAGCTCGCTCGCATCGAGGTCGAGCGCGCGCATCGTCTCGGACACGTCGAGCTCGTGGCGCGCCGCCCACTCGTCCCAGCGGAACGGCTGTTCGAATACGACGTACTCCGGGTCGGCGGTCCAGGCGAAGCCGTGAACGCGCGGCGGAAGACCCGAGCCGCGCGCCGCGACGGGATCCTCGAACACCTGGTCCTCGGGCGCCGGCGCGACCCAGCGCGTCACGTGGCGATCGGGATCCGAAGCGACGACGCCGGCGAGCGTGCCCGACGCAGCGACCTTGCTGTCGTACTCCGCCGGAAGGTCGAGCGTGACGTCGTAGGTCCCGTAGTCCGCGTAGAACTCGGTGTTCATGTGGAACGGGTGCGCGCGCCAGCCGCGTCCTCGTTCGTACACCGCGAGCTTGGGGAACCAGTGGCTCAGGAAGATGAAGTTCCCCTTCGTCCCCGTCCGCCGGCGCACGCGCGGAAGGCGCGACTCCCACTCGATCTCGACGGTGACCTCGCCGCCCGGGGGAACGGGCTCGGCGAGATCGACGCTGAACAGCGTCCGGTCGAAGGGCGCTTCGCCCTGCGTGACCCGGTACGTCACGGCGTCGGTCAGATCGGTCTCCCCGACGCGCACCGAGCGAACGTCCTGCCAGCCGTACCCGCGCTCGATGTCGACGCCGCGGAGCTTGCCGCGCGCCTCGGTCAGGTGGAGGCTCTTGTTGTTCGCGTACGCGTTCAGGTAGAGGTGGAACCACAGGTCGGACACCTCTTCGCCCGACCCGTTCTTCCAGGTCAGCTCGAGCGTCCCGGTCAGCGTCTTCTGCGGACCGTCGTCGAACTCGGACGGCTCGGCGTCGTCGACGCGCGCGCGAATCACGTAGTTCGCTTCGGACGATCGCCCGTCGTCCACGGGACCGGTCTGCGCGGCGATCGTCGCTGCGCTCGTGGCGAGGAGCGCGAGGAGAGCGCGCGCGTGTCGGAGAGCCATGCGGCCCAGTGTGAGTTCCCTCCACCGGGCGCACAAGGCGACACGATGCGCGGTCGTCAGGCCGGGATCGCGATCGTCATCTCGAACGGGTCGAATGACGCGATCCGCATCGTCTGGACCCGCACGGCGAAGGGCTCGCCGGCGTATCCCGGGACCCACGGCGCGCGGCCGGCCGCGCCGCCCAGACATCCCATGAGCGTCGCCGCGGGGGGGCGCCCGACCCGGTCGCGAACCGCCTCGTCGATCGCACCGGCGAGGAGCCTGCCCGCCTCGAGGATCGCCGCCTTGTCGCGCTCGTCCGGCGCCGGTCTCGACGCGTGCGCTCGGACCTCGCCCGCGGGCGCCATCACGAGGGATCCCGCCAGCACCAGCGCCGCGGGGAGGGGCATCTGGACGATCCCGATTCGACGCACGTCGCGCGACCGGTAGCCGATCCGGAACGCGATCCGGACGGCGTCGCCCGAGGGGAGCCGTCCGCTCTCGACGCGATCGTCGCCGACGGCCTCACCCAGCTCGAACGGAAGCAGCGTCGAGAGCGACTCCGCCACCGCGTCGACGACCCCGTCGAGCAGCTGGAGCGAGGCGACGGTTCCGAAGAAGGGTGACGGGGTGACCTGAGGCATGGCGTGGGCACTGTCGGCGACCGGCGCCGCGCGAATGAACGGGATTCGGCCGAGGCGGCGCGCGTCTCGGAGGGGGATCTCCTGGCCCCCTGTCGATCTCTTCCGACCCGGTCGCGAGAGATGAGAAACGATTTCTGAGATTCACTGCTCAAGCCCCCCCCGCAAGCTCCGATCGCTCCCTTGGCGTCCTCTCTCTCGTGCCAGGAGGGACCACCCATGGAACTGAGGAACAACCAGCAGGCGGACATGCCGCCGGCGAATCGCTACGCAGAACTCCGTCAGGTGACGGAGACCCGGAACGCGGAGCTCCGCGAGACGGTGGAGCGCGTCCGGGAGAGTGCCGCGCAGCGCCGCGAACAGGCCGAGCGACTCGGCCGCGCGATCGACTCGATCGAGCTCTCGGACGCGGCCAGCAGCGCGACCGAAGCCGCCGCCCTCGACCGCGAGGAGCGGGTCGAGCAGCTTCGCGCCGCGAGCCAGGACGGCTCGCTGTTCGACCGTGACCGACTCGCCCGGGCCGCGGAGCGGCTGCTGAGCGGCGACTGATCCGGCGCATCGTCTCCCCGAAAAGGGGCCCGAGGAAGCCCAGGCGTCGCGGTCGAGCCCCCGCGACCTGGCGCGACGGCCGCGGACGCGATTTGTCTCCCGCGTGACGTCATGTGTCCGTTGCGCCGGGCGCGGGTGGAGCCAGACTCTCACTCATGTCGACGATCGCGACCCTGAGGGCAGCCTGGCCGATGCTCCGCGGCGCGATTGCGAGGGGTCAGCTCTGGCGTCCTCAGTGCGAGCTGCGTGAGCCCAGCGGCGACGTCGCTGCCGAATTCGACGTCGCGATCCCGATGCGCGAAGGATTCGAGCTGACCTGCAACGTGTTCCGCTCGAAGAGTCGCGTCGGAGCGACTCCGGTCGTGATGTGCGCTCACCCGTACGACAACAGCGTCCTCCCCGCGCTCGGACGGACGCCATTCGGAGGGGCGCCGCAGCAGTACCGGCTCATTCCGCAGGCGGGCGGGAGGCCTGCGTTCTCGACGCTGACGAGCTGGGAGTCACCAGACCCGAGCGTCTGGGTCGAGGCGGGCTACTCGCTCGTGAACCTGAATCTCCCGGGATACGGCAGCAGCGGCGGCCCGCCCTCCGTCCTCTCGACGCATCAGGCCGACTGCTTCGCGGAAGCGATCGAGTACGTGGCCGCCCAGGACTGGTGCGACGGCAG
>JBCCSK010000300.1:0-7524 GCA_039200205.1 Planctomycetota bacterium
AAAGTAGGTGCTAATGAACGCATCGGCATCGTCGTAGGGAATTTCGAGTTCTTTGGCCAGCCGGTGAGCTGACATGCCGACCCTTCCCCGAGCGACGCTTCAAAGGCCCGCCCGTAGCCCCATGCACACCACGCACATGACCACTCTCTCCCCGATGCTCCTCGCGCTGCCGCAGGGGGATGATGGGCCGAGCCCGATCCGCGTGATCATGCTCGTCGTCCTCGTCCTCTTCCTGCTCGCGTTCCTCGTCCTCTTCCTCAAGTACGCGAAGCTCTACATCCAGTCGGTGCTCGCGGGCGCGAACGTCGGACTGTTCGACATGCTCGCGATGAGCCTGCGGAAGGTGAATCCCGCGGTGATCGTCAACGGCCGGATCAACCTCGTGCAGGCGCGGATCGAGGGGATCGAGTCGAGCGACCTCGAGGCCCACTACCTCGCCGGCGGCAACGTACCGCGCGTCGTCGCCGCGATCATCTCGGCGAACAAGGCCGGCCTCGACCTCGACTACAAGGCTGCGACGGGCATCGACCTCGCGGGGCGCGACGTCCTCGACGCGGTCAAGACGAGCGTCACGCCGAAGGTCATCGACTGCCCCGATCCCGCGAAGGGCAAGAGCGAGGTCGCGGCGGTCGCGAAGGACGGCATCCAGGTCCTCGCGAAGGCGCGGGTCACGGTCCGCACGAACATCGCGCGCCTCGTCGGTGGCGCCGGCGAGGAGACGATCATCGCCCGCGTCGGCGAGGGCATCGTCTCGACGATCGGCTCGATGGACACGCACAAGCACGTGCTCGAGAACCCCGACGAGATCTCGAAGACCGTTCTCAACCGCGGCCTCGACGCGGGGACCGCGTTCGAGATCGTCTCGATCGACATCGCCGACGTCGACATCGGCAGCAACATCGGCGCGCGGCTGCAGGCCGACCAGGCCGAAGCCGACAAGCGCGTCGCCCAGGCGCTGGCCGAGAAGCGGCGCGCGATGGCCGTCGCGGCCGAGCAGGAGTTCATCGCGACCGTCCAGGAGAACCGGGCCAAGGTCGTCGAGGCCGAGGCGCAGGTCCCGCTCGCGATGGCCGAGGCGCTCCGCGGCGGAAATCTCGGGGTCATGGACATGCTCCGGCTCAAGAACATCGAGTCCGACACCCAGATGCGCCGCAGCATCAGCGGCGACGACGCCAAGGGCGGCAGCTACACCAGCGAGTCGTGATCCCGTTCCTCGGATCGCTGCCGCTGGCCCTTGCGCAGCGGCCCCCGGACAGCCCGCTCGGGGACATCCTCGGCTGGCTGATCGTCTTCTTCGTGATCGTCTGGCCGATCATCAAGGGCCTCCTCGACAAAGCAGCCGAGCAGCACAGGAACTTCGAGCAGCGTCAGCGACGGGCGGCCGGCGGCGGCGAGGCGCGTACGGAGCCCAAGAGGAGCCGGATCGACCAGGTCCTCGAGGACATGCTGTCGGCTCCGCGCGACGCGGTCGACGCCGAGCCGGAAATGCCGCCGCCGGTCCCGCGTCGTCGGCCCAAGCCTCCGGCTCCGAGGCCGGTTCCCGAGCCCGTGTCGCAGCAGCGCCTCGAAGGCGCCGAGGCGTTCCCGGGCACCGAGCTCGGGCGCGACCCGTTCGACGAGACGCTGCTCCAGCGCGACCTCGGCGCTGTGACCGAGCTTGCCCAGGTGGCGTCGGAGAATGAGATCGAGGTCACGGGGCCGGTCGAGATGACGTCCCTGGATCGCGTCGCTCCGGCGACGCAGGTTCATGGCTCCCAGCACGACCCGAGCGAGGATGCCCTCGCGCGCATCCGCGCCGGCAAGACCCCCTGGCAGTCGGCGTTCCTCTTGCGCGAGGTCCTCGGCCCGCCGGTCGCCGCCCGCGATTTCGACCCCCCCGCACGGCGCTGATCCGCGCCACACCCATGGCGAAGCGCCGCAGCTACTGGCTCGTGAAGTCCGAGCCCGACGAGTTCTCGTACGCCGACCTCGTCGCCGCGAAGGACCAGACGACGTTCTGGGACGGCGTGCGGAACTACCAGGCACGGAACACGCTCCGCGACGACATGAAGCGCGGCGACCTCGTCCTGTACTACCACTCGAATGCAAAACCGCCCGGCGTCGTCGGCGTCGCCGAGGTGGTCCGCGAGGGCTACCCCGACCACACGCAGTTCGATCCCAAGGACGCTCACTACGACGAGAAGAGCCGCGAGGACGACCCCCGCTGGTTCATGGTGGACCTGCGGGCCCGCGCCGAACTCGACCGCTACGTGCCGATCGACGAGCTCAAGGGGAACCCGAAGCTGAGCGAGATGGCGGTCGTCCAGCGCGGACAGAGGCTCTCCGTCCAGCCCGTGACCGCCGCGGAGTTCCGTGAGGTGCTGCGGATGGGGGGGCTGAAGGCGGCGGATCTCGCCTGAGCTCGCCCGGCGTGCCGAATTGCGCTCATTTGGGCCTTATTTGGCCTCAAGCTGCACGCAAAGGCCTTCGATAGGTGCTGATGGCGCAGGTGCCCGATCTGCTCGACCGCGCTTCTCAGGGCTTCAGAAGGGGGTAGGTGCTTGATCCGGGCCCCGATCTGTGTCCCCCTTGGGGGCTCCGGAGGCGGCCTCCAGGCCGCCCCTCGCCCCTGACCCCCGTCCCGTAGCCCCTTCGACTCGCTCCACCGGGCGGCCGTTCGGGGAGCCACTCCAGCCCTCAACACATCAACGATGAGCCAGAACTACGACCAGCTCGTGGAGGCCATTTCCGCCTGCCGCGACGACGTCGAGAAGGCCGAGGCCGGCAACAAGGCCGCCACGTCCCGCGTCCGCAAGTCGATGCAGGAGATCAAGGCGCTCGCCCAGGAGCTCCGCAAGGAGATGCTGGAGCTCCGCGACGCCGGCGGAACCCAAGGGTAGAGCGAACGCGCTCGCCGTTCGGCCAGCGGGAGCGCTCCTCCGGGCACGGAGGGGCGCTCCCTGCCGTTCACGGGCGTCCGCGCGCGATGCGGTCCCTCAAGTCCCCGTGGAAGGACTGGCGCCGCCGGCGCCTCCTGGCGCGCGCAGGCATCGTCCCGCGCGACGCGTCCGGCACGTTCCGCGCGGGGGAGCGCTCCGGGACCTGGACGGCCCTGCGCAGCGGCCTCGGCCAGGGCAGCGTCGTCGTCTCCGCCGGGGTGGGCGACAACGTCGCCTGGGACCTCGCGATGGCCGCCGAGTTCGGCTGCGCGGTCCACCTCCTCGACCCGACGCCGGTGGCCTCCGCGTGGATCCGCGGCGTCGCGCTGCCGACCGGCGTCACGTTCCACCCCGTCGCCCTCTCCGCCCACGACGGGACGCTGCGGCTGCGCCCGCCCCGAAAGGAGGGCGGCGTGAACTTCCGCGCTCTCACGGGCGAGGAGTGCGCCGAGGCGATCGAGGTGCCCTGCCTGCGGCTCGCGTCGTTCGCCGCGCAGCTCGGCCTCGACCGCATCGATGTCTTGAAGCTGGACATCGAGGGAGGCGAGCTCGACGTGCTCCCGGACGTCCTCGCGTCCGATCTCGGCGTCCAGCAGGTGCTGGTCGAGTTCCATCATCGCCCGGATGGCCGCGGGTTCGATCGGACGCTGGAGCGCATCCACGAGCTGCAGTCGAGCGGCTTCGAGCTGTTCGACGTCTCGCGGCGGGGACTGGAGATGTCGTTCGCGCGCTCGTTCCCGTCGTAACGGGCGGCTGCGATCAGCTCCGCCGTGCGAGCGCCTGCGGCAGCCGGAAGCGCCCGTCCGATCGGACCAGCTCCCAGCGGTCCGTGACGTCGAGCGTGAGGTCGAGGGCGCGGTAGAGGTGG
This sequence comes from Planctomycetota bacterium, assembly GCA_039200205.1. Lineage (GTDB taxonomy): Bacteria > Planctomycetota > UBA1135 > UBA1135 > Saltatorellus. The sequence continues at coordinate 3,787 of JBCCSK010000300.1, forward strand.
GGGAAGGACGCGCCGCCGCGCGAGATCTCGTGGCGCACGTCCTTCTGCACCCTCGCCCGGTCGAGCTCCAGCAGCAGGACGCGCTCGACCCCTTCGAAGTGCACGTCGAGCGTTCCGGCGAGCTGCTCGGGGAACGAGAGGTGCACGAAGCCCTCGGCGTCGAGCGAGGGGGGCGCGAGCGTGCCGCTCTCGGGGACCTCGTCGGCGCCGTCGAGCGGGACGAGGTGGAACACGCGGCGCTCGGCGAACGGCTCGAACACCGCCAGCGATGCGCCGCCGGGGACGACGCCGGCCGCGGCTCCGCGCCGGGCGAGCTCGTCGATCGCCGCGCGCCCGACGTCGCCGAGGTCCCGCGTCCACTCGTTGACGTAGAGGTCGACGTGGCTCCAGACGACGTCGTCGGACAGCTCCTGGGCGTAGCGCTTCATCGTTGGCAGCGTCGCGTCCCGGTCCGCTTCTGCGCGGTCGAGCGAGCGGACGAGCGCGTCTTGCACCGCGTCGATCGCCGCGTCGCCGAGGCCGCGTCGCGCGAAGATCCCGCCGAGGGGGAGGGGCGAGGCGGTCGCGGTCTCCCAGACGCTCCCGAGGTCCTCGACCAGCGCGAGGCCTCGCTCGGCGTAGGTGAAGCGGCCCTCGTGGATGCACACGCCGAAGTCTGCGTCGCCCGCCTCCAGCGCCGGCATGATCTCGCTGAAAACGACCTGCTCCGCTTCGTTGCCGGCCTCGTGGAATGCGCGGTAGAGGAGCGACGCCGTCGTGTGCTCGCCGGGGCAGAGCACGCGGCTCGCGGCACCTGGACGCTGGCTCTCCAGCCCGGCGCGCGCGAGCAGCAGCGGCCCGTTGCCGAAGCCCAGCGCCGAGCCGGTCGGCAGCGCGACGAGCTCGTCGGCGAGGCGCAGCGCGAGGTGGTAGCTCGCCTTCGCGACGTCGAAGTCGCCGGCGATCAGGCGCTCGTTCAGCTCCTGGACGTCGAGCAGCTCGATCTCGAGGCGGTGCCCCGCGACCTCGACCTCGCCGCTCAGGAGCGCGTGGAAGAGGAAGGTGTCGTTCGGACAGGTCGAGATCCCGAGTCTCAGCGGTCGTTCGTTCATGCCTCTCCTCCCATCCGCTCGTCGAGGAGCGCCGCCACTGCGTCCAGGGCGTCGTCGATCCGCCAGACCGCGTGTCGGCGATCGCCCGCCGCGTTCGAGATCCCGCGGACCACGTGCGCGGGGACGCCCGCGAGGTGGGCGGCGAGCGCGACCCCGAAGGCCTCCATGTCCTCGGCGACGGCGTCCGGGAAGCGCGCGCGCCGCGTCGCGAGCATCGTCGCGCCGTCCGCCGCCGCGCAGACCGTCAGCAGGGACGGGCCGTCGTCCGCGAGCGACAGGTGCTCGGTGACGTCGCCCCACTGGGCAAAGCCCATCGCGCTCGGGAGCGCCAGGCCCGGACCCTCGCCCGCGCCCACCCCGTCGAGAGCGACGTCGCCGAACCACGACGCCGTCCCGATCGCGGGTCCGTCGGCGCGTCCCCCGGCGATTCCGGCGAGGACGACGCGCTCGGGGCGGTGGCGTTCGCACAGCACGGCGGTGCGCGCCGCTGCCGCCACCGGGCCGAAGCCGATGATCTCGACGGCGAGCCAGCGCCCGGGGTCGACGGACGCGGGCGCGGCGCGCGCGAGCCGCTCATGTTCCTCCGAGGTCGGAACGCACAGCAGTGCGCGAGTGGGATCGATCGTCTCGGGGGCGGACAAGGTGCCCTGAACGTGCGTCGGCGGAGCCTTCGGCTCCAGGGGCGCCGCCGCGAAATCCGCCTATTCGCGCGGGAAGCGCGGGGGCAGGAGCCCAGAATCCCCGCGGCGATGGACCCTTCGCTCGACAGTACTGCCCCTGTCCCGGTCCCGACCCCCCGCGATCCGCGCGTGCTCTCCACGCTGCGCGAGACGTTCGGGATCGACCACTACCGGGGGCTCCAGGAACCGGCCATCAAGGCCGTGCTCGCCGGTCGTGACGTCCTCTTGACGATGCCGACGGGCGCGGGGAAGTCGCTCGCCTACCAGCTGCCCGCGGTCGTTCTCGACGGACTGACGCTCGTCGTGAGCCAGCTGATCGCCCTGATGAAGGATCAGGTCGACGCGCTCCGCAGGAAGGGCGTGCGCGCGACGTTCGTCAACTCGTCCATCGGCGCGCGCGAGCGGCGCGAGCGCCTCGAGGCGGCGATTCGCGGCGAGATCGACCTCCTGTACGTCACGCCCGAGCGCTTCCGCCAGCCCGACTTCGAGGCGGCGCGACCGCGCCTCGACGTCGCGCGGCTCGCCGTCGACGAGGCGCACTGCATCAGCCAGTGGGGGCACGACTTCCGGCCCGACTACTCGCGCCTCGGCGAGTACCGGCGCACTCTGGGCGACGTTCCGGCGATCGCGCTGACCGCCACAGCCACGCCGAACGTCGCGGACGACATCGCGGCGCGGCTCGGTCTCGTCGACCCGCTCGTGCTGCGCTCGGGGATCGACCGCGACAACCTCTTCCTGGCCGTCACCGAGGTCGCGCACGACGAGGACAAGATCGACGTCCTCGCCGAGCGGATCCGGTCGATCTCCGGACCGGGCATCGTCTACGGCGCGCTGATCAAGGACCTCGAGCGGATCCACGGCGAGCTCCTGCGGCGCGGGATCCGCACGCTCGTCTACCACGGCAAGCTCTCCGCCGAGGAACGCCGCTCGATGCAGGAGCGCTTCATGGCGTCCGACGACGCCGTCGTGCTCGCCACGAACGCGTTCGGCATGGGGATCGACAAGAGCGACATCCGCTTCGTCCTCCACGCCCAGATCCCCCGCACGCTCGAGGCGTGGACCCAGGAGATCGGCCGCGCCGGCCGCGACGGTCTCCCGTCGTGGTGCGAGCTCGTCTACCTGCCCGAGGACATCGCGATCCAGGACACGTTCATCCGCTGGGCGAACCCGACGCTGGAGTACGTCGTCATGGTGTACGAGACGCTCGCCGGGTGGGGCGAGCGCGTCCAGCTCAAGGACGAGGACGACCTGCGCGCCGAGCTGCTCGTCAAGGAGCGCCGCGACAACCGCGTCGGGATCGCCCTGCGCTGGCTCGACGTCCTCGGCGTCACGCGCGGCACGTTCGAAGGCCACGACCTCGAGATCGACCGCTCGCTCGATCCGGCGGAGCTACCCGAGTTCCTCGCGACCGGTGAGAAGCTGCAGGACGACCTGCGCGCGCTGCTCGGGATGGTGGAGTTCGCGAAGGAACTCGAGCGGCCGCGCCGCACCCTGCTCGCGGAGCACTTCGGCCTCGACGTCAGCGACGCCGACGCCTTCGGCTGCGACAACACCGAGGACGCCGAGGCGTGGAGAGCCGCCCACCTGACGCCGCGCGCCGCGGTCGAGACGGTGAGCGAGTCGGCTCCGCCCGAGGACGACGCTGCGCCGTTCGCGCGCGGCGACTGGGTCGAGATCGACGGCCGCCACCTCGGACAGGTCGTGCGAGTCGAGGGCTCCGGCTCGCGGACGCGCCTCGTCGTGGAGAGTGCCGGCGACTTCCGGCGCCGCACGATCGACCCGCGGCGGAAGCGGGTGCGGAAGCTGGACGACTCGCGGTGACCTCTCGGCCTGGGCAGCAGTCTCCGACTCAGCCGATACGGTGTCGCACACCCGTGCGCTGCTCGGCTTCGGTACGGTGCCGCACACCGCCCCGCTGCCCGTTGACTTAAAAGTGCCACGCGACGCGCGTGCCACTTTTCAGTCAT
>JBCCSK010000301.1:0-7518 GCA_039200205.1 Planctomycetota bacterium
CACGAGTTCGCGTCGTGGGTGAAGCGCGCGGAGAGCTCGCGGAGGTCGAACTCCGGGAGCGCGGCGTCCGCGGCCGGCGGGGGAGTCGCGGACGGGCTCGCGTCGCCGCCTGCGACGAGCCGGGTGAGCACCTCCTCGTCGAGGTGACCCTTCTCGACGAAGTCCGCGGCGCCGGCGGCGATCGCGGCCGCCGCGAGCTCGGGCGTGCAGAGCGCGCTCAGGACGACGACGCGCGCCCCGCGGGCGGTGAAGGCCGAGATCCGATCCAGCGTCTCGGCCGTGTCGCTGTCCGGCAGCCGGAGGTCGAGCAGCACGAGGTCCGGCGGAGACTCCCCCGCGTATTCGAGCGCATCGGCGAGCCGCCCGCAGGCGACGACCTCGCAGGCAGGACCGTCGAGCCGATCGATACGGCGCCGAACGATCTCGGCGTGCGCGGGGTCGTCCTCGACGACGAGGACGGTGGGCCGGGAGGGCGGGGACGGCATGGTGCGGCAGGGCCGGCCGCGCGGATCTCGCGCAGGCCGGGGACACAGGGTCGCTCCGCACGCGCCCGAGGGAAAGCCCGCGCGCCGTCAGGCCGTCCGAGAATTCGCGCGGCGCGGGCGGATCCTGGATACTCTCCGTCCCCGCTCGGCCCGATCGTGCTCGGCAGGGCGGGCGTTCCGGCGCCGTCGCGCGCCCTCCTCCGACTCCACCATGTGCGGATTCATCGGCATCTTCGGCCCTGACGGGGTCGACGTCGCTCCCGAGATCTACGAAGGCCTCCTCGCCGTCCAGCACCGTGGCCAGGACGCGGCGGGGATCACGACCTTCACCGACCGCTTCAACGTCGAGAAGGGGGACGGGCTCGTCGTCGAGGTCTTCGACGAGTCCAACATGGCCCGCCTCGAGGGCAACCTCGGCGTCGGCCACGTGCGCTACCCGACCGTCGGAGGGAACCGGAACGAGGACGCCCAGCCGTTCCACCACACCTTCCCGATCGGGACCGCGATGGTGCACAACGGCAACGTCACCAACTACGTCGAGCTGTCGACGTCGCGCGTCCGCTCGAAGATGACGCGGCTCAACTCGACCTGCGATCTCGAGGTGCTGCTGTACGTGTTCCAGCAGGGACTCGCCGAGCGCTTCCAGGCGAACGCGGGCTCGCTGGGGCGCGAGGACGTCTTCTACGCCGTCAAGAAGGTCTACGACGAGGTCAAGGGCGCGTACTCGGTGTGCGCGACGATCGCCGATGTCGGCATGGTCGCTTTCCGCGACCCGTTCGGCATCAAGCCGGCGGTCTTCGGACAGAAGACCGACGAGCGCGGCGACTGGTTTGCCTGCGCATCGGAGAGCGTCGTCCTGGACGTCAACGGCTACCACCGCACGATCGACATCGGGCCGGGTGAGGCCGTCTTCGTCGACGACGAGCGCGTCGTGCATCGGCGTCAGGTCGCCGACGAGCCGCACCGCCCCTGCATCTTCGAGTACGTCTACTTCGCGCGTCCGGACTCGTTCCTCGACGACATCAGCGTCTACAAGACGCGCCAGCGGTTCGGCGTCGCCCTCGCCCGCGAGTGGCGCGAGTCGGGCGCGCCGATGCCGGACGCCGTCATTCCGGTCCCGGACAGCTCGCGCGACGCCGCCCAGGCCTGCGCGGTCGAGCTCGGCGTGCCGTACCGCGAGGGGCTCGTGAAGAACCGCTACATCGGGCGGACCTTCATCATGCCCAATCAGAAGGAGCGCACGTCGTCGATCCGCCGCAAGCTCAACCCGATCCCGATCGAGTTCGAGGGCAAGAACGTCCTGCTCGTCGACGACTCGGTCGTGCGCGGGAACACGTCGCGTCGCATCGTCGAGATGGTTCGCGCGGCCGGCGCGCGCAACGTCTACTTCGGCGTCACGAGCCCGCCGCTCGTCGCGCCGTGCCCGTACGGCGTCGACATGGCGAGCAAGCGCGAGTTCATCGCCACCGACAAGTCGGTGGACGACGTCGCGCTATCGCTCGGCGTGGACCACCTCCAGTACCTCAGCCGCGAGGCGATGAACGACGCAGCGCGGGCCGGGAACCCGCGGATCAAGAAGTTCTGCAACGCCTGCTTCACCGGCAGGTACCCGACGCCCGACGTCACGCTCGACCGTCTGAGAGCGATCGAATCGGAGCGCGAGGAGCAGCGGGACAACGTTCCGGTCTGCTGACGCCTTGAGCGACGCGGCGGCCGCGCTCCTCGACCAGCAGGGGATCGTGCGCTTGGGCGTCTTCGCCGGGCTGGCTGTGGCGCTCGTTCTCTTCGAGCGCCTGCGGCCGCGTCGTCCGCACGGACCGGGGCTATGGAGCCGCCGGGGCGCGAACGCGGCGCTGTTCGGCGTCGACCTCGTCCTCGTCCGGTTCGTCGCGCCCGCCGGGCTCGTCGGCGTCGCTGCCGCGGCCCAGGGAGCAAGGCTCGGGCTGTTCTCCGTCGTCGAGGGACCGGCGTGGATCGAGGGGGTCGTCGCGATCGTGCTTCTCGATCTCGCCGTCTGGGCACAGCACGTCGCCTTCCACCGCGTCCCGCTCTTCTGGCGTTTCCACGCGGTCCACCACGCGGACGTCGACCTCGACGTCAGCTCGGGTGTGCGCTTCCACCCTGGAGAGATGGTCCTTTCCTACGTCTGGAAGGCGATCGCCGTCGTCGTCCTTGGCGCGGGGCCAGCCACCGTGCTCGTCTTCGAGGTCCTTCTGAACGCGATGTCGCTCGTGACGCACGCGAACCTCGGTATCGCGCCGCGGGTCGACGCGCTGCTCCGGCGGCTCGTCGTGACGCCCGACATGCACCGGATCCACCACTCCGCGCGGCGGGAGGAGACCGACTCGAACTACGGGTTCGCGCTCTCGGCGTGGGACCGTCTGTTCGGGACGTACCGGGACGGAGCGCAGGACGGTCAGCTCGGTCTCACGATCGGGCTCGACGCTCCGCGGGATCCGTCCGCGACCCGAACGCTCCTGGGGGTGCTGGCGATGCCCTTCGGCGGCGGGTGGCGCCGCTGGACCGCATGAGGCGGGGTCGCGAAGCGAGCCAGTCCCCCCACGGGACGCCTCAAATGCCATTTCGTAAGTGGGCCGTTCAGCACCTCGGTCGATGAGGGGGGCCCGGCGAAGTGCCGGCCGCTCCAGCTTCCTCATCGATCGCCATGCAGAAGGTTCTCATCGCCGAGAAGGACCCCGTGACGCGCGAGCACTACGCCAGGCTCGTGCGCGGGCTGGGTCACGAGCCCCTCGAGTGCCACGACGGGATCTCGGTCCTGGACTGCGCGACCGCGAACCCGGACGTCGCGCTGATCCTCATGGACCTCGACCTCCCCGGCGCCTGGGGAGAGCAGCTCGTCGACGTCCTGCGCCGGCTCGACCACCTCGCGCACGTCCCGATCATCGTGGTGTCGGCGCCGCGCACGCGCACCCAGCTCATGCGGCTGCTCGTTCTCGGGATGCACCAGTGGTTCGAGAAGCCGCCGGCCGTGGAAGAGCTCGCGGAAGCGATCCAGGCCGCCCTCGACCGCGTCGCCGCCCTCGACCTGTTCGAGGTCGAGGACCAGCTCCCGGTCGGCGCAGGAGCCCACGGCGGATCTTGGCTGCTCCACGCGTGATCTCGATCACGCCGTAGACTTCGGCCGCGCATGCGCGTCCTGATCACGTCGCCGGTCTTCCCGCCGGACCTCGGTGGACCGGCGGTCTACGTTCCGAGCCTCGGGCGCTTCCTCGCGGAGCGCGGGCACGACGTCCAGGTCGTCGCGTTCTGCAGCGACCCCGAGCCGAAGGGCTACCCGTTCGAGGTCACTGCGATCACGGGCGGCTCGCTTCCCGGGCGCTACCTGCGCGCGTTCGCGCTCGTGTGGAAGGCGTCGAAGTCGGTCGACGTCGTGTACGTGCAGGAGCACCTCGCGCTGCTGCACGTGCTCGCGGCGCGCCTCCGCCGCCGCCCCGTGGTGATCCGCATCATGGTCGACGGCGCGTGGGAGATCGCCCACCGCAAGGGCTGGTGCGGCGGCGACGACATCGTCACGTTCCAGACGAAGGACTACGGCTCGAAGGTCGCTCTGACGCGGCGCCTCCAGCGCGCCTGGTGGGGCTGGTGCCGCACGATCATCTGCTGCTCCGAGTTCCTGCGCGGGATCCTCGTCGAGCACCACGGCGTGCCGCCGGAGAAGGCGGTGACCGTGCTGAACGCCTACCACGGCCCGCGGGCGGACGACGTGTCCGAGACCCGCGACGAGGCGCGGAGCGCGCTCGGGCTGGAGGCGGACCGCCGCTACGTGCTCACGGTCTGTCGGCTGATGGTGTGGAAGCGCGTGGACGGGATCATCCGCGCCGTCGCCGAGCTCGCCGACGACGTGCACCTGCTCGTCGCCGGCGACGGAGACATGGAGGGCGAGTGGAAGGCTCTCGCCGCCGATCTCGGCGTCGAAGGGCGCGTGCACTTCCTCGGCAACGTCCCGCACGCGAAGATCCCGCTGACGGTCCGCGCGGCCGACGTGTTCGTTCTCAACAGCGAGTACGAGGGGCTCTCGCACACGCTGCTGGAGGTCCAGGCGCTCGGGACGCCGATCGTCGCGAGCGGCGTCTGCGGCAACCCCGAGGTCGTCGAGGACGAGGTGAACGGCCTGCTCGTCGATCCGCAGGACCACACGACGTTGACGGCGGCGCTCCGGCGAATCCTCGACGACCCCGATCTCGGGCGCCGTTTCGCGGAGCGCGGCCTGGAGCGCACGTCGCGCTTCGACCGCGAGGCAACGTTCTCGCGGGTCGAGTCGATCCTGCGGGAGGCCGCCGAGAGTCGCGGCGGCCGTCCGTCGACGGTTCAGAGCTCGCGGGCGTAGCGCTCCGCGAGCGCCTTCTCGTCGCGCCAGCGCTTCGCGCGCTTCGCGTACGCGTCGCGCACGGCGTCCTTCAGCCGGTCGAGCTGCTCGCGGTCGAGCTCGTCGCCGATCTCGTTCAGGTACGCGTAGCGGAACGCCTTCGTCTCGGCCAGCGTCTCCGCGTACCAGGAGGCGGCCTCGTCGAACCCGTCGCGGGCGATCCGGACCCGCATGGCGTTGGTCGCGACGTGCTGGACACCGTCGTGCTTCATCGGCTCGGGGACGGTGCGGTCGGGGTACGCCGCGATGGTCGCGTCGTAGCGCTCGATCGCGAGATCGGCCGCGCCGCGTTCGGCCGCGAGCTTCGCGAGCAGCCCCTGGACGCGCCAGACGAGCGGGTCGTCGTCGTCCTCGTCGTCCAGCCAGTCGATCCAGTGCGCTTCCTCGGCCTCGATCGCGGCCGCGTCCGGCTTCGACGCGCGGAGCCAGTCGTCGACCTCGCTGTCGAGGTTCCACTTGTGCGACCAGATGTTGCCAGCCTCTTCGCCGCCCGCGATGCGCGCGAGGCTCGTCTCGAGCGCGGGCCGCAGGTCGAAGGCCGCGAGGTCGCCGTCGTCGCTTCCGCCGTCGCCGTCGATCGACCGGCTCGGCGTCATCGTCTTCGTGAAGACGATCGCGTCGCAGTGCTGCGGCCCGCGAGCCTTCATCGGGCTGGGCCCGAGCGGCCGCGCGACGAGCTTCTTCGCGAGCGGGTGCGAGCGGCCCAGGCCCCGGAGCGGGATGAACGCGTTCTCGAGTCCCGCCTCGACGCACATCTCCTCGAACGATCCGGGCGGCGCGTCGCCGATCGACCACGGGCTGCCCCACGGGAGTCCGGCGCGACCCTGAGCGGCGCAGAACGCGACGACGTAGGCGTCCTCCTCGATCGCCTCGCACAGGACGTGGCCCGCGGACACGACCTTGGCGTAGGAGAGGCCCTTGGCCGAGATCTTGGGGTGGTCGCGGAGCGCGTGCATCGTCGCGAGCCAGACGATGATCTTGCGGTCGGGGTAGCGCTCGTTCGCGAGCCACGTGAGCGTCTCGCCGCCGACCCGGTCGCGCGGGTTGAACCCGACGTGCATCGGCGCCGAGTCCTTCGGCGGGTCGACGAGGCTCTGGCCGAACGCCCCCAGGCTCGCGAGGTAGCGAGCGAAGAAGAGCCGCTCCTCGGGGTCGAGGGCCTTCGCGTCGGCGACGGCTTCGCGGGCGTTCGAGAACGCCTTCTCGGTCGCGCGCCCGAGGCTCCCGCGCCAGCCGGCGAAGGCCTCGTACGACGCGGCGGACCGCGCGGCCTCGACGACGACCTCCGCGTCGTCCCCGTCGACGCCCGCCCGCTCCAGGACGTCGGCCAGCGCGTCCGGCATGCGCTCGGACGCGTTGCCGGTGACCTGGAAGTCGTAGCCCGCGAGCTCGAGGGGGCGGTCTCCCTTCTCGGCCTCCGCGAGATAGTCCCAGAGCGGCAGGAGGTCGCGGCTGGCCGTCCAGATCGGGAAGATCCCCTCGGACGCCGCTTCGCGCGGCGCGAGATCGCCGGCCTGGAACGCGCGCCAGGCCTCGCGGCAGCCGAACATGCCGCTCTCGAAGACGAGGACGTCGAAGCCGAGCTCGGCGTGCAGGTACTCGATGAGTCGAATCTTCGCGGCGAAGGTCGTGCCGTCGCCGTGACTCTGCTCGCCGAGAAGGACCACGCGGGCATCGCCGATGGCCTCTGCGACCCCTGCGAGGTCGTCCGTTGGCGCCCCGGCCTTCAGGCTGGAGAAAGAGACCGCGTTGTCCAGTGCATCGTTCGCGGGAAGCGCGGGAAGCGCGGGAGCGAACGCGAGAGCGAGGGGGAGGATCGAGAGGTGCATGGAGCGTCGACGCCTTCTTGATGGGGTCTTCAGCGTCTCAAACGTGGAGTCTGGCACGCTCTCCGCACATCTGCCGGGGGCGCGTAGAAATCCGCCGTCGGGGCCCCGCAATCGCAGGGGCCGATAGACTTCTCAAAAGCCGAACGAGGACTCCTCTGACCGCATTCGACGCGCCGTAGCGCGACCGGTGCCGGTGGTTTCCCCGCTCTCTCCCACGTCGGCGACACTGCTTCTCCCGCCTTCCCATGACGCTCCTCGACACAGCTCCCGAGACGGCTACCGCGATCACGTCGCGGAACCCGGTTCGTTCGATGAAGGTCCTGTTCATCAACGACTACCTGCCGCAGGAGATGCTCGGCCTGATGTGGCTGAGTCGTTCGATCAAGGACGCGGGCCACCAGGCGAAGGCTCTGTTCCTCCCGGACAAGGATTGGATCGAGCAGATCCACGACTACGCGCCGGACGTCGTCTGCTACTCGGTGTCGACGGGGATGCACCTCTACTTCATGGATCTCGCGAAGCGGATCCGGAAGGAGCTGCCCGACGTGTTCCAGCTCGTCGGCGGTCCGCACCCGACGTTCAGCCCGGAGATGCTCGAGCTCAACGAGCACATCGACGCGATCTGCCGCGGCGAGGGAGAGATCGCCGTCGTCGAGCTGCTCGACAAGATCGCGGCGGGCGAGGACTACCAGTTCGTCCAGAACATGTGGTTCCGGAACCGCGAGACGGGCGAGATCCACAAGAACACGCAGCGCCCGCCGATCCAGGACCTCGACTCGCTCGGCTTCCCCGACCGCGACATCGTCTACGAGGCCGG
>JBCCSK010000302.1:0-7512 GCA_039200205.1 Planctomycetota bacterium
CGACGGCGACGTCGGTCGCGCAGCCTCGCACGATCGACATCGACCGGATCGAGGTCATCTCGGGCCGTTCGCTGCGGCGCTGACCAGGGGATAGGACGTTCCGGTAACCTGTGACCGATGGACGTCCTGCGGCGACTGATGCAGTCGATCGCCGGGTTCTTCCGCCGCCTGGGCGGAACACCCGGCGGAGGCTATCTCTGCGACAGCTGCAAGTGGGACTACGGCGACGCGTGCAATCGGCGTGAGCGCCCGAACGCGCGCACTTGCCCCGACTACAAGCGTCGCTAGTCGCCCGCGACGAACTGAGCCGGGCTCAGCCGTCGCTCCAGCCGGCGGACCCACGCGTCGCGCGTCTTCGCGAGCGCGCCCTGCGGAATCGCCTCGCGCGCGAGCCGCATCAGCTCGTGGAAGACGAACAGGTTGTGCAGCGTCAGGTACGTGGCGCCGAGCATCTCGTTCGACAGGCAGAGATGGCGGAGCACTCCGATGGGGACGTCCGCGACCAGCGGTGCGCGGAACGTCTCGTCGAGCGGTGCGTCGACGTCCTTCCATCCGGCGTTCCTGAGGTTGATGCGGCCGCGGCTCGTCCAGACCTGGTGATTGCGACCGTGGCGCGTCGGCGTCACGCAGTCGAACAGGTCGACGCCCGCGGCAATGGCATCGAAGAAGTCGCGGGGCGTCCCGACGCCCATGAGGTAGCGCGGCCGGTCCGGCGGGAGCGCGGGGGCGGCGGCGTTCACGGCCGCGGTCATCGCGGCGCGATCCTCACCGACGCTGACGCCGCCGATCGCGTTGCCGACGAAGCCGAACCCGGCGACGGTCTCGGCGGACGCGAGGCGCAGGTCCTCGAACGCACCGCCCTGGACGATCCCGAAGAGCGCCTGATCGGTCCCTTCGACTCCACCCGCCTCGTCGTGCGCCGCCCGGCATCTCTCCAGCCAACGGTGCGTTCGATCGGTGGCTGCGACGACCGCCTCGCGGTCGAGCGGGTCGGACGGACAGTGGTCGAACGCCATCGCCACGTCGGCGCCGAGAGCGCGCTGGATCGCGACGGCGCGCTCCGGCGTGAGGCGGATCCTCTCGCCGTCGACGATCGATCGGAACGTCACGCCGTCGTCGTCGAGCGTCGAGATGTCCGCCATGCTGAACACCTGGTAGCCGCCCGAGTCGGTGAGGATCGGCCCGTCCCAGCCCATGAACCGGTGCAGGCCTCCGAGGCGCTCGACGGTCTCCTCACCCGGCCGAAGGTGAAGGTGGAGCGTGTTCGCGAGGATCATCGTCGACCCCGTGGCAGCGATGTCGCGGGGCAGGACTCCCTTGACCGTGCCGCGCGTTCCGACCGGCATGAAGGCGGGGGTCGGGACGTCTCCGTGCGGCGTCGTGAAGACCCCGACGCGGGCGCGGCGGGCCGCGGGGTCATCGGGCGCGGTCCGGGTGACCCGGAACCCGAAGCGGCCTCGCTCGGACGCGGGGAGCGGCTTGGCCGATGTCACGGCGCGACGATCGCGGCCGTCTCGAGCCGCGCGCCGGGGTAGTAGTGCGCGAGGATCTCGCGCGACGTCCAGCCCTCGTCCGCGAGGTCCCGCATGCCCTCCTGGCAGAGACCGACGCCGTGGCCGCGGCCGCGTCCCTGCACGCGCAGCGATCCACCGCGGAGAGCCGCGCCGGGGCGCGGAACGGTTGCAGCGACGACTCCGCTCTTCCAGAGGCCGTAGCCGATCGCGCGACGGAAGTCGTCGAACGGCACGGTCCGCGTCGTGCCCGAGGCGTCGCGGAGAGCGACGTCGAGCCAGCGACCCGCGGGATCGACTCGGACGGGCGCGAGCTGGACCGGAGGTCCGTCGAGGTCGACGGACCGGCCGAGCGCTTCGAGGCGCTCGGCGGGAACCTCCGCGATCCAGGCGAGCGGCCGGGTCGGGTCCGGCGCCTTCGCCTCGGTCTCGCGACGCGCGCGCTCCGCGCACGCAGGGCAGGGCACTCCGCCCGGACCGCGAGCGCCGCGCTCCCGCACCTCGCGCCGGAAGACGTCCGCGAAGGGAGCGGTGTGGCCGCCGCACGCCGCGTGGTAGCGCGCCTCCTCCAGCTGTGCTCCGCGCGTGAGGACGACGCCTTCCGTCGCGCGCACGGCTGCCCGCAGGCGCGCGGCGGCGTCGCGTCCTCCGCGGGTGTCGGAGGCGACGTGGCGGCCGCGGTACGCCTGGTCGAGGACGCCGTCCGTCAGTCGATCGTCGAGCCCCGCTCGTCGGCGCTGAGCGATCGTGGCCGCCGCGAAGGTCCGTGCGGCGATCGCCTGGGCCTCGAGCTCCGCGGGGCGAGCCGACCAGATCGCGAGCTCGGCGGCGACGACACCTTCGACGTAGTCCTCGAGCGGAGCGCGGACGACGACCTGTAGCCCGCCCTCGGAGCGGCGCTCGACGAAGATCTCGCCGTCGTAGGTCCTCTGTCCGAGCTTCACCGGACCTCGGAGCGAGGTCGCGTCGCGCGCGGTGCCCCGCGCGCCGCGCTCGTCCGTCCATTCGATCGAGGTCGCGCCCTCGTACGCGGAGAGGACGACGTCGACGTGAGGAGGCAGCGCGAGCGACGCCTGCGCGCTCGCCGCGACGGATCGCGAGGACGGTTCAGCGGCAGGCGGGACGGGGGTCGATGCTCCCGTCGTGTAGGCGGCGCAGCTTCCGGCGACGCACGCGACGGCGAGGACGACGTCGAGAGGCGGGCGTCGACCGATCACGCGCCGAACGGGAGTCCCGGCTGGGTCGTGTCGGCGTCGGTCGGGTCGACCCCGACGAGGCGCAGGCCCGTCTCGGTGGCGACGCGGCCGCGCGGGGTCTTTCGGACGAATCCGCTGCGGAGGAGGTGCGGTTCGAAGACGTCCTCGATCGTGTCCTCGGTCTCCCCGATCACCGCGGCGATCGTCTTGAGCGCGGCCGGCTGCGGAAAGTGGTCACCGAGACAGCGGAGGATCCGCCGGTCCATCTCTTCGAGGCCGTTGTCGTCGACGCCGATCCCCGTGAGCGTGGCGCGGGCGAGGTCCGCGTCGATCGCCGCCGCGCCGTCGACCTGCGCGCGATCGCGGGCGCGCCTGAGGAAGCGCCCCGCGACGCGCGGAGTGCCGCGGCTGCGGGAGGCCAGGACGGTCGCGGCTTCGTCGGTGACCTCGACGCCGAGGAGCGCGGCCGCCCGCGCGACGATCCTCTCCAGGTCGGCGACCGGATAGGACTCGAGGCGAAGGGAGAGGCCGAAGCGGGCGCGGAAGGGCGCGGAGAGGAGTCCCTCGCGCGTCGTCGCCCCGACGAGCGTGAACGGTTGGATCTCGATCGGCAGGATCCGAGCGTGCGGCCCGGAATCCAGCGTCATCTCGACCCGGTAGTCCTCCATCGCCGTGTAGAGGTACTCCTCGACGCTCACCGGCAGGCGATGGATCTCGTCGATGAAGAGGACGTCCCCGCGCTTGAGGCTCGTCAAGAGACCGACGACGTCGCGAGGCCGGTCGAGCGCGGGACCGGAGGTGGGGTGCAGGCTGGAGCCGAGCTCGGCCGCGATGATCCGGGCGAGGCTGGTCTTTCCGAGGCCGGGAGGCCCGCTGAAGAGCAGATGGTCGGGGGGCTCGGAGCGCTCCATGGCGGCGGCGAGGTGGACCCGGAGGTTCTCCACGACGGACTCCTGGCCGACGAAATCGTCCAGGCGCTCCGGGCGAAGCCCCATCTCGACGACCCGTTCCGGTGCGCTCCCGGGCCCCTCGCTCAGGCCCTCGAGTGCCTCGGGATTGAACACGTGGTCGCGCCCGTCGCCGCTCTCCCCGTGGACCGCTCCGCGTCGTCCATTTGCTGCCCCCGCGCTCATGGGCGCGAGGATAGCCGTGTGCACGTTCGAAGCGAAGGACGCCGTTCACGAGACCGTCCGCAGCCAGGGGTCGACGCCGCTTGACACGCCCCCGACACCCTCCCAGACTCGGCCGTCTGACTCACGTCGCCCCGAGGCGCGGTGTGCGGGTTCGCTCGGACTCCGCGCGCCCCAGGCGTACTGCAGCCGCACGGTCTTCGATACCCGTGTCGCGTGCTGCTTTCCCCCAGCTCTTTTCGAGTCTTCCCGGTCGTCCGTAACTGCCTCTGATTGCGGCGGTTATCCCCCCTCGACCGCACGGCGCACACACCCGATCCGCGTGCGCTGGGACCCGGCACGCGAGTTGTGGCCCGCCCACGCTCGTGTCTCGGACCCCCGGCCCACCCGACCGCGCCTCACATCCAACGATTCTCCCCCGACGTCTTCCATGCACGAAGTCTCACCGAAGACACGCCCGACCGAGCGATCCATCCGCCTCCCTGGGGGGCGGTCGTCGGCGGCCGTCTCCCTCGTCCTCGGGTCTCTCGTCGCCGCCTGTGGCGGCACCTCGTCGGAGCCTGGAGTGGCGGGATCGGGGGCCCAGCTGTCCCTCCAAGAGGTCGGCAACGGCTTCGGACAGCTGCTCCCGCACCGGGTCCCGGACCTCGACGGTTCCGGCCAGATCACCTCGATCCGCTCGCTGGACGACATCGTCGAGAACGTGCGTCGACAGAACCCGATCTTGCCGTCGGCGACGTTCATCGAGACGGCGATCCTTCCCGACGGGACGCCGGGCAACCACTACATCTACGCCAACTTCACGCAGCAGATCAACGCGCTGTCGGTCCTGAGCCTGAGCCCGTCGAGCACGGGGCTCTCGGGCGCGCTCAGCGTGACGACGATCGATCCGCTCAGCGGCGCCACGCTTCCGGCGCGCGGGCGAGCGTTCGTCGGGGGCCGCACCGTCGACCGCGACGGTTCGCAGGTCGTCCTCAAGCAGTGGGTGAGCGTCGGCGCCAACGGCGACCTCGTGCCCGCGTCCGACGTCGACCAGGCCGTCGGATTCCCCGGGGTCGGATCGTCGCTTCCGAACGAAGCGACGCTGGTGTCGCCGAACACGATCATCTTCGTCGCGGACTCGGACAACGACCTCCGGACGTTCGAGACGTTCCCGGAGGGCGTCCAGATTCGATTCCGCGTGACGACGGCGCTGCGGGCGACCAACGGCCGCTCCTTGACCGACCAGGTCTTCGCCTCGTCGACCGTTGGCCTCGACACGCTGCCGCCCGAGGTCATCACGACGCCGCCGCCGACGGACGCGCCGCTGATCAGCCCCGGAAACGGCGACATCGGCGTCGATCCGCGCACCTCGATCCGCATCGAGTTCACCGAGCCGGTCCAGCCGTACTCCGTCGGGCGCATCGGCGGAACCGGCGAGCCGACGATCTCGTCGGCGATCGGGATCAGCTTCGGGCCGGAGACGTCGGTGACGACGATGCCATTCACCACGCTGCCGATCAGCCCGTTCGATCTCTCGGTCTACGATATGACGCCCGGCTTCTCGTTCCCGGGCCAGGGGCCTGAGTTCCAGGCGTGCGGCACGTTCTCCCGGGTCGACATCGCGCTCACCACGCAGCAGATCGAAGACCTGGCGCAGGTGACGACACCCAACGGCCTCGGGCCGAACATCAACCAGCGCGCTGCTTCGACCAGCTTCGAAACAGGTGAGGGACCGGGCCTCGTCAACGCACCCGTCGCCCCGGACGCGATCTACGTCGGTCGCGGCGGAGCGACCCCGGGCCTCTCGGTCCTCGACCTCAACGGCTTTGGCCAGTCGACGGGCAATCCGATCTCGTCGCTGCCGTTCCCTCTCGAGGGAGAGTCGCGCTTCCCGTTCGACCCGAACGTGACGCAGAACCCGACGATCCGTCCGCTCCTCAACCCCGGGGACTGCACGATCGACGGCGGCTCGGCGGGGGTGTTCACGCTCACGCTGGACTCGAGTTTGCAGGACCTCGTCATCGCGTCGCCGCTGATCAGTCAGGTCACCGACCTGCACATCGGTCGCGCGCTCGACACCACGTTCCGCAATGCTCCCGACCCGCAGGGCTGCCAGGCCCAGGGCGGTGACCTCTGCGCGCAGGACGGTTTCAAGATCATCGCGGCGGTCACCGGCAACCAGCCGAACACCGTGGCGCCGGCCCAGGTGAACCAGTTCGGCGGGATCGCGCCGGGCTACGAGAACATCATCTCCTGGGCCCCGCACCCCAACCCGCCGACGATCGCCTTCCCGCCGCTCTGCGTCGAGCCGTTCCTGGCCAGCAACGAGCCGACGACGATCGCGACGGCCACCCCCAGCCTGCTCGTCTCCGGAAACCCGTTCCCCGTGCCGTCGCAGAACCGCCCGCCCGGCGGACTGCTGACGCTCGAGCAGAACCAGTTCTTCCTCGGGCCCTCGTTCGGTCAGACCATCGTCGGGGCGTGCCTCCCGTACCAGATCCGGCAGCAGATCGGCCACTACCTCTACGTCGCGGACCGTCCGCGGAGTGAGATCGTGGTCCTCAACTCGAACCGGATGACCGTCCTGGAGCGGATCCCGGTCGCGGACCCGACCTCGTTGGCGATGGGGCCGAACACGGATCTCCTCGCGGTGACGAGCCAGCTCGCGGACACGGTGTCGTTCATCGTCATCAACCCGCAGTCGGCCCAGTTCCATCAGGTCATCCGGACGGTGCAGGTCGGGAACTCGCCGCGCGGTATCGCTTTCGAGCCGACGAACGAGGACATCCTCGTCTGCAATGAGCTCGACAGCACGGTCTCGGTCATCGCGGCGAGCAACCTTGCAGTGCGCCGTACGCTGGGATCGCAGCTCCAGCGCCCGTTCGAACTCTGCGTGACGCCGCGGATGACGAACTTCTCGTTCCTGCGCGGCGTCTACTTCGCCCACATCCTGAACCGGACGGGGAGCGTCGCGCTCATGGAGTCGGGCCCGAACGGCGTCAACGGCTGGGGCTTCGACGACATCGTCGGGATCATCCCGTTCAGCTTCCAGGCGCCGAAGACGGTCCAGATCGACCCGATCAACCTCGACGCGTCGGTGTACATCGTCCACGAAGGACCGATCGACGTCGGCACCGGGGTGCCGGGTGACATTGGCGTTGGTGCGATCTCCAGGCTTCGCCTGGAGAGCGGCCTTCCGGGCCAGCTTCCGCTGCAGATCAACGGTCTGCTCCAGCCGAACTTCCGGGACGTCGAGTTCAGCGTGCCGCTTTCGCTGAGCCAGGCGAACGACCAGCTGTCCGGCATTCCGATCGATATCGCGTTCGACAACCAGCGCAACATCGGCGGGATCCCTGGACCGGCGAACCAGTTCAGCGCGGGCTCCGTGATTCCGGCCAACAACAAGTGCAACTGGCGGGGCGTCCCCGGAATCCCGGTTGGTCAGAACACCTCGGAACCGCGCTTCCTGTTCGCCTCCGTCCCGAACCCGGTCGGCGGCAACGGAGTCATCGACGTGCTCGAGCTCGGTGCGACCGGTACGCCGCGCTTCGACACCAACCCGTACGACGACGGCATCCAGTCGATCGAGGTCCCGCAGGTCACGATCCTCGCGGACTACTGGCGCCAGTAGGTTGGCAGGAAGGGCGCGACGGCCGGGGTGATCTCCGGTCGCCGCCAGCCTGGTGCACCCCG
>JBCCSK010000303.1:0-7502 GCA_039200205.1 Planctomycetota bacterium
CAGGGCATCGCCGCGCTCCAGATGCTGCAGGTCCTGGAGGGGTACGACGTCGCCTCGATGGGCTTCGGGAGCGAGGCCTACCTGCACGCGTTCGTCGAGGCCAAGAAGCTCGCGTTTGCGGACCGCGCTCGCTTCTACGCGGACCCCGCGTTCGCGCCGGCGCCAATAGACGCGCTCCTCTCCGACGCGTACGCGGACGAGCGTCGCGCGACGATCGGCGGGCGGGCCGCGCGGTCGGTCGACCCGGGCAACCCTGCGATCGACGAGGGCGACACGATCTACCTCTGCACCGCGGACTCGAGCGGGATGATGGTGTCGCTCATCCAGAGCAACTACCGCGGACTGGGATCGGGCATGACGCCGCCCGGACTCGGCTTCTGCCTGCAGGACCGGGGCGAGCTGTTCGACCTGGCCGAGGGCCGCCCGAACTCCTACGAGCCCGGCAAGCGCCCGTTCCACACGATCATCCCGGCCTTCATCACCAAGGACGGCGCGCCGTTCATGGCGTTCGGAGTCATGGGCGGCGCGACCCAGCCGCAGGGGCACGTTCAGATCGTCGTCAACGTCGTCGACTTCGGCATGAACGCCCAGGAGGCCGGCGATGCGCCGCGCGTCGTCCACACCGGCTCGTCGCAGCCGACGGGCGAACGGATGACGACCGGGGGCCTCGTCCACCTCGAATCGGGCTTCGACCAGGAGGTGCGGCGCGGACTCGCTCGCCGCGGGCACGTCCTGCAGCAGCGGACCGGCGTCTTCGGCGGATACCAGGCGATCCGCTTCGACCCGGAGACGCGCGTCTTCGCAGGCGCGTCGGAGTCCCGCAAGGACGGCCAGGCCGCCGGCTACTGATCGCACGGTGTCCATGCCGCTGCTGGAGTCGGTCGAGGCCACGCGAAAGGCGTTCGACGTCACCGGACCGCATCTCCTGATCGGCCTCGTGTCGGGCCTGTGCACGATCCTCTGCGTGCTCGTCCACTACGAGGCGATGCACCTCGCGACGCGCGTCCTTCCGCGGACGAAGGTTCCCCGAAGGGCTCGCGTCGTCGGTCTGATCCTCACGCTCCTCGTCGCGCACGTCGTGGAGGTCTGGATCTTCGGGATCACGTACTGGCTCCTCGATCCCTACCCCGCGCTCGGACAGATCGAAGGCCCGTTCGACGAAGGCGCGCTCGACTTCATCTACTTCTCGGTCGTCACGTTCTCGACCCTCGGCTACGGCGACCTGGTCCCGACGGGACCGATCACGATCCTGTGCGGCACCGAGGCGCTCGTCGGGCTCAGCTTCATCGCGTGGACGGCGTCGATCGCGTTCGTGGAGATGCAGAGGGACTGGATCGACAGCCAGGGCAGCGGTCAGGACAGGCCGTGACGTCCCCCACGACCGTCTGGGGCCTCTTGGAGGCGGGCGTGGGTCGCGATCCCTCCGCGACCGCGATCGCCGAAGACGGCGCGACGATCGACTACGAGCGGCTGCACGCGACGGCCGCGTCGCTCGCCCAAGAGCTTCGCGCGCGCGGCGTCGTGCGCGGCGATCGCGTGGCGCTGATCGAGCGGAACACGCCGGCGTTCCTGGCGTGGACGTTCGGCTGCGCGGGCGTCGGAGCGATCCTGGTGCCGCTGAACTGGCGACTCGCGGCACCGGAAGTCGCGGCAGTCCTCGCTGACGCAGAGCCGACGCTCCTCATCGCCCACCCCTCGTTCCGGTCGCTCCTCGCCGATGCGCTGGAACTGGTGGACGGCCGGCCCGAGCTGGTCTGGCTCGAGCCAGGTCCCTTCGAGGGAGGACCGGAGCTCGAGAACCCGCGCTCCGGCGCGTTCCTTCCCGCCCCGTGCGCACCGGGCGACGTCTGTCACCTCTACTACACG
This sequence comes from Planctomycetota bacterium, assembly GCA_039200205.1. GTDB lineage: Bacteria > Planctomycetota > UBA1135 > UBA1135 > Saltatorellus. Next base: position 1,867 of record JBCCSK010000303.1, read on the forward strand.
AGCGGCACGACGGGTCGCTCGAAGGGCGTCCCGCTCACCCACCGCAACGTCGTCGAGCACGCTCTCGCGGCCACGTCCGAGCTCGACCTCGCGGGCGACGACACCTGGGGCCACGTCGCACCGATGTTCCACCTCGCCGACGCGTGGGCGACGCTTGCGATCACGGCCGTCGGCGGACGCCACGCGTTCCTCCCCGCGTTCGACGCGCGGGAGGCCCTCGCGATGTTCGAGCGGCTGCAGGTGACGGTCACGAACCTCGTCCCCACGATGCTCCAGCGCATGCTCGCGGCAGCGCCCGACGTCGGCTTCGAGGGCGGTTCGCTGCGGCTCGTCCTGTCGGGAGGAGCGCCGATCGCTCCCGCGACGGTGCGCGAGATCCTGCGGCGCTTCCGGTGCGAGTTCGCGCAGACGTACGGACTGACGGAGACGAGCCCGTACCTGACGCTCTCGCTGCTCGAGCCACGCCATCGCAGACAGTCCGAAGAGCGACAGCTCGCCCGCCGAGCGCGCACGGGGCGACCGTTCGAGACCGTCGAGGTCGAGGTCGTGGACGACGCGGGCCTTCCCGTCGCGCGGGACGATCGGACCGTCGGCGAGGTCGTCGCACGCGGCTCGACCGTCTTCGGGGGCTACTGGAACCGCCAGGAGGAGACGGCGCGCGTCTTCGCGAACGGCTGGTTCCACACGGGCGACCTCGCGAAGGTCGACGAAGAGGGCTGGATCGACATCGTCGATCGCTCGAAGGACATGATCCTGTCGGGCGGCGAGAACGTGTATTCGATCGAGGTCGAGAACGCGCTCTACGAACACCCCGCCGTCCTCGAATGCGCGGCCTTCGGCAGGCCGTCCGAGGCGTGGGGCGAAGAGGTCTGCGCGGCCGTCGTCGTCGAGCGGCCGGCGTCGGCCGATGAGCTGCGCGAGCACTGCCGCTCGCTCCTCGCCGGCTACAAGGTCCCGCGGACGATCGAGTTCCGCGACGAGCTGCCGAAGACCGGCAGCGGCAAGATCGCCAAGCGGCTCCTGCGCGACGACGGTCCGCCGCCGCGCAGCACGTAGCGGATCAGCGCCGCGCGACGTCGGCGTTCGGACGCTTTGCGAGTCGCACCGGGAGCACGCGCGATGCGCCGTCCCGCCGGACCTCGATCTCGACCTCGGTCCCCGGACTGAGCCTGGCGATGTTGGCCATGAGCTGCTGGAGCGTCGTGACGGGTCGATCGTCGACGGCGACGACGAGGTCGTTGGCGCGAAGTCCCGCGCGCTCGGCGGGGCCGCCCTCGACGACGCTCCGCACCGCGACGCGGCTCGCGCCGTCGTAGCCCAGCCGCGACACGGCGCTGTCGCTGAGTTCGAGGAGGTTGATCCCGACGTAGCCGCGATCCACGCGGCCGCTGCGCGCGAGCTGACCGACGACGAAGTCGACCATCGGCGCCGGGATCGCGAACCCGATTCCCTGGCCACCCATTCGAACGTCGGCGACCGCGGTGTTCACGCCGATCACGCGCCCCTCGAGGTCGACGAGGGGACCGCCGCTGTTGCCGGGATTGATGGCTGCGTCGGTCTGGATGAAGTCCTCGTACGTCGTGATGTTCGCCGTCCGTCCGCGACCGCTGACGATGCCCGCGCTGACGCTGTGGCCGAGTCCGAGCGGGTTGCCGACGGCGATCACCCACTCGCCGACGCGCGCGGGCTCGTTCGTCCGGAGGGGGGCCTCGACGAGGCCGTCGGCGTCGATGCGCAGGACCGCGAGGTCGCTCTCGCTGTCGCGTCCGACGATCTCGGCCTCGAAGGCCCGGCCGTCGAGCAGCGTCACGCGGACCGCGTCCGAGCCGCGGACGACGTGTTCGTTGGTCACGACGAGGCCGTCTCGATCGATGACGAAGCCCGAGCCCTGCCCGACAGGCTGGCGTCCACCGCGGAAGGCGCGGAGCGACTCGATCCTGACGACCGAAGGAGCGATGTCGGCACTCACTCGCTCGAACGCCGCCGAAACGCCGCGCGCGATCTCGTCCTCGGCTCGTCCGCGCTCGGGCAGGAATGCGCTCCCCAGTGCGAGGCCGAATCCGATGGCGGTGAGTCCAGCGCCAGCGCCGATCCGGCCAATCCGAGAAGGAAGCGCGTTCGCGCTGTGGTTCGAGGGGTTCTGCATGTCGCGTTCGAGGCTGGGTGACGCGGATGGGTTCGGCGGGGCTCCGCTGAGCGGGTGCAGTGTTCTTGGGAGAAACTCCTCGTCCGTTCAAGCGCGCCGGCCGTGGCGCAACGGGCACCGCATACACGTCTCGAACTCGCTCATCGACGCGGCGGCCTCATTCGACGCGGATGTGGAACAGATAGGGCCAGTGCTTCCCGGTGACGTAGATCTTCTGCTGCTCAGCGTCGTAGGCGATCCCGTTCAACACGTCCTCGATCGGGGACTCGACGCGGTAGCTCCCGAGGATGCCCGACAGATCGACCCAGGCGCGCACCTCTCCGGTCTCGGGATCGATACGAGCGATCCGATCGCTCTTCCACACGTTCGCCCAGATCTCCCCGTCGATCCACTCGAGCTCGTTGAGCTCGCGAACGCGTCGCCCGGCCGCCGTCACTTCGACGACGCGCTCGACCTCGAAGCCCTTCGGATTCACGAAGCGAAGGCGGTGGCTGCCATCGCTCATGACGAGCTGACCCTCGGGTGTCGTCGTGAGCCCCCAGCCCTCTCCGTCGTAGGTGTAGCCGTAGCTGAGTGGACGGAGCGAGCTGCGGTCGTAGATCAGCGCGCGGCCGCTCGTCCACGTCAGCTGATAGAGGAGACCGCCGACCGAGGCGAGCCCTTCGCCGAAGAGTCGCTCGTCCAAACGACGCGTCTTCTTCACCTCGCCCGTCTCGACGTCGACCAGCCGCACCGTCGACTCGCGTCGGCGCCCGGTGCTCTCGTAGAGCTGTCCGTCGACCATGACGAGCCCCTGTGTGTACGCGCGCTTGTCGTGCGGGAAGCGCTGCAGCACTTCGTAGCCGAGCACGGGAACCTCGGGCGGACGCGCGGCGGGCGGCGTCGCGCCGGGCGCGCCGTCCCCGCGCGCGACGGGCTCGGGGCCACCGTCGGCGCAGGCCGGGGCGAGGGCCAGGGCGAGGGCGCCGAGAGACGCGCGTCCGAACGAGGATCTCATGCGTCGCCGAGGGTAACGCCCGCGGCCCCGGCGGTCGCGGGCCCCGTCGCCGCGAGCCCGATCTCGGACCGGACTCGATGCTCAGCAGGCCGAACCAGACGCCGAAGGTGCCGGTTCGGCCTGCTGGGCCTCGAGTCTGGTGAGGCGGCCCGGCTAGACTCGGGGGATTGCCCCGCCGCTGTCTACGCTCTCCGAGACGACGGGCCCCCCGCATGAAGATCACGAACGAACCTTGCCGGACCGCGTCCGGTCGCGGCGTCCGACGACTGGCTCCGCTGCTCGCCCTCAGCTTCCTCGTCGCCGGCTGCCCGGACGACGACGACCCCGTCTCCCAGAATCGGCTCCCCACCGTCGCGGTCTTCGCCCCGTCGACGGGCGCGATCCCGCTCCCGAGCGACCTGCTGTTCAGCGAGAGCGTCGACGGCACCCTGAACGCACCGATCGCGGACCCGGACAACACGGCCGATCCGACGATCGCGCTGAACACGCTCGACGGACACTCGACCGTCGCGCCGATCGTCGTCGAGTTCAGCCGTGCGATCGATCCGAGCACGGTCGTCGGCGGCGACAGCGTCCGCGTCTACGAGGTGTCCGACTTCACCGCTCCGCCCAACGTGATCGTCGGCGGACCGGTGACGGCCGTCGATCGCGAGCTGACGGCAGGCTCCGAGTACGAGATCGTCGTCTTCTCCGACCCGCTGTCGAACGGCGGCGCGCGGGGCTCGATCCAGATCTCTCCGCTCGTTCCGCTCACGCCCAGCGTCGTCGGCGACAACGGCGTGTACATGGTCGTCGTCACGAACGACGTTCGCGATTCGCAGGGCTTCCGCGTGCAGCAGGACACGGAGTACGTCTTCGCCTCCGTCGAGGAGCCGTACGTCCCGCCCGTGCCGGACGACCTGATCCAGCTCCAGGGCCTCGTGGACGCGCAGCTCAACGCGCTCCAGACCTTCGCCGGCATCGAGCGCCCGAGCGTCGCCGTCTCGTTCACGTTCACGACGCAGTCCGTAGGCGACGTGCTCGACACCGTCTTCCTGATCGCGAACGGACAGGAGTCCGCGGTCATCAGCGGTCTCTGCGGTCAGCTCGGGACCTGCGGCACCGACACGATGCCGAACCCGTTCTCGACGCCGGCGCTGCGCCTCGCTCCGATGGGCGCGAACATCGGAACGGCCAGTGAGCTCGTCGGGGGTCCTCCGGGCCTCGCGGACGTCTGGGTCGGCATCCTCGATGCGCCCTACTACCTGACGGCCGCCCAGAACAACACGTTCGACGGCGTCACGAACGACACGGCGCCGATCACGACGACGTGGGAGGCTCGCTACCCGTCGAACCCCTTCGACGAGGACCAGCACCCGACGCGCTTCAACCCGCTTCCCAATGCGACGGCCTCGGAGTCGCTCCCGGCGCTCATCTGCGTTCCGAACACCGGCTCGGTGCCCATGAACGGCTGGCCCATCGTCCTCTTCGCGCACGGCGTCGGGCAGAGCCGCACCAACGTCCTCGGTGTCGCCGAGACGCTGGCGGCCGCTGGGTTCGCCGCGATCGCGATCGACCTCCCGCTGCACGGCGTCAACGACACGACCGGACAGCTGAACGGCCCGAACATCTTCGTCGGGTACGACGAGGACGACGAGGTGCGCGAGCGGACCTTCGGGCTCGACCTCCTCACCGAGCCGATGGGCGGGACGCCGACTCCCGGCCCGGACGGCGTCGTGGACTCGTCGGGACTCCACTTCATCAACGTCCAGAACCTCGCGGTCACGCGCGACAACGTGAAGCAGGCGGTGAGCGACTTCGTCAACCTGCGCGTCGCGCTCGCCAGCCTGGCGCTTCCTGCCATGTCCGGCGGCGACGTCTTCGACGAGACCCAGGTGCACTTCCTCGGGCACTCGCTCGGCGGGATCATCGGCACCCCGTTCGCCGCCCTGCAGCCCGACCTCGTCACGACGACGCTCGGAATGGCGAGCGGCGGGCTTCCGTACACGCTCGCCGGATCGACCGTGCTCGGGCCGGCGATCGAAGCGGCACTCGATGCGGCCGGCATCGAGCCTGGCTCACGGGACTTCCGGCGCTTCCTCGCCACAGCCCAGGCCGTCAGCGACAGCTCCGACCCGATCAACTTCGCAGACGCACTCGGATCGAGCGGCCGCCCGATCTACGGCATCGAGATCGTCGGCGGCGGGCCGCTCGGCGGCATGCCGGACCTCGTCATCCCGAACAGCGTCCCGGGCGCGCCTCTCGCAGGGACCGAGGCCCTCTTCACGAGGCTCGGGCTGGACTCGATCACCGCGACGACGAACGACCCCGCCGGGATCCAAGGCGCGGTGCGATTCGTCGAGGGCGAGCACAGCTCGCTCGTGACGCCGGGCGTCGGGACGAGCTCGGCCGCCGCGTTCGCCGAGATCCAGCAGCAGCTCTCGAGCTTCGCCGGCTCGGACGGCGCGGATATCGTCGTGACGAATTCCAACGTCATCCAGCAGTAGGTCGCCG
>JBCCSK010000304.1:0-7492 GCA_039200205.1 Planctomycetota bacterium
CGTCCGCCTCAGGGGGCGGATTGCGAGGTGCCTCTTGGGATCCGACCCGGTCGTCGACGTCCGCGTCGGGCGCCGCGGACGACGGATCCGGCCATCGAAATCGGGAAGGACCAAGCGCTCTCGCCGCGACGAGAGCCCCAGAGCACCCCACGGCATGCAGACCCTCGACCGTCGCGCATTCATCAAGAACGCCTCGCTGGCCTCGGCCGGGATCCTCGTCGGAAGCAGCTCGGCGTTCGCCAGTCGCTACCGCGATTCGCGCCCGCTGGCGGTCGTCAACGCCCAGGTCCTGACCGTCGACGCGAAGGACCGGATCGCCGAGGCGTTCCTGTGCTCCGGCGGCATGTTCACCTTCGTCGGCTCGACCCGGGACGTGCTCGATCGCAAGCCCGACGACGCGCTCGTGATCGACGCGGGAGGGATGACGGTCATTCCGGGGCTCAACGACAGCCACACCCACATCGTCCGCGGCGGGATGATGTACGCGCTCGAGCTGCGCTGGGACAACGTCCATTCGATCGAGGACGGGCTGGAGCGACTGCGAGCGCAGGCCGCGCGCACCCCGAAGGGCCAGTGGATCCGCGTCGTCGGCGGCTACAGCTGGGAGCAGTTCAAGGAGCGGCGGCTGCCCACGATCGACGAGATCAACCGCGCGGTTCCCGACCACCCGGTGCTCGTCAAGTACCTCTACGCCCACGCGATGCTCAACGCGAAGGGCGTCGAGGAGGTCGGCTACAACGGCCCCGACGCGCCGACCTACCCCGGCGGCTACATCGCGCGCGACCGCCACGGCAAGGCGACGGGCATGCTGATGGCCGACCCGTCCGGCCTCATCCTCTACAAGACTCTCGCGCGCACGCCGAAGCTCTCCTTCGAGGAGCAGCTGATCTCCACGCGTCACTACCACCGCGAGCTCAACCGCCTCGGCATCACGAGCGCAGCCGACTGCGGCGGCGGCGGGATGGTCTATCCGGACGCGTACAAGGTCATCAACGACATCCACGACCGCGGGCAGCAGACCGTTCGCATCGGGATGTCGACGTTCCCCCAGATCAAGGGTCAGGAGGACGAGGACTACCGGCGCTGGACGCAGCAGTACGAGGCCGGCTCTGGCACGCCGATGCTTCGCTTCATCGGCGCGGGCGAGAACATCTGCTGGGCGTCGTACGACTACGAGATCTTCTCGATGCCGCGGCCGGACATCGATGCGGACGCCGAGCTGCGCGTCGAGCACATCCTGCGCGTGACCAACGAAGCCGGCTGGCCGTCGCGTCAGCACATGACGTACAACGAGACGATCGACCGGCTCCTGCCCGTGTACGAGCGCGTCGCCCACGACGTGTCCGGGCTCGTTCCGCACTGGGTCGTCGACCACGCAGAGACGATCACCGAGCAGAACATCGAGCGGATCGCGCGGCTCGGCGGCGGCATCGCCGTCCAGAATCGCATCGCCTACCAGGCCGAGGACTTCCTGCGGCAGTACGGGGCCGAGGAGCTCGCGCAGACGCCTCCCCTGCGGAAGATGCTGAAGATGGGGATCCCCGTCGGCGGCGGCACCGACTCAACGCGCGTCTCCAGCTACAACCCCTGGCTCTCGCTCGAGTGGATGGTCACCGGCAAGTCGGTCGGCGGACTCCAGATGTACGGCGAGGACAACCTCCTCGAGCGCCTCGAGGCGCTGCGCACCTGGACCAAGGGAAGCGCGTGGTTCACGGGCGAGGACAAGGACAAGGGCGCGATCGCCGAGGGCGAGTACGCCGACTTCGCGATCCTCGACCGCGACTATCTGCAGGTTCCCGACGGTGAGATCCGCGACATCACGTCGAGCCTTACGGCCGTCGGCGGGAACGTCGTGTACGCGAAGGACTCGTTCGCTCAGCACTCGCCCGGGATCCCCGCGCTGAAGCCGACGTGGTCGCCGGTCAACGTGTACGGGGGATACTGATTCGTCCGGTCTACGCGGGCGTGAACTCCCCCACGCCCGCGCGCCGGTCCGCACCCGGTGACACGCCGAACTCGCGCTTGAACGCGCGGCTGAACGCGGCCTCGGAGCGGTACCCCATCCGCTCCGCGATCCGCCCGACGGGCTCGTCGCTCTCCTTGAGCGCCATCCGCGCGAGCTGCAGGCGCCAGCGCGTCAGGTAGCGCATCGCCGGCTCGCCCACGATCTCGGTGAAGCGCGCGGCGAACGCCGAGCGCGACATCGCCGCCTTCCGCGCGAGCGTCTCCAGCGTCCAGTCGGCTCCCGGCTCGCGGTGGATCGCCGCGATCGCGCGGCCGAGCTGGTCGTCGCGAAGCGCCGCGAGCCAGCCGGTGTCGACATCGGACGTCGTCTCGATCCAGTGGCGCACCATCTGGATGACGAGGATGTCCGCGAGCCGCGTGATCACGGTCTCGCCGCCCGGGCGCAAGGCTTCGGCCTCGCGCGCGATGAAGCGCAGCGTGTCGGTGAGCCAGCGGTCGTCGCCGCCGTCCCAGGCGTCGACGTGGAGCACGGGCGGAAACGCGTCGACGAGTCGCTCGGCCGCCGCGTGGTCGAAGCGAACGCAGACGCAGATCAGCCTGCACTCGTCGCCGCCGCCGCCCCACGTCAGCCGCTCGTAGCGCTCGGTCACGCGCTCGACAGGGAGGTCGAAGAAGTCGACGCACTCGCCACCCGGCGCGTCGACGAGCCGATGGCCGAGGCCGTGCGGAACGAGCGCGAGGCTGCCCCGTCGGAGGAGGAGCGGCTCGCTCCCGTCCGCCTCGAGCCAGCACCGCCCCGCCGTGATGATGTGGAACATCATGTGGCCCTCGAGGGCCGGCAGGTCGACGCCCCAGGGCGCGCTCAGCTCGGAGCGCGCGTAGACGACGCCGGTCAGGCGGAGCAGGTGCAGGGCCTCCCCGAGGGGGTCGGCGGGGGGCGGGAGCTCGGTCGAACCGTCCATGCCGTCAGTGTCGGCCAGATATGCCCCAGCGTCCAGTCAAACTGGACGATCGGCAAACATTGAGAGACGCAACGGAATGGATCGACCGGGCGAGATCGTCGATCTTCCTTGCACGAGCGAGGTGCGCCAGCGGGCGCCTCCACCTCGACCCCACCAAACCCATCCACCCCATCGACATGCAGCACGACCTCCCCGTCCTCGTCATCGGGGCCTCCGGCAAGACCGGGCGCCGCGTCGCCGACCGCCTCGAGTCCATCAACCTCGCGGTCCGCCGCGGCTCCCGCTCGGGCGAGACCCGCTTCGACTGGGGCGATCGCTCGACCTGGGCGCCCGCCCTCGAGGGCGTCGTCGCCGCCTACGTCGTGTACAGCCCCGACCTCGCCGTGCCGGCCGCCGCGGAAGCGATCGCGTTCTTCTCGGCCCTCGCAGAAGAGAAGGGCGTTCACCGCGTCGTCCTCCTGTCGGGCCGCGGTGAGGACGGTGCCCAGCGGAGCGAACGCGCCCTCCAGGAGTCCGGGCTCGAGTGGACCGTGATCCGCGCGAGCTGGTTCGACCAGAATTTCGACGAGGGCGCGTTCGCCGACCTCGTTCGTATGGGCGAGGTCGCGCTGCCGGTCGGCGACGTCCCCGAGCCCTTCATAGACATCGACGACATCGCGGAGGTCGCAGTCGCGGCGCTCACCGCGGACCGCCACGTCGGCGAGCTCTACGAGGTCACGGGTCCGCGCCTTCTGACCTTCGCCGACGCGATGCGCGAGATCGGCGAGGAGGCCGGCCGCGACGTGCGGTACGTCGAGATCTCGGCCGAGGCGTTCCGCGCGGGTCTGGAGCAGGCGGGAGCACCCGCCGTCGAGGTCGACCTCCTCGGTGAGCTCTTCGGGACGCTCTTCGATGGGCGCAACGCTCACGTGACGGACGGCGTCGAGCGCGCGCTCGGCCGCCCGGCCCGCGACTCTCGCGACTACGCCCGCCGCGTTGCCGCGACCGGCGTCTGGTCCGCCTCGACCCAAGAGGTCTGATCGATCGAGACCGCACCCTCCCCCGCGCCACCTCCCCATCCTCTGTCACTCGCCAACACTGCCATGCAACCCACGATCTCCCTTCGCTTCCTCCTCTTCGTCAGCGGCCTTCTCGCCACCGGAATCGGCGCCTCGATCCTCTTCGATCCCGCCGCATTCCACGCGACCCACGGCATCGAGCTCGGCAGCGACGCGAACCTCATGAGCGAGGTCCGTGCGCCCGGCGGAGCACTGATGGTGCTCGGGCTCCTCATGCTGCTGGGCGTGTGGGTGCGTACCTTCACCCTCGCCGCCACGTCGATCGCTGCGGCCGTATATCTTGCCTACGGAGCGTCGAGGCTCGTCAGTCTCGCGCTCGACGGTGTGCCCGCTCCTGGGCTCGTTGGCGCGACTGCGATCGAGCTCGCTCTCGGCGCCGCGTGCCTGTTCGCCCTCGTCCACGCGATGCGCCACAGCAGCGCCAATGGACGCGAATCGACGACGCCCGCTGAGGCCCTGTGATGCTCTCTATCGAAGACGGACTGCTCCTCGCCGCCACGATCGGCTCCGGCCTGATCGCGGGCCTGTGCTTCACCTTCGCGTCGTTCCTGATGCGCGCGTTCGACGAGCTCGGTGCGGCACAGGCGATCCGCACGATGCAGTCTGTCAATCGCGTCATCCTTCGCTCGACCGCGATGGCCGTGTGGTTCGGTACGCTCCTGATCGGGATCGCCGCCGCGGTCGTTGCGGAGGAGCGGACGCTCGCCATTGCCGCCGCGACTCTCTACGCGATCGGCGCTCTGCTGATCACGGGTCGCGGCAACGTTCCCCTCAACGAAGAGCTCGATCGAGTCGATCCGGACGACGCGGGCGCTGACGAAGCGTGGCGGACCTACCGCGTGCGCTGGGGACGCTGGAACGCGATCCGCACCGTTCTCTGTGCGCTCGCCTCCGCGGGCTTCGCGCTCGCGCTCTAGGCGAACTACGGCAGCAGGCGCCCCACCGCCCCCTCGACCGCACGCACGAGCGCACCGCTCGCGACGCACTCCTTGGCAGCGCGCAGATCCGGCTCCAGATAGCGATCGGAGGCCAGCGGCTCGACGACCTTGCGGAGCTCGGCGTGTGCCGCTTCGGCACCGCGGCCCGCGCGCAGGTCCTTGGTGAACTCACGCGCCTGGGCGCCGCAGAGGAGCTCGATCCCGAGCCCCGCTTCGACGTTGTCGAAGATCGTCCGCGCTTTCCTGGCCGCCGTCACACCCATCGACACGTGGTCTTCCTGGTTCGCGCTGGTCGGGATCGTGTCGACCGAGGCGGGGTGCGCGTGGACCTTGTTCTCGCTCGCCAGCGCCGCGGCCGCGTACTGCGCGATCATCAGCCCGGAGTGGAGCCCAGGCTCCGGCGAGAGGAAAGCGGGAAGCCCAGAGAGGTCGGGGTTGACGAGCTGTTCGACCCGCCGCTCGGAGACGTTCGCGAGCGTGCACGCCGAGAGCCCGAGGTAGTCGAGAATCATCGACAGCGGCTGGCCGTGGAACAGGCCCGCGCTGAAGACCTCGCCGGTCTCGGGGACGACGAGCGGGTTGTCGGTCACGGCGTTGAGCTCGCCGCGCAGAACCTCGGTCACGTGGCCGAGGGCCGTCTTGAAAGCGCCGTGGATCTGCGGCACGCAGCGGAGCGAGTAGGGGTCCTGGACGCGGTCGCAGTCCTCGTGCGACGCGAGGACCTCGGAGTGCGCCAGGCACGCCCGAACGTTCGCCGCCGTGCGACGCTGGCCCTCGTTGTTCTTGAGGCTGGCGAGCAGGTCCTGGAACGGCCGCACGCTGCCCTTCAGCGCCTCGATCGACAGCGCCGCGATGGCGTCGGCGGCCCGGGACAGGTTGGTCGCGCGGAGGACGCTGACGACGGCCGACGCCTTCATGATCTCGGTCCCGTTGATCAGCGCGAGCCCCTCCTTGGCCGTGAGCTCCAGCGGCTCCAGCCCGGCAGCGGCCAGCCCGTCGCGCGCCGCCAGGCGGCGGCCGTCCACGACGGCTTCACCGTGCCCCATCATCGCCGCGGCCATGTGCGCGAGCGGCGCGAGGTCGCCGCTCGCCCCCACCGATCCCTGCTGCGGGACCACCGGAACGAAGCCGGCGTTGAACGTCCGCGCGAGGAACTCGACGAGCTCCAGGCGTACGCCGGAGACGCCGCGCAGAAGGCTGTTCAGCCGCAGGACCTGCGCGATGCGTACCTCGCGCGTCGGCATCGGATCGCCGACGCCGACGCAGTGGGAGACGACGAGGTTCCTCTGCAGCTCCGTCAGGTCTTCCGTCGGCACCGCGACGTTCTTCAGCTTTCCGAAGCCCGTCGTCAGCCCGTACACCACGTCACCCGCCGCGACGTGCGCTTCGACCATCGCGCGCGACGCGCGCACGCGATCGTGCGTCGAGGGGTCGACCTCGACGCGGACCGCTTCACCTCGGGCGAGCGGTGCGAGGTCGTCGATCGAGAGCGAGGAGCCGTCGAGCCGAAGGGTGCGGGGGGCGGTGCCGGACATCGGCGCGGATCGTACCCGAGGGACCCGAGCCAGGACCGGGATCGGAGCGCCGGATCACGCCGTCCGTCACCTAGAGATCGAGCTCGATCCGGACGTCGTGGCCCACGATCGAGATCTTCCGCTCCTCGATCTCCTCACCGTCGCGCAGCACGACGAGCGTGTACACACCGTCGACCAGATCGAGCTCGATTTCCGGCCCCCACCGGCCGAGCCAGGTCGAGTCGGCGGGGAGGCCGCTCGCGTCGATCGCAATCGCGGTCGCCCACGGCTCCGCGAGGTCGCCCGTCACGAGCGTGAGCTTGGACGTCCCGCGCAGCTCGAGCGAGACGTCGGCGACCGAGCCCGACGTCGCGTCCACGCGCACAGCGCGCGAGGCGAGCCTCGCGTTGTGGGGAATCGGCGACCGCGCAGGAAGGCCCGGAGCCTGGACCGCGTACACGCCAGGCTCGAGATCGGAGATCCGGAACCGGCCATCCGCCGTGCTTTGCGCCCTCGTCTGCCGCGCCCACTCGACCCGCCCGGTCGCGTCGTCGAGCCGTCCCCACTTCACGACCGCCTCGTAGGCCTTGCCCTCGGCATCGCGTACGAAGCCGGCGATCTCCACCGGCGCGCGCAGCGCGACCATCCCCACGTCCAGCCTGGCCCCGCGCTCGATCCTGACCTGCTGCTTCGACGTCGCCCGTCCGTCGGCCTGGACGATCAGCCACCGCTCCCCGGGATCGACGCCCTCCAGCGTGATCTCGCCTGTCTCCGCGCTCGTCTCACCGCTCACACCGCCGTTCGGGAACGCATCGCGCCCGACGGTCACACGCGCGACGAGCGGCGCTCCGGTCTCCGCGTCGACGGCGACGAGTCCGACGCTTCCCTTCAGTCCATCGAGGTCCTCGGGCTCGACGACGAACTCGACCGATCGCGTCTCGTCGTCGATGCGCTGGGATGCGAGGACCTGGTGGCTCGCGATCAGTGAGAGCCACGCCGGGCCGTCCTCGTCGACGAGGACCATGCCGTACTCGTCCTCGGTCGCGGGCTCGAGA
>JBCCSK010000305.1:0-7482 GCA_039200205.1 Planctomycetota bacterium
AAGGGCAAGGACGGGAAGATGCTCCCGCTGCACCACGAGCTCGTCGAGCACCACGTCCCAGGCCGGATGAAGCTCGCGCCCGAGCACGCATCCAACGACGTGCTCGAGGTCATGAACAAGCCCTCGTTCGACGTCTACGAGGAGTACGAGGACGAGTACAAGTCCAAGTGCGAGGACATGGGGCGCGACCAGCACCTCGTGAACTACTTCATCGTCGGTCACCCGGGCACGACGATCCAGGCGGCGGTCGAGCTGTTCGAGAAGCTCTTCAAGAGGAACTACTCGCCCGAGCAGGTCCAGGAGTTCCTTCCGCTCCCGATGACGCGCGCGAACGTCCAGTACGTCTGCGGCGTCGACCCGATCTCGCGCAAGGACGTCTACGTCCCGCGGCGCGAGCGCGAGCGGAAGATCCAGAAGGCCCTCGTGCGCTGGAAGGCTCCGGAGTCGTACCGCTTCGTGATCGAGGGCCTCGAGGCGGCGGAGCGGGACGACCTGCTCCGACGCTTCAAGAACCACCCGTCGGTGAAACGCGCCCAGGCGGAGGCGCGCAAGCGGCGGAAGGCCGGGAAGGACGCCGAGCCGCGCGCGGCTTCGATGGATCTCGACCCGTGCGGGTGACCGTCACCGCTGGGGCATCGATCGCGGCAGCTCGAGCTGCCGCAGCCCTCACTGGAACGTGATCGCGAGACCGTCGGTGAAGTTCGACGTCACCTGCGGATTCGCGTCGCGGAACCACGCCTGGAAGTTCCACGTCTGCCCGGCGAACACGGCCTGATTGGGAATCGTCGGCATCTGCGCGAGATCGATGGGGAGCTCGAACTCGCCGAGCGGACCGGAGTTCAGGATCGACGCGGCATACCGGCCCACGTTGCCGGTCAGGCAGATGTTCCCCTGCGAGCCGCCCGGGTTCGCGTTGAAGCCCTGCGTCTGGGACGTGATGAAGTAGCCGAAGGCCCCGATGGGGAGGTCCGAAGCTCGGATCGTCACGTCGTTGTCCGCGACGGTCGTCGAGCCGATCGCGGACATCACGGCCGGCGAGCCGCTGGAGTTGATCACGGACGGTCCGCAGTAGTTCGCGCCGATGCCGCCCGGGCCGCAGCTGACGCGGCGGTAGACGACCTGGACGATCCAGTCGCCCGTCAGGCCCTGCGTGCAGACGTCGATCCACCCGCCGGGAATGGCCTTGACGACGTTCACGCCGCCCTGGCAGCCATTACCGTCGTGGATCGCGGTCGGGCCGAAGAGCGTGCTCCCGTTCGCGAGCTCGAGCGTGACCGTGAACGGGCCGCTCTCCACGATGCGGTCTCCCGGCGTGCCTGAGATGTCGAACTCGTTGATGAAGCCGTCGTTGAGCACGGGCCCCGGAAGCGAGAACGAACGCGGCCCCGGGTTCGGAAGCGCGCCCTCGTAGATGTTGAGCGACTGCTCGAGGGACTGCGGGCCGCCGCCGAACTGACTGCCCCAGCCGATCCCGATGCGGAGGATCTCGATCGGATAGTCCGAGGCGGGGGCGTCGAGGACCGCGCCGAACTCCTCGCCGGCGACGAAGCATGGACAGGCGACGGTGCCAGCGCCCGTCCACCTCTGGAGCGTCGGCTCCTCGGGGCACTGGGCGCTGGCGCTGGCGGCGAGCGAGGCCGCGGCGAAGCAGGCGAGGGGGACGCGGTGGGAACTTGTCATGGCAGTCCTTTGGTTCCGGGCAGTGAAGACATCGTCACCCTAGCCTCCCGCTCGTCTTTCGCGGGATGCCGGGCGCTAGCGCCCCGCCGCGGGATCGCTGCGCAGAATGGGATTCCGAGTGAGACGGCGACGTTCTCGATCCGGTCCTGCGCGCGACGGAGCGCTATCCTGGTTCGATGATTTCCACACTCGCTCTGCTTCCCGCGCTCCTCGTCCAGGACACGGCTCGTACGCCCGAGGTCGGCGACCTCGGCGGTACGGTCTGGGCGACGCTCGCTGACAGTGACCGCGACGGGCGGTCGACGTGGACCGAGTGGCAGGGGCTCTGGGGCCACCTCGCAGGGATCGCCGTCGCACGGCCCATCGGGTTCGAGACCGAGCTGGTCGTCCAGGGCATTGCGGGTGAGACCGTCGTCGACTGGTCCAGCCTGGACCTCGCGCGGACGTTCGAGACCCTCGACGCGAATGGGGACGGAGTCATCGAGCGCAGCGACCTGCGCGGCGGCAGCCTCAGCGGCGAGAATCCGGTGCTCTCGCAGGCGTACGTGAACCGCACGGCGCGTCTCCTTCTCATCGAGACCGCGGACCGCGACGGCGACGGCCGCGTGACGGAGAGCGAGCGTGAGGCCGTCCTCTCCGAGTGGAAGGCGGAGGAAGACAAGGAGGGCGTGCTGCACCGCTGGATCGGCGAGTCGAAGGCGCGCGAGCCCGAGAACCGCAACGCGATGACGCCGGGCGTCACCCTCCACACCCTGACCGCGGACATCGACCCGGGCGCCACCGGGAAGATCGACCTCGACGCGCTCGCCCGCTGGTTCACCGCGCGCGATGCCAACGGGGACGGCGCTCTCGTCGCCGCTGAGCTGAAGCCGCGGGGCGCGCCCGAGGGCTCCTGGAAGCGGATCACGGACGCGCGCCGCGCGCTCCCGCCGCTGATGCCGTGGCAGCGCAACCTCGACGACGCGCTGGCCGTCCAGAAGCGGACGGGACAGCCGCTCCTGATCTGCGTGAACATGGACGGCGAGACGGCGTGCGACTCGCTCGCCTACTGGCGCTACCGCGACCCCGCGTTCGCGGAGCTCGCGAGCGGATTCGTCTGCTTGGTCGTCTCGCCCGACCATCACGTCGCGCGCGACTACGACGACCGCGGTGTGCGCATGGTCAGTCCGCGCCTCGGGCGGGTGACCGACGCCGAGCACCAGGACATCGAGCCGATCCTCTACGAGCGCTACTTCTCCGAGCGCCGCGTCGCGCCGCGCCACGTCGGCGTCGCGCCGGACGGGACGATCCTGTTCGACATCTTCCTGACGAACGACGCGACGCGCCTCGACGACGCGCTGCGCACCCACGGCGTCCAGGCCGAGCCGATCGACTTCGCGTCCATGCCGACGGCCAAGCTCGTCGGCTACCCGGACGCGGACGCGCGCGAGGTCGTCGAGGCTCGGATGCTGGAGGCCGCCCTCGACGCGACCGTCGAGGAGCGACTCGCGATCCTCGCCTCGCCGAACGCGTCGCCCGACGTCGCGATCCTCGGTGCGCGCGACGAGGCGATTCCGGTCCGTGCCGCCGCGGTGCAGCGACTCGGATTTCACGCGGACGCCCTCTCGCGCGAGCAGATCGCGCTCTTCGTTCGCGCGAGCGCCACGCTCGACGCCGCGGCGCTCCAGAGTGCCGTCGCGGCGCTGGAAGGCGCCGCCGAGACCTCGCCGGATGCGGCGGTTGCGCTCTACCCGCTCGCCAGCACGACGACGCCTTCGGCGCTCGGGAACGTCGATGTCTGGACTGCTGCGGCGCGCACATCGGCCTCGGTCGGCGCATTCCCCGATCGAGTGACGGCCTTCGCCAACCTCGACGCCGTCGACGCCCTGCTCGCCGCGCAGCCGGACGTCGCCGGCGGCGCGCTGCTCCGCGCTACGGCCCTGTTCCAGGTCGGCGTCGCGGACGAAGCCGTCGGGAACGATCCAACCGGACCCTTCTCGGAGGCGATCGACGTCGCGGCGACGGTCGGGCCTGCACACGCTCCGGGGGCGCAGGGGATCGCGGCGGTGTGCGAGCAGGCTTTCGGTCAATCGGACGCGTCGTTCGCCGCGGCGCGCGCCGCGCTCCCGTCCCTGATCGCCTTCCAGAGCGACCCGCTCGTCGTTCGGACGCTTCGCGCACTCCAGGACTCGTGTACGCGCCGGGTCTACGACGCGATTGGCGCGAAGGAGCCGTACCAGCCCTCGGACGTCGCGGACGCGCTCCTGGCGGGCCGCACGCTCATCGCGCATCCGAGCGGCACGGAGAAGGACGCGACGTCGCTCCTGACGCTGCTCGCGACGATCGGTGACGTCGCCGTCAGCGGGGACGTCCTGGCCGAGGCGCTCGGGCGGTTCCCGGCGAACCCCGACCTGCACCGGCGCTACCGCGACCACGTCCTCGCGAGCGAGGGCGCCGAGAGCATCGCGCCGCGCTACGCGGGCCTGCGCAAGGCCGTTGGCGATCCCACGCTCGCACCCACGATCGACTGGTACGAGGGCCTCGCGCTGCTCGTCGCCGCCGAGAGGGACGCCGACCTTGGTCGCGACCTGGCTGCGCTCACGCAGTACGACGCGTCCCTCGGCGCGTTCAATCGCTCGGTCGACGCCGCTCCGGACTTCGCCGACTCGGCGAACCACTACCGCGTCCTCGCGCTCGCCGCGGCGGCCCAGCTCGAGTCGGAGCGCGGCAACTACGAGCAGGCCGCGCTCCGGCTCCTCGCCTGCGCCGAGCTACGTCCCGAGTCGCTCGCGGAGAAGGACGGACTCGGGAAGACGCCGGTCCAGCGCGCGACGGTCGTCGCCGACGGCCTCGACGCCGACGCCCGCGCCGCGGTGATCGAAGCGTTCGGCAACGCCGGTCATCCGCTCGACTGATTCGGCGGCTGGTATGCTCGGCCTCGGAACCACGCATCGACGAGGCCGACCACCATGACCGAATCCCGCGACGCCCTCGAGGCCGCCCTCACTCGGCTCCAGCAGGAGCGCGACAAGCTCCAGGTGAAGCTCCACCTCGCGAGCATGGACGCCAAGGACGAGTACGACCGGCTCTCGGGCCGCGTCGACGAGCTCAAGAAGCAGTACGAGCCCGTGAGCGACGCCGTCGGCGAGACGGCGACCAACGTGTTCTCGGCGCTCGGCCTCGCGGCGGAGGAACTCCAGCACGGCTTCGGCCGCGTCTGGAAGTCGATCAAGGACTCGGCGCAGTAGCCGATCCTCGCTCGGGCCGCCGCGCGATCACCGCGTAGCCCTGGCACACCGCCTGGTCGTTCGACAGGAACGACGCGAGGTGGAACAGGACCTGCAGCGTCGCGGTGAACGGCATCAGGAGAGCGCCGCGCCACGCCGACGGGATGAAGCTCCCGTCCGACTGACGCTCCTTGGCGCCGATCGATCGCACGAGCCACTGGGACAGCATCGCGCCGTTCGCCGAGGCGAAGTTGCCGCGCGGTTCGATCGAGACGACCTCCAGCCCGGCGTCCTCGACGAAGCGGCGCAGGCTCGAGGGGGTGAAGCGGAAGTAGTCGCTCGGCAGCTCGTGCAGCGGCTGGATGAACGGGACGGTCAGCAGCAGGTGGCCGCCGGGGCGCAGGACGCGCGCCATCTCGTCGACGAGCGCGCGCGGGTCCGGCACGTGCTCCAGGACCTCGGTCGACAGCACCGTGTCGACGCTGCCCTCGAGCACCGGCAGCGCGGCGCCGTCGCCGAACACCTGGACGAGCTCTTTGACGCGCGGGAGCATCTCCCACATCTCCGGCTGCTTGTCGAGGATCGACGGCGGGTACTCCAGGCCGACGTAGCGATCGACGTGCGGCCCGAACAGCTCGCGGTACGGGCCCTCGGAGACGCCGACGTCGAGGAGCACGCCGCGCGCGTGGGGGGCGAGCGACTCGACCGACCTCCTGAGGTGCCGCCAGTCGAGCCAGTACGGGTTCAGCGGCGTCCGCTTCCGCCAGGCGTTCAGCCCCTGGCCGAACTTCCCGCGGTGGTGGACGACGCCGACGCGCTTGCCGGGCTGGACGTAGGGGTCGACTTCTTGCGACACGCGGCGGCGCTCGATGCTCGTTCGGATCAGTCGCGGCGGAAGGCGCGGGCCAGCGTCAGGTCCTGGCCCTGGTAGCTCGCCCCCGCACGGTCCTGGCCGTACAGCCTCTCGGGTCGGGAGGACGCACGGAAGAACTTGAGGCGGAAGAACACCTGGCCGTCCTCGACGAGGAACGGGACGTCGTGCGCGCGGACCTCCAGCACGGCGGGCGTCCCGCAGCCGACCGGGCGCCCCGCCTCGTCCTCGGCCCAACCGAAGCCGTTGTCGAAGAACCCCGCGTAGTTGTTCCGCAGCTCGCCGATCCCGACGTCGACCGGGAGCATCTCCGCGGCGAGGTGCGGCGGCACGCGGAGGCGCTCGCGGCTCGCGAAGATGTAGAAGCTCCCCGGGGCGAGGATGCAGCGCCCGTTCGGGGCCCGGACGGGCTCCCAGAAGGCCTCGGGGTCGTGGGCGCCCTCGCGGCTGAACTCGACGACCTCGGTGTGCTGGGAGGCGCGCCAGCCCGCGGGATCTCGCCCGGCGAGCCCGAGGTTGAGCTCCAGGCCGCCGTCGTCGTCGAAGCGGACCTCGTCGAGCCCGAGGGGGCGCTCGCCGTCGAAGGCCAGCGGCGTCTCGCGCAGGACCTCGCGGAGCTCGTCCGTCGAGAGGCCCGGCGGCCCGGCGTGCACGCGCAGCTGGCCGAGGCGGTCCCCCCGACGCAGCCGGACGGGGAACGACAGCGGGCTCACCTCCAGCCACAGCGGACCCCGGTACCCCGGAGGCGCCTCGTCGAACCGCGGGTGGCCCGGGCAGAGGACGCGCGTGAACAGGTCGCAGCGGCCCGTCGAGCTGCGCGGGTTGAAGCGGACCCCGAGGTGCGGTGGCAGGTCGAGCGCCTCCTCGAGCTTGACGAGATAGGCGAGCCCTCGCTCCAGCACGGCGCCGTCGGGCGCGTCGAGCTCCAGCCTGGAGGTGCCGAGCTGTGCGATCCGCACCTCGATCGGGACGTCGCTCGGCAGGAACCCGGCGCGGACGCGGTGGGCGACCGGGCCGAGCCGCAGGTCGACGCTCGCGGGCTGGATCTGGTCCGGGGAGATGTCGCGGCCGCCCGGCGCCGAGAGCGCCCCGCTGGCGACGAGGCGACGAAGCTCGGTGTCCACGAGGATCGAGCCCCGCGTCGCGGGCGCATCGGGCACGGCGTCGGTCGTCATCGGCGATGAGCGTACGCCGGTGGATGCCGGCGCGGGGCGTCTCTACACTGCTTCGCCATTTCGGCCCGGGCCGAGCGCAGCGCGCCGTCCCAAGCCCCTGATCGATCCCCGATGAAGATCCACGAGTACCAGGCGAAGGAGCTCTTCCGCACGGCCGGCCTCGCCGTTCCGAACGGCCGCGTGTGCGCGACCGCGGACGAGGTCGCCGCTGCCTACGACGAGCTCGCGAGCGCCGTCGCCGTCGTCAAGGCCCAGATCCACGCCGGCGGCCGCGGCAAGGGGGGCGGGGTCAAGCTCGTCCGCTCCAAGGACGAGGCGCGCGAGGCGGGCGAGGCCATCCTCGGGATGATGCTGAAGACGCCGCAGACCGGCGCCGACGGCCAGCTCGTGCGCAAGGTGTGGGTCGAAGAGGGCTCGGACATCGCCAAGGAGTACTACGTCGGGATCGTCCTCGACCCACACCTTGCGCACGAGCTGGCCGTCGGCGCCGGTCTGCGGCGTCTTCAGCATCATCCCGAGGATGGCCTCGCCCGCCTCGCGCGCCTCGTCC
>JBCCSK010000306.1:0-7478 GCA_039200205.1 Planctomycetota bacterium
CCCGCTCGTCGGGCTGGGCACCTCGCCCTCGCGCTCCGCGACCGCTTCGCCGTCCGGCTCGACGACCGAGACGCTCGACGGCAGGCGGAGCGGGCCGAGCCCGGACCGGTGATCGCCCCGCTCCGCCTGCCGTCGAGCGTCTCGGTCGTCGAGCCGGACGGCGAAGCGGTCGCGGAGCGCGAGGGCGAGGTGCCCAGCCCGACGAGCGGGTTCGCGCCGAGCTCCGACTTCGCAGTCGACCGCGCGACGATCCTCCTCTACGACCCGGTCTTCGAGACGTTCGGCGACCTGAACGCGATCCTGCGCCAGGCCCGTCCGACCCGGTTCACGTCCCTCCTCAACCGCGGGCCGTACCGGGCGCAGTTCGACTCCGCGCTCGTGGAGGACGATCGGACGCGCGTGCCCGGGAGCGATCGTCGCTCGTACGTCGACATGGTCTACGCGGACGTGGCGCGGCCCTCGAACGACGAGCCCGAGGTCGGATCGCTCTGGCTTCCGATCGAGGACGCCATGGTTCCCACCGTGGCGAGGACCCAGTTCGTCGTGACGTCCGAGCCGACGATGCTCGACCGCATCGGCGATCTGTCGCTGAACTTCGCCGCCGTCGAGGAGTTCGGGACCGTCGCCGACCCCGCAGGGTACGGGACGTTCGCGAGTGCCTCCGACGAGCTCGGATTCCGGTTCGTCGAGGTCTTCGGCGACGTCGATCAGCCGCAGAACACACCCGGCGACTTCGCGCTGCGGGCGCAGCTCGTCGTCGAGGAGGACCCGATGGCGGGGACGGGCGCCGCGCGCTTCAGCGACATCACCCGCTTCAACCTGGGGCTCGGGGACAGCGGCCAGCGCGTCGCCGACACGCGTCTCGTGTACGACGCGACGAGCGTCAAGCGTCGGACGGGGAGCGACCCCGAGGTCGCCTTCGACCGGTCACAGTCGACGGACCACGTCATCGGATACGGCCTGTACCAGAACCTCGGGGTCCAGCGCGGTGACCGCGTCGAGCTCGAGACCGGTCGCGGCGTTCGGCTCCAGTCGGGCTCGTACGCCTGGATCGGCTACGACGGCGCCTGGATCCCCGAGGGCGAGACGCTCTCCGACGGCGACACGGTGACGGGCCTCGACGGACTCACGACCTACACGGTGCGTCGTGCGCCGGGCCGGCTCCTGCGCGTGACGCGCGGCGAGATCGATCTCGCCGAGGTCGTCGATCGGCGCTTCGAGTGGCAGACCACGTCGACCCTCTACCGGGTCGCCTACGACGGCGTCGACTGGGAGCGCGTCGAGTCCTACGACGACCTGACGGAGTCCTGGGTCGACATCGTTCCGCCGACCACGATCGACGTCGCCGCTGCGGGCGGGGCGCTGTTCCTGTACACGCAGTCGCTCGGGCGCATCTCCTACGTCGACTCCGACCCGTACGTCTCGTACGAGCGCAGCGAGGTCGTCACGGGGTCCGACGAGATCTTCGACTTCGGGCCCGAGGTCAGCCTCTTCGCGACGCTCGGCGGTCTGCGCGGCGACATCACGCAGTCGGAGGTCGACTCGGGCGACGTCTACCTCCCGACTCCGGTCAACGTCTCGAACGCGCACCGCTACCGCATCACGAGCTTCGACATGACGCTCAACCACGACGTCGTGGGGGACGCGAGCGTGCTCGAGCCGGTCGCGCTCCGGTCGATGGTCGACCCGATGGACGGACCCTTCGCGTACGGACTGCGCTCCGGGCCGCTCGTGCTCGACGTCACGCTCGCGACGATGTCGAACCTGACCGATCCCGTGAGCGAGACCACGTACTTCGTGTGGGAGACCGGCGACAACCCGTGGAACGAGTTCGTCGCGCTCTACGATTCGTCGGGCGACTACGTGGCGTTCGACGCTCCGATCCAGTTCCTCTACAGCCACTCGACCGTCGACGACATCAACGGCGACGTTACCTACGACGGCTACGAGGCCCTGCTCTTCTACTACGGGCCGGGGCGACTGTTCGGGCTCCCGACGGTCGAGTACGACGCCGACGGCGACACGTTCGCCGACCGCACGTACCCCGCGTTCTCCCTCGCCGACGGGACCCTCGTCGGACCGGGCGGTCAGTACGCCGTGCGCGCGCTCTGGGTCGAGCAGACCCTCGGCCTCGACCTCGCGGGCGCGCCGCAGCTCGACGTCGCGGACGCGGACACCCTCGTCCTTCCGGATCTGACGATCTACGAGACGCCCGAGATCGGGCCGGTCCCGATCGTCAACGCACCGCCGCTCGTCGTCGACGGCGTGGTGCGCTGACGATCGGGGGGAGCGATCAGCGCTCGTCGCCCTCGGAGGCGCCGCTCGTCACGCTCGGCGAGCGGCGCTTGATCTTCTCGGTCTCCTCGCGGGCCTCGCGCATCGGGTTGCTGCGGCTGCGGTCGCGGTTCGGTCGCAGCTGCATTCGGCGCGCGCCGATCTCGGGCGGCCACACGTCGTTGTCGTCGTTCGCGTCCGCCGTCTCGCGGCGCGGATCGAGGACGACGCGGACGAGCTCCTTCTCGCTCATGACGAGCTTGGACGCCGTCGTCGAGTTGCTGCGCCAGATCTCGGCGGGCACGCGGACGTGCTCCACGGAGCCGTCGGCGAAGTGCGCGTCGAAGAGGACGGGCATCGGGAGACCGCCCAGGTTCTCCAGCTCGATGACGTAGAAGCTCAGGTTGGAGCGGAGCATCTCCTTCTCCTCATCGGTTCGACCTTCGAGGAACGACTCGTAGTCGCGAACGTCCTTCGGCGTCACGTCGAGCGCGTCGTAGGAGTTGTAGAAGTCGACGAGCGCGGGGAAGCGCTCCACGTACTTCGGCAGCTCGCGATTGCGCTCCGTCGACAGAGTGAGCGGTCGCCCGTCGCGCTCTTCGCGGCGACGCGTCTTCTCGACCTCCGGGTCACGCGTGTCGATCGTGTAGCGCGTCACGCCGGTCACGGCGAGGTCCGTGTGCTCGGTGGTGTAGAACCAGCCGCGCCAGAACCAGTCGAGGTCGACGCCGCTCGCGTCCTCCATCGTCCGGAAGAGGTCGGCGGGCTCCGGACGCTTGAACATCCAGCGGCGCGAGTACTCGCGGAACGCGAAGTCGAACAGCTCGCGTCCGAGCACGGTCTCGCGCAGGACGTTCAGCGCCGTCGCCGGCTTCGCGTACGCGTTGCTGCCGAACTGCAGGATGCTCTCGGAGTTCGTCATGATCGGAACCTGGGACTGGCTCGTCATGTAGCTCGCGATGTTCTCCGGATCTCCGCGGCGGGACGGGTAGTCGTCCTGCCACTCCGACTCCGCGAGGAACTGCACGAACGTGTTGAGGCCCTCGTCCATCCACGTCCACTGCCGCTCGTCGGAGTTGACGATCATCGGGAACCAGTTGTGCCCGACCTCGTGGATGATCACCGAGATCAGGCCGTACTTCGACCGCGCCGAGTACGTGCCGTCCTTCTCGGGGCGCGGCCCGTTGAAGCAGATCATCGGGTACTCCATCCCGCCGACCGGACCGTTGACCGAGATCGCGACGGGGTAGGGGTACGGGAAGGCGAACTTGCCGTAGATGTCCAGCGTGTGGATGACCGAGTGCGTCGAGTACAGGCCCCAAAGGGGATCCCCCTCCTTCGGCCAGTACGACATCGCCCAGACGGGCTCGCCGCCTTCGATCGGGTGGAGCTTCGCGTCCCAGAGGAACTTGCGCGACGAGGCCCACGCGAAGTCCCGGACGTTCTGCGCTGCGAAGGTCCAGGTCCTCGTCCCGGTCGGGGCGGTGGTCTCGTTCGCCTCGGCCTCTTCGCGCGTGACGATCAGCACGGGCTCTTCGGCCGTCTCCGCGGCGGCGAGCCGCTCGCGCCACTCGGGCTTCAGGCACTCGTCCGGGTTCTGGAGCACGCCCGTCGACGCCACGACGTGGTCGTCGGGAACGGTGATGCTGACGAGGTAGTCCCCGAACTCGAGGGTGAATTCACCGCGCCCGAGGAACTCCTTGTTCTGCCAGCCGGCGTAGTCGGTGTACGCGCAGAGACGCGGGAACCACTGCGCCATCTCGTAGAGGTAGTTCCCGTCGTCCTCGAAGAATTCGAACCCCGAGCGTCCGCCGAACTTGCGCTGGTCGTTGATGAGGTAGGTCCAGTCGAGCGAGAACTGGAACGTCTCGCCGCTCTCCAGCGGCTTGGGCAGGTCGACCCGCATCGTCGTATCGACGACCGTGTGCTCCAGCGGAGACCCCGTCAAGTCGCAGACGTTGGTGACCCTCGCCCCGCCGTCGAACGTGCCGCGCTCGAGCATGCTCTTCATCGAGCCGAACGTCATCCCCGCGTCCAGGTTCGGCGCCAGTCGCGTCGCGACCGCGTGCGAATCCGGGGAGAAGATGTTCGGTTCGATCTGCAGCCAGAGGTAGCGCAGCGTGTCCGGCGAGTTGTTGCGGTACGTGATCCGCTCCGTCCCGGTGATCTCCTGGGTCTCGTCGTCGAGCTCGACGTCGATGACGTAATCGACCTGCTGCTGCCAGTACTCGTGGCCCGGCGCGCCGGACGCGGTCCGATATCCGTTGGGCGTCGGGAGCTCGGCGCGCAGCTGAGCGAACTTGTCGGGGCGTCCGTCGCCGCCGGCGCCGTGGGCGACACCGAGGGCGAGGAGGCCCGCGAACGCGATGCGCAGGGCGAGGACGTGACGGGCGACGGGTCGTTGGTCGGAGCGCATGGGGAGCGGTCGAAGTTGGAGAGCGGCGAGCCGACGAGTGTACGCCCGCCCTTTCGGTTCGATCCCACCCTCTCAGCCTGACGCAGCGCGTTCTCCAAAAAGGGTGGAGGCGGCGGGGCCCTGCGCCCCGCCGCCTCCGGCTCGCAACTCGCTCCTCGACGCGCGGTCCGCTTGCGCCGGAAGGGGCTCGCCCTTACCCGCCGCGTACGAACCGCGTTGCACTCATCCGCCGCGACGACCGCGGGGGGCGTCGGGGCCGCCTCCATCGCCGCGCCTGCCCCAGCGCCGGCTCTCCTGCGATTCCTCGTACTTCTCGTACTGCGACGGCGACAGCACGCCTTCGACCGCGGCGTTCGTGGTATCGCGCATCTCGATCCACATGTCGCGCATCTCGGTCATGTTCATCGTCCCGGCATCGCGCGCCTCGCGCATCTTGTCTCGCATCTCGGTCTGCCGGACGCGCTCGTCCTGCAGGATCGAGCGCATCGAGGCGACCTGACCCTGGTCGAGTCCGAGCTCGGTCTGGAGATCCGCGAGTCGGTTCTCGAGTCGCTCGGTCTCCGCATCGGCGCGACGCTGCTCTCGCTCGAGCCGCTCGCGCTCCTCGCGCATCTCGATGACGTTCTCGACCACGCTCTGCATCTCGGGCGTCGGCGCGAAGCCGGACTCGGCCGATCCCATCGACGCGAGCGTGTCGCGGATCGCATCCTTGAGATCGCTCTCGCTGACGTTCACTGCGCTGCGGCCGCCGCCGCTGGAGAGGACCGGAGCGAGCTGCGTGTCGATCTCGATCTCCTCGACGCGCTGACGAAGCTCGCGGTTCTCCGCGCGCAGCTCCTCGATCGCTGCGAGGACGTCGTCGCTCGGCGCGCCGACGACCGTGTCTGCGGGGCGCGTTCCGCCGGGCGGGGTCAGGAGCATCGTCGCGCCGACTCCGGCGGCGCCGCCGGTGATGAGGCTCGCGGCCAGGAGGATCGGAAGAGGTTGCGTCATGGGATGTGGTTCGTCGTTCGTTCGTTGTTGTTCCGTGTTCGATTCGGCGTCCTTCAGTCGTTCGATTCCGCGGCCTCGGCCCCGATCTCGACGATGAACTCCATCCGGGTGCGCTGACTCGAGGACATCTGCATCGATCCGCGTCGGGATTCGAACTGCGCGCTGGTGTCGGTTTCGACCTCTCCGTCGAACTCGAGCTTGACGGGGCGCTCCTCGGCGAGGCACCAGAGAAGCTCTCCCTCGAAGCGTCCCGAGGTCGTTCTGGAGCCGCTTCCCTCGCCGAGCTCCTCGTCGCCTTCGACCTCCGCGTCGATCTCGATCACCACGCAGGTCAGACCCTCGACGTCTTCGGTCCGGTCGGTGTAGGTCGCCGTGCCCGTCCATTCGGCGCTCGCGAGCGAGCCGCTTCCGCCGCCGCCGCCGCCCTGGCCGCGTCCACCGCGTCCGCGACCCTCACCGCCCTCGGGGCGCTCCGGTCGGTCGATGAGCTTCGCCGCGACGTCGAGCCCGAGCGCTGCGCTGAGCGCGCCGTCCTCCAGGTCCCACGAATCGCCGACCTCGACCTCGTCCGGCGGCGCGAGCGCGTCGAGGGGGAGCGTCAGCCGGTGCCCGTCCAGGCGGCTCTCGTCGTCCGGCCCGCTCCCGTCAACGACCTCGATCTCGACGTCGCCGTCGTCGTCCGTGAGGACCACGACGAGATCCTCGAAGGCGCTCTCGACCGCGCGTTCGATCTCCTCACCCCGCATCTCGAACGACGTCGCGCCGCCGATCGACCCGAAGGCGCGGCGAACCTGCGACGGGCGCCCGTCCTCGGCTTCGAGCGGCGTGTCGGTGTACTCGTAGGAAACCGTACGGCTCGAATCGCCGCCGCCCCCGCGTCCACCGCGATCGACGGGCTCGCCGTCGCGCAGAAGCTCGCGTGAGAGCACCTCGGTCGTCGAAGTGGTCTCGACCGCGACGGTGAACGCGCGGTCGGTCGAGTAGCGCGTCGCGAGGTCGGTGCCGTCGAGTGCGAGCGCCGCCAGGACGACCGGCAGCGGCGCGAGTGCGCTCGCGAGGAGCGGGGTGGTCTGGGATCGTCTGAGCATGTCGGAGCTGCGTCCCGCGGCGGGACGCGCGTTGCCATTCGGCGCCCCTTCAACCGCCGACGCACCCCCTGGTCGCGCGAGATCGCGCCGTTTGGCGGGCGCGGTGGTCGGCGTGTTGCGAGCGGTTCCCCGCGTCACGCGCTCGCCCCGCCGAGGACGCGGCGGACCAAGGCCATCCGCGTCCTGCTCACCGGGACCTTGGTTCCGTCGGCGAGCTCGAGGCGGCCCGTTCCCGACGTCGCTGTTTCGAGCGCCCGCACGACGCGCTGCGCGACGATCGCCGAGCGGTGGACGCGAAGGAGGCCGGCGCCTGCGAGCCTCTTCTCCAGGTGGCCCATCGAGGCGCGCATCAGCTCCTCGCGTCCGTCCTGGAGGTGCAGGCGCGCGTACTGGTCCGCGGCCTCGACCCAGACGATCTCGTCGAAGGGGACGAGTACGACCCGCCCCTCGCGGTGGATCGCAAGGCGCTCCTCGCCGCGCTCCTCCAGCATCCCCTCGAGTCGCTGCCGGCCGGGCTCGGGGCCTTCCGCCGCGAGTCGTTCGCGCGCCCGCGCGAGAGCGGTGGCGAAGCGCTCGTCGTCGAACGGCTTCAGGAGGTAGTCGACGGCGTGCAGGTCGAACGCCTCGACCGCGTGGTCGTCGAAGGCGGTCGCGAAGACGACGAGCGGCCGCTCGTCGACCGGAATCGCCGCGACGACGTCGAGGCC
>JBCCSK010000307.1:0-7458 GCA_039200205.1 Planctomycetota bacterium
CGCACATGGTCGCTTCCGCTCCGCGTCAGCCCTTCGACGGGGCGCCGACGTGGCTCTCTTCCCGCCGCGATTCGACCTTGCCGCGGATGTACTCGAGGGTGCGCTCCAGGCCGGTCCCGAGGTCGACCTCGGGACTCCAGCCGAGGATCGTCCGCGCCTTGGTGATGTCCGGCTGACGGACCTTGGGATCGTCGGCCGGAAGGTCCTTGAAGACGATCTCGGAGTTCGACCCGGTCAGCTCGACGACCTTGCGGGCGAACTCGAGGATGGTCATCTCGGCGGGGTTGCCGATGTTCACGGGCTCGGCCTCGTCGGAATTGAGCAGGCGCCAGATGCCCTCGATCAGGTCGTCGACGTAGCAGAACGAGCGCGTCTGCGAGCCGTCGCCGAACACGGTGATCGGACGCCCCTCCAGCGCCTGCCCCATGAAAGCCGGGAGAGCGCGACCGTCGTTGAGCCGCATGCGCGGCCCGTACGTGTTGAAGATCCGGACGATGCGCGTCTCGACGCCGTGGTAGCGGTGGTACGCCATCGTCATCGCCTCGGCGAAGCGCTTGGCCTCGTCGTAGACGCCGCGCGGCCCGACCGGGTTGACGTTGCCCCAGTAGGACTCCTTCTGCGGATGCTCCTCGGGATCGCCGTAGCACTCCGACGTCGACGCGAGGAGGAAGCGCGCCCCCTTCGCCTTGGCGAGACCGAGCGCCTTGTGCGTTCCGAGCGAGCCGACCTTGAGCGTCTGGATCGGCAGCTCCAGGTAGTCGATCGGACTCGCCGGCGAAGCGAAGTGCAGGATCGCGTCGAGGTCCCCGGGGACGTGGATGAACTCGGTCACGTCCTGGCGCATGAACGTGAAGTGCTCGCGACCGAACAGGTGCTCGACGTTCTCGAGCGACCCCGTCACGAGGTTGTCCATGCAGATGACCGAGTAGCCCTCGGCAAGGAAGCGTTCGCAGAGGTGGCTTCCGAGGAAGCCGGCTCCGCCGGTGATCAGGACGCGTCGCATCGGTCGGGTGCGGTTCGTAGGGGCTCGGGGCCGCGGAGGAGGGGTCCGTGGGCGCGGCGTCAGCGCGGCGCGCTCGAGCCGAGGCCGAGAACGCGCACCTCGTCGCCGGGTCCCAGGTCGAGCGTGAGGCCGAGGCCTTCGACCTGACCCGTTCCGCTCGAGCGCAGCAGCGTACCGTCATCGGACGCCAGGACGTCGACCTCTCCGCGCAGCTGGAGCCGTCCGGCCTCGGAAAGCACCGCGCGCGCGGACGGGTCGACCTCGTACGGCACCGTGCCGCCCTCGAGGAGAGCGAGGTCGACGCTCTCGCTGGGCTCGATCGTCACGATCGAGTCGCGGTACGCGATGCGTCCGATCCCGCCGGAGCGGTTCCGGACGCGGACGATGCGGTGCCGAACGGACTCGACGACGAAGGGCCCCGTGTCGCTCTCCAGGACCGCCCCGCCGGGAAGCTGGACCTGACCCGATTCCCCGAAGGTCACGCTCGCGTTGCCCACGTCGATCAGCCGGAACACCGGCTCGCGGCGACTCTCCGAGCCCACGACGCCCGAGCAGCGCCCGCGAAGCGTGATCTGGGTCGCTCCAGCGAGCAGCACTTCGGCGTGGGCCTGGGCTCCTGTGAAGACCCACGAGCCCGCGGGGACGCGGGTGCGCTTGTCGTAGAACGCGAGGTCGTACTTCTCGTTGCTCTCGGCGACGCGGACCCCGACAGGGTCGGCGTGCCGGATGACGAACGCCTCCTCGGGCCCTCGCTCGTAGGCGCTCTTCGCTCCGTCGGGGAGCGGAACGATCTGGGGTTCGAGGATCCCGGGGTACCTCTGGGTATCGAAGCAGCCGCTCGCCAGGTGGGCGAGGACGAGCGCCCCGAGCGCGGGGACGAGTCGGCGGGGCCGCCGGTCGCTTCGTCGGGGTGCGCTCATCGAATCGAGGACGGGGCGGGACTCAGGCGCGAGCCTCGGCCGCGACTCCGGCTGGACTCGCGGTGCGGGACGTGCCCGCGGCGAGGAAGCGCTCCAGGAACTTGGTGTCGTGCTCGGCCTTCTGGAACTCGCCCTGTTCGAGGACCTCCCGCAGGAGCGGGATCGTGGTCTTCGGCCCCTCGATCACGAACTCGTCGAGCGCCCGCATCATCGTGCGGATCGCCTCCTCGCGAGTGGGCCGGTGGACGAGCAGCTTGCCGATCATCGAGTCGTAGTTCGGCGGGATCCGGTAGCCGCTGTAGCAGTGGCTGTCCATACGCACCGCAGGGCCCCCAGGAGGGACGAAGCTGGCGATCTGGCCCGGCGAGGGCTGGAAATCCAGCGACGGATCCTCGGCGTTGATCCGACATTCGATCGCGTGGCCGCGGTTCTGAATGTCCTTCTGGCGGAACCGGAGGGGCTCGCCGGCCGCGACGCGGATCTGTTCCTGGATGAGATCGATCCCGGTGACGAGCTCGGTGACCGTGTGCTCGACCTGGATCCGCGCGTTGACCTCGATGAAGTAGAAGCTGCCGTCCCCGTCGACGAGGAACTCGACCGTGCCGGCGTTGTGGTAGCCCGACGACTTGGCGAGGCGCACGGCGGCCGCGCACATCTTGTCGCGCTGCTTCGAGGTGAGGATCGGCGACGGCGACTCCTCGATCAGCTTCTGGTGGCGGCGCTGGACCGAGCAGTCGCGCTCGCCCAGGTGGATCACGTTCCCCTGGCGATCGCCGAGGATCTGGACCTCGACGTGGCGACCCTTCTCGACGAACTTCTCCAGGTAGACGGTGTCGTCGCCGAACGCCGCGAGGGCCTCCGCCTGGGCCGCGCGCATCCCGTGCAGGAGGCTCGGCTCGTTGCTCGCGACGCGCATGCCGCGCCCGCCGCCGCCCGCAGACGCCTTGATCATCACGGGGTAGCCGATCTCCTGCGCGACCTGGGCCGCCGTCGACTCGTCGCGAACGGGCCCGTCCGAGCCCGGGACGACGGGGACCTTCGCAGCGATCGCCATCTCGCGAGCGCGGGCCTTGTTGCCGAGGGCGTCGATCGTCTCGGAGTCCGGCCCGATGAACTCGATCTTGCACGAGCGGCACACCTCGGCGAAGTGCGCGTTCTCCGACAGGAATCCGTAGCCGGGGTGGATCGCCTCGACGTCCGCGATCTCGGCCGCGGAGATGATCGAGGGGATGTCGAGGTAGCTCGAGGCACTCGGCGGCGGACCGATACAGATCGTCTCGTCCGCCATGCGCAGGTGCAGCGAGTCGGCGTCGGCCTGGCTGTACACGGCAACCGTCTCGATGCCGAGCTCGCGGCACGCGCGGATGACCCGCTGGGCGATCTCCCCGCGGTTCGCGACGAGGATTCTCCGGAACATCAGCGCGTCTTGACGAGGAAGAGGGGCTGCCCGTATTCGACGGGCTCACCGTTCTCGACGAGGATCTCGACGATCTCGCCGCTGGTCTCGGCCTTGATCTCGTTCATGACCTTCATCGCTTCGATGATGCAGATGACGGTCTCGTCGCCCACGCTGTCGCCAATCCGCGCGAACGGCTCGGCGTCGGGCGAAGGCGCCGAGTAGAACGTGCCGATCATCGGCGAGACGATCTCCTCGACGCCGGCCGCGCGGGCCGGTGCGTCGGTCGTCGCGCCGTCGCCGGATCCGCCCGAGGACAGCGGCGCACCGCCGGTCGCTCCGGGCTGGGCCGCCGCTCCGGGCATCATCATGACCGAGGGCTGACCGTACGCGCCGGCGGGTCCCCGGCGCAGGTGAACGCGGAGGCCGGCCTTGTCGTCCTCGATCTCGAGTTCGTCGACCTCGCCGCGCTCCATGATGCGCACGAGATTGCGGATGAGTTTCAGGTCCATAGGGTGCGTCGGGCGGAGGCCGCGCCGTGCTGACGCCGCGGGAGGCGGACGGGACGAGGGCCGGGAACTGTACCGAGCGCCACCCCGGCGATCTTCCCCGGCGGCGATGAACAGCGCTCTTCAGCCGTCGCCGCGGCGCCAGGTGCCGCTCTTCCCGCCGGTCTTCTCGACCAGCTCGACGGCGCCGAGGCGGATCCCCTTCGAGACCGCCTTGGTCATGTCGTAGACGGTGAGAGCCGCGACGGACGCCCCCACCATGGCCTCCATCTCCACCCCGGTCGGGCCCGTGCAGGAGGCGGTACAGGCCACCTCGAGAACGCGGTCGTCCCGCGCCTCGAAGCGGATCTCGACCGCGTCGAGCGGGAGGGTGTGGCACATCGGGACGAGCTCGTCCGTCCGCTTCGCGGCGAGGATCCCCGCCACGCGGGCGACCTCCTCGATGGGCCCCTTCGGCCCTCCACCCGCGAGGAGCCCCTCGAGGACCCCGGCAGGGAACTCGACGAGGGCGCGGGCGCGGGCGGTGCGACGCGTCGGGGCCTTCCGACCCACGTCCACCATGCGTGAGCGCTGTTCGCCGGCCGCATCTGACTCAATGTGAGACAAATCCGCCGACGCGGAGGGGTCGGGGGGCTCGGGGTCGTTCATCGTCGAGGCGGTCCGCGCGGGCGAGCGGCCGCCGGTTCGAGTTGCGTCTTCCGCGCGGGGCGCTCCAGCGGCGGCCGAGCACGAGCGTAGAGTCCGGCCTACAAGGTCGCCATCGGCTCCCGTGGACACCCCCCCGGGGACGATAGTCCGCGCAGCGCCGACGCGCGCCGCGACCGCACGGCCCGCTTCCACCGCACGCCCCGACCCTCCATCGCCGCATGACCCAGAGCGTCTTCCTTCGCCTCCCCGCCGCCCTCGGCCTCGTCGTCGCCCCCGCTGCAGGCCTCGCGCTGGGCTTCGGCCCGAGCCCGATGGCCAACGCCTCCCTCGCTCCGACGACGACTCCGCAGCAGGACGAGGTCGTCGAACTGCTCGAGGAGCGCCTCGGCGCGGTGGGCGAGATGGGCGCGACCGAGCTCTGGCGCGAGGCGTCGCGGGTCGGCGGACTGATCGGCGACGAGTACGGCGCGGACTTCGACGCGGCCGTGGACTCGATGCTGCGCAGGGGCCCAGAGGACCCGCGCTCCATCCTGTTCCTCGCCACGCTGCGGATGACGGGCGACGACCCCGACTTCGCGCTGATCGCGACGTCGGTGACCCCGGTGCTCTCCAACGGCGACCCCGAGCTCGCCCGCGCGGCGACCGAGCTGCTCGGCGGGATCGCACCCGACATCTCGGACCGCGACGTGAAGCGCGACGCGGCGGACGCCCTCCTGGGGCGCGCCAACAGCGCCTCGGCCCCCATCGAGCTCCGCGTCGCCGCGGCGGTCGCTGCGACCGACCTCGGCACGGGCTCGCAGATCGCCTCGGCGCGGCGGGTGCTCGGTTCGTTCCTCGAGTCGAGCGACCCCAACTTGCGCGCCGCGGGCGCGCTCGGATTCGCCGAGATCGGGTCCGTCGAGGAGGTCGAAGGCGTCGAGGACGAGCTCGATCGCCTGGCCCAGCTCCCGGGCGAGACCGGACGGCTGGCGCGCGCCTACCTGGAGCGGCTGCGGCAGGACCGGTTCTACGAGTCGCGACTGCGGCGCATGCGCCGCGACGAGGGAACCCGGCGGCTGGCCGGCGACATCCCCCAGGACCTCGCGCGCGTCGAGCGGCTGATCGCGATGATCCAGGAGC
Source organism: Planctomycetota bacterium (assembly GCA_039200205.1). GTDB lineage: Bacteria > Planctomycetota > UBA1135 > UBA1135 > Saltatorellus. Next base: position 5,596 of record JBCCSK010000307.1, read on the forward strand.
TGCACCTCGACGGCGACAAGGTCGACCGCGACGAGCTCCTGGAGGCCGCGATGCAGGGCATGCTCCAGCGCCTCGACGAGCACTCGTCGTACTTCTCGTCCGAGTCGTACGAGAAGTTCGAACAGGACCTGGAGGGCGAGTACGGCGGGATCGGCGCCTACGTCAACAACGACCCCGACGACGGTCTGTTCACGATCACGCGCCCGATCTACTCGGGCCCGGCGTACAGCGCGGGGCTCGGGACCGACGACAAGATCGTGCGGATCAACGACTGGCCGACGGTCGGCGAGCCGACCGACGAGGTCATCAAGCGCCTCAAGGGCAAGCCCGGCACCCAGGTGCGACTGTACGTCTGGCGTCGCGGCATGGACCCCGCGCTGATCGACCGACCGACCGAGGACATGCTCGTCCGGGTCGAGCGCGCGCAGATCGCGATCCCGTCGGTCCAGAGCACGCTGCTGCCCGGTGACATCGGGCTCGTCGAACTCCAGACCTTCAGCCGGAACGCCGCAGTGGACGTGTTCAACGCGATTCGCAAGCTGACGCGCGAGTCCGGCAAGGACGAGCTCAACGGGATCATCCTCGACCTGCGGAACAACACCGGCGGCCTCCTGACCCAGGCGCGCGAGGTCGCGGACCTGTTCCTCCCCGAGGGCGAGACCGTCGTGAAGACGGAGAGCCGCGTCCGCGACGGCAGCGTCTACCGCACGCGCGCACAGGCATTCGTGCCCGAGGACATCCCGGTCGCCGTTCTGATCAACCGCTTCTCGGCCTCGGCCTCGGAGATCGTCTCGGGCGCGCTCCAGGACCTCGGCCGCGCGAAGATCGTCGGACAGCGATCGTTCGGCAAGGGATCGGTGCAGTCCCTCATCCCGCTCGCGAACGAGCGCGACGACGAGTACAGCGACGAGAACCGCAACAACCGCCGCGACAACTGGGAGCCGATCACGCGCGACTACGACGGGGACGGCGAGTTCGACTACGCCCCGCGCATCAAGCTGACGATCGAGCGCTACCTCCTGCCCCTCGGCCGTTCGATCCACCGCGAGCTCGACGAGGAGGGCAACATCATTTCGCCGGGCGGCGTGTCGCCAGACATCGAGATCGATCCGATTCGCCGCGAGACCTGGCGCCTCCAGGAGATGCGCCGGATCCAGAACACGCGCAAGCTGCGCCAGTGGGTCGACGAGCACTTCGACTCGGACCGCGACGAGCTGGAGGCGCTCGCGTACTGCGACTACGACGACCCGGACCGCTACCCCGCCTTCGACCAGCTCTACGACTCCCTCGGGACGTCGCTGAGCCGCGAGGACGTTCGGTTCCTCCTCCGCATCGATGTCCGCCGGCGCGTCCAGGACGTCAGGGGGAGCGCGTTCCCGATGGGCGACTTCGCGGAGGACGTCCAGCTCCAGGCCGCGATCGAGGAGATCCTGGAGGCCCGCAAGATCGACCGGAGCTCGATCGCCGAGTACGACGCCACCTTCGACGACGTCGAGCCCACGAACGACGTGGCGGCCATCAGCGCTCCGCCGGCGCAGGCGAGGAGCGGTCTCGACCGCGCGCTCGCGCTGATCGCGGAAGCCGAGGACGGCGCGCTCAGCAAGGAGTCCGTCGACGAGCTGCGCCAGATCCTGGGCGAGCTCGAGTCGAAGGAGAACTGACGCCTTCTGCTCGTCGGGAGCGTCGCGGGCGGCCCAAACCCGGTTTGGAACGTGCACGACCCCGCTCGCGCCGCAGGCGCGGGCGGGGTCGGGCACGTTCCAAACCGGGTTTGGGCCGCCCGCGACGCGCCCGCCGAGCAGAAGGCGTCAGTTCTCCTTCGAAGCGAGCTCGCCCAGGATCTGGCGCCGCTCGTCGAAGGAC
>JBCCSK010000308.1:0-7350 GCA_039200205.1 Planctomycetota bacterium
ACCGGGTTCAGGTCGCTCGCGCTGAACCGGCTTCACCGTCGCGGCGCTTCGAGCTTCGCGATGTACTTCGCCCATTCCTCCTCGAGGTCGTCGAGGTCGACGCCCTCGAACGCAGCCGCGAGCGCCCTCTTGCGCGCGCGCTTCCCCGGCTCGGCCCGGTGGATCAGGAGTCGCGGGTTGCCCGCCTCGTCGAGCTCTTCGGCGTAGGCCGTCTTCAGCGTCTCGAAGTACGTCGGCAGGATGGCCGCCCAGCGGTCGTTCCTTCTGGCGACCGGTGACTTGTTGAGGAAGTACACCATCGACCAGCCCTGGGCGTAGTTGCTGCCAGGGTCCGTGTAGTACTCGGACTGTTCATACTTGATGATGTCGCGCCACGGCTTGTGGCGGTCCTTCTCGATCAAGTACTGGACCGTCCCGATGCGCCACGGGTTGACGTCGATCCGGACGAACTTGCCGTTTCGGATCGTCGCGCCCGAGAAGTAGTCTCCGTATCCCTCGTTGAACCACGAGTGTGGCGGCAGTTCACCCGTCGAATAGTGGATGTACTGGTGGAACGCCTCGTGGTAGAGAACGATGAACGTGTCGGAGTCGTCGGCGCGCTTGCCGCGTTCGTGTACCTCGGCGTTGTAGAGGACGAGCTCCTCCGCGACGTAATTCCAGTAGCCCGCTGAGCCCGGCCTCCCGCCGTACGCGAGATACTCGTCCCGGTCCTTGCAGATCCGCACGGCCGAAACGGCATCGAACTTCTCGGCGGGCGGGAACAGCTCCATGTACTGCTCACGGCACAGCTCCAGGTCGCGCATGATCTTCCGCAGGAGCGGCTGATCCTTCGTGTTGTAGAGGACGATGAAGTTCTCGGTGTCCTCGGCCTTCCACGGCTCGACGAGCTCCTTGCGGACGCTGATGCGGAACTCGGGGTGACTCATGCCGTTTCGCTCGTACCGCCGAGCCCACTTCTGGCTCTCGGCATCGGAGCCGACGGTCGGAGTCAGATCGAGGCGCTCTCCCGTCCGCTTCCACAGCTTCCGCATCTCTTTCGAGTCGGCGGCGAGGCAGATCCCGAGAACGGCAACGGTGTGCGCCTCGTCCTCCCACGTGTACGCCCAGCCCTCGAACTGGTCGTTGCTGCGCCTTGGTCCTCGGAGGTGCCACACCCGCGTCTTGTGCGTCTTCTCCTTCTTCCCCGGACCCTCGTCGGTGCAGGTCCACTCCGGCTCGTCGGGGTCGCCGGGGTTGAGCTCGTACCGCACGTACGTCGGGAAGTCGACGACGCGGGGCTTGGGCGACTCGTCGGAGTCGCCGGGCTCCTTCGACGTCTGCGACTCCGGCGCGACGTTCACGCGCGGGATGCGAAGGACGTAGAGCACCGGGTAGAAGCGGCGCTCCTTGCGACTCTTCTGCTTCGAATCCGGCTTGCGCTCCCGGTAGTAGAGCTGGATCCACTCCTCGCCCGGCTGGACGGGGACAGGGTCGAAGAGCCTCGGTCGTTCGATCGAAGCGATGCCCTTGTCGGGGTGCTTCTCCTTCTTGAACTGGGCCGAGCCGGGTGGAGTGAGCGCGAGAAAGACGAGGGCGAAGGCAGCGATGAGCGGGAATCTCATGCCTGCGTTGTAGCGCAACGCGGCGACTCCGAACACCGAGAGCGCGACCGTTGAAGCGTCGAGCGAATAGGATCCTGACTCCCTTCGAGAAGTTCGACGACGCGGCCTCGCCGGCCGAGTCGCAGTCGCCGGCTTGGAAACTCGGGCCTCGATTCCCCCAATCAGCTCCCATGACCCGACCGATCCGACGCATCACGCACGGCCGATCCGTCGCCTCCACCGAGCTGTCGTCCGGGTCGCGGGTCCACGTCGTCGCCCACGGCACGCGCTCGGCGACGCCCGAGCATTCCCACGCGTGCGCGTCGCTCTCGCTCGTTCTGACCGGGTCGTTCCGCGAGTCGAGGCTCGGCGAGGTCGAGCACTGCGGGACCCTCGACGTTCTCTTCAAGCCCGCCGGGTTCCCGCACGCGTCGGTCACTGGCGCAGTGCCGACGCGGACCGTGACGGTCGAGCTCGATCCCGGCGCGCTCCCGAACGAGCTCACGGGCGTCGAGCACGTCGTCCACACGCGCGGCGGCCCGGGCGCAGCCGCGATGCTGGCGATCGTCGAGAGCTTCACCGACGGTGCAGCCGGCGAGACCGTCACCGTCGAGGATGCTCTGCGGGAGGTGGCTCGCGTGGCTCGGGCCGCCGGTGACTCGGGCTCAGCCCTGTCTCCGGCGAAGGCTCAGCTCGCGCGCCGCGCGTCGGTCCGGCGCGCCGCCGAGGCCGTCGCGATGCACCCCGTGTCGTTCGCGCGGGCGTTTCGCGCGCGCTTCGGATGCGCTCCGACGGACTACCGCCGTCGCCATCAGGTCGCCGCTGCCGCGGCGGTCCTCCCCGAATCGAGAGGCGGCCTGGCCGCGGTCGCGTTCGACGCCGGCTTCGCCGACCAGGCGCACCTGACGCGTGCGTTCCGGCGCGAGACGGGGCTGACGCCCGGCGCGTACCGTTCGCTGATCGCGAGGCTGTTCGCGGGCACCTGAGGGTCGCTCTCGCGAACCGCGGGTTCCATTCGTTCAAGCGCGCGTCCGACGGGACGGGAGACTGGGTGCTCACGCGGCTCCTGCGACCCTGCACCCATGACCTTGTTCCACGCGCTCGCCCTCACCCTCGTCGCGGCCCCGGACGACCCCCTCGTCCCGCTTCCCTTCGCCGGAGACCCCGACCTCGGAGCGCTCGCCGCCCACTGGGAGGCGCAGAGGGATCGCTTCCAGGTGCCCGGCGCAGCGATCGCGATCGTCCGCGGCGACGACGTGTTCGTCCACGCGCTCGGGCAGCGGGACGTCGATCCCGAGGCGAAGGTCGACGGCCACACGATGTTCTACATCGCTTCGATCACGAAGACGTTCACCGCGATGGCGGCCTGCGCCCTCGTCGAGGACGAGAAGCTTTACCTCGACGATCCGGTGAGGGAGATCCTGCCCCGCTTCGAGCTTCCGGACGAGCACCGCGAGATCCAGGAGACGGCGACCATCCGCGACCTGCTCTCGCACCGCTTCGGGATCCAGTCGGGCCCGATCGTCCTCCTCGACGCGTACACCGGGGAGATCACGGGCGACCGGTACTGGCACTGGTTGAAGCGCGGCACGGTGGCGGGCCGTCCCCAGTACACGAACGTCAACCTGACCCTCGCGGGGAAGGTGATCGAGAGCGTCACGGGCGGAGACTGGCGCGACTGGCTCGAGTCGCGGATCCTCGCTCCCGCCGGGATGACGCGGACGACCGGCTACGCGTCTCGTCTCTACGGCGACCCGAACTGCGCCTGGCCGCTGGAGCCGACGCCCGACGGGTTCGCGCGCGTCGCACAGCGGAAGACGGACCGCACGATGCACGCGGCCGGCGGCCTCGGGATCTCGGCGATCGACGGCGCGCGCTGGATCCTCCTCAACCTCGACGACGGTCGCATCGGCGAGACGCAGGTCGTGGACGCCGAGCTCGTCCGCGAGATGAAGTTCCGGCACGCCGATCAGGCCCCCCAGGGGCCGATCCACGTCATGGACGGCTTCTGCCTCGGCTGGCAGAGCGGAGCGATCGGCGACGTCCCCGTTCTCTCTCACGGAGGCGGCTACGTCGGCGCGAGCGCGTTCGTCGTCCTGCACCCCGAGGAGGACGCCGGCTTCTTCGTCCTGGTGAACGGGAGTGACCTCGCGAGGCGCTGGGCGCTCGCGGTCGCCGCCGATTGTTCGCGCGCCGTCTCGGACGCCGAGCTTCCCTGGGACCCCTGGGAGCGTCTCGCTCCGCGCGAGCAGGGCGACCGCACGGTCGAGGGCGAGCGGCGCGAGTCCCGCGTCGACGCAGAGCACCTGTCTCGGCCAGTGGGCCTCTACGCCGGCGCCTATCGGAGCGAATGGCTCGGGACTCTCCACGTCGAGATCGACGGCGATGCGCTCCGCGTCCGCCTCGGCGACTCGCCTCGCACCGTTCGTCCGACCGACGAGACCGACGTCCTTGCGATCGACTCCGACGGCGACACGCTTCGTTTCGTCATCGGTGTCGGAGGCGAGATCGACGCCGTCACGATGCGCTCGACGGACCTTGGCGAGGTTCCGTTCGTGCGCTGACGAAACCCTGACGCTCGACGCGGGACCGTCCCGCGTCGCGCTCATCCTCATCGTCCGTTCGGTCCGATAGGTTGCCGCGACCGTGGCGCTGGGGAGCGAGGGCGAGGGGGCTCGAGCGTGGCGAAACGGTGTGACCACGATCCGATGTGCCGATGCAGAGCCACGACGAGACGCGCGTTCCGCGCACGATGACCGAGAATGAGATCCGCCAGTGGACGATGTCGATGCACATCGGCCTGCTCGCGAGCTACGTCCTTCCCGTCCTTGGAGCCGCCGTTCCGGCCTCGATGTGGTTCATGCGCAGGAACCGCTCCGAGCGCGTCGACCGCCACGGCGAGATGCTCATGAACGCTGCGCTCTGCATCCACGGAGCGCTCGTTCTCGCCTTCGCGCTCTCGTTCTTCATCTTCGGGATGCTGCCGTTCTTCGCCGTCATGATCGCGGCGGTCGTGCTGCCGTGCATCGGCGCGCTGAAGGCCAACGACGGCGAACTCTGGCGGTACCCGTTGGTCCGCGACTTCGTGCGGTTGCCGGGGCGGAGGCCTTCCGCCGCGCCTCCGGTCACCGCGCTGGGGATGGTGCCCGAGGCCGTGCCGGTGGAGCGAAGCGAAGCCGCGTAACCGAACTCGGTGTCAGGCCTGGGGCTCGACCACCGTCGCGTTGTCCAGGCGGACGTGACCACGCTCGAAGTCGCCGCGCGTCATCCCGCGCTCGTCGATCGTCCGGATCGCGGCCGTGATCGCGTGGATCGCGGCGAGGACGTCCGACGTGTTTCCGCTCTCCGAGATCGTGTGCATGTTGCGGATCGGAAAGCCCACCGACGTCGTCGCCGCATCCCGGCCCGCGAAGAAGGCAGCCATGCCGTCGGTGCCGGTGTCGCGTCCGCTGACGCTGATCTGGTACGGGATGCCGTGCTTGACGGCCTCGCCCTCGACGATCGAGTTCAGCTGCTCGCTGACGACGGCGCCGGTCGTGAGCGTGAAGCCCTTGCCCATCTCGAGCGGCGTCATCCTGCGATCGCCGATGCTCGGGGCAGCGGCGAAGTCGTGGTTGACGTCGACCGCGATCACGACGTCCGGCGCCATCTCGCCGGCGATCACGCGACTCCCCATGCGCCCGATCTCCTCGTGGCTCGCCGCGGCGAGGAGGACGCGCACGCTGCTCGTCCCGCCGGACGCGGCGAGGAGGCGCCCGACCTCGGCCGCGCAGAAGACGCCGAGACCATTGTCGAGGTACGCGCCGTAGAAGGCGTTCTTGCCGAAGCCGCGTCGGATAGGACGGTTGAGCAGGATCGGGTCGCCGGGCCGCACTCCCAGGGCCTCGACCTGCGTCTTGCGGTCGTCGCCGGTCAGCTGGAGCTCCAGGTAGAGCTGCTTGCTCTTGATCCCAACGTCTCCGCTGCGCGTCTTCGCGTCCGCGAAGTGGATCGCCCCGAGCGCTTCGATCGTGCCGCCGCGTAGCACCTGCGTCCGGGCCGGGTCGGTCGGCTCGCGCGAGAAGAGGAGCACCTCGTGACCGATGAGCGTCATCGGCAGGAAGGAGTCCGAGTCGATCCAGACCTTGCCGTCGTCGCCGATGCTCCGGACCTGCATCCGGATCTTGTCCGCGTGGCCGACGACGAGGATCGTCAGCGCGTCGCCGTCATCGGGCGCGGTGTCGAGGACGAGCGACGCGTTCCCCGCAAAGCGCCGCATCTTCCATCCGGGCAGCTTGATCTTCTCGAAGTACGGCTCGAGAACGCCGAAGGTCATCGCGCCCTCGTAGCCGACGGGGCTCGGGGCGGCGAGCAGGTCGCGCATGAACGCGAACTGCTCTTCGGGCATCGGATCGGACCAGGGGGCGTTCGGGGCGTCGGTCATGGGCGAGAGGGTAGCGCCTCGGGCACGCGTTCGTGGGGCCGTGTCACACTGCTCGCCTGGCCGAACTGCTGATCTCGCGGGGAACGGACCGGATTCCAGGCAGCGCTCGGACGCCCGCGGCAACTCGATCGCGCGATGAGTGAGCATTCTTCCCCCGAGGACGTCAGGGCCCTCCTCGAGCACTCGGTCTGGCTCCGGCGACTCGCGCGCTCCCTCGCGGGCGACCGGGTCGACGCGGACGACCTCGTGCAGGACGCGCTGGGCGCGGCGATCCGCACGAGGCGACCGATCCGGGACGTGCGCGGGTTCCTCGCGGGCGTCCTTCGCCGGCGCAGCGCGGAGATCCGCAGGGGCGAGGCGCGCCGCCGCGCACGCGAGGCGGCCGCGTCCGAGTCGACAGGCGCACACGCGCCGTCGACGAGCGGGCTCGTCGAGCGCTCCGAGACGATGCGCATCGTCCTGGAGGAGATCGAGCGCCTTCCCGCGGCGCAGCGCGACGTCCTCCTGATGCGCTACATCGACGACATGGCGCCAGCCGAGATCGCGCGCCGCCGGGGCGTCGCACCTGCCACCGTGCGCGCTCAGCTCGCGCGCGGTCTCGAGGGCCTTCGGCGCTCCCTCGATCGACGGCATGCGAGCCGTGGGAACTGGCTCGCAGCTCTCGCGCCCTTCCGTGCAGCCACCGACTCGGCGAGTTCGATCGAGTCGCACACCCTCCGATCCGCCACGCCGCTCTTGCAGTCCGGTGTCCTCATGAGCAAGACCCTCCTTGCGATCGTCGCCGTCCCGGTGGTCCTGGTGGCTGCCTGGGCGGTCATCGACGGCTCGAGCCCGACGCGGCGGGCCGCCACCGTCGAGCGCGCGACGTCGCCAGACCGAGCGGACCTCACGGCCGTCGAATCCGAACGTCCTGCTCGCTCCACGTCCGAATCGGTCCAGCGTGAGCGCGCCGATAGCGTCGAGCGCGATTCGGTTGCAGAAGTCGCGCCGCTGTCATCACCTCTCGACGACCTGCTCGACGAGCTCGCGGCTGCCGGCCTCTCGGAGGATGCACCGGACCTCGGACTCTTCGAGTCGGCCATCGAGACGGTCGCGGACGCCCTGAGGCTCGACCCTGATTCGGTCGAGCGCGGTCCCGACGGAGCGATCCGGCGCGTGAGGGTGACGCTCGCGAACTCGGCGCGGATTGGCGAGCTCGACCTCGACGGTGCGCGCGCGCGGATGACGATCGGGTGCGGTTCTGCGGCTGCGTCGAGGGGCTTCCTCGCCAGCGAGTTCACCGTCGCGATGGGGCTGGAGCCGTCGGACGACGGACGTCGCTTTGCGGCGATCCAGCACCATGTCGAC
>JBCCSK010000309.1:0-7343 GCA_039200205.1 Planctomycetota bacterium
CCGCTCCCGCATGCGGGAGCGGCGCTCGTTGCGTTGGTGCGTCCAAGACCGAGATCTTCTTTGTTTCGCCCACGTTTCGAGCGAATCACGACTGGAGTCCTCAAGAACCCGCTGGGGGGTCGTCGATGAGGCTCGTGGCTGGAGGCCGACCCCGGACTCGAGCCAAGCCTGGTCTCCGCGGAGGGGACCGGACTCAACCGATTCGACCCTACCAAACCTAGGGACCCCTCCGCGGGGCCCGGGGGGCACCGCCTCCTCCTTTCAAGGGATTCTTGGACACGATGAACCGTAACACTCGCAACGCTGGCTTCACGCTCATCGAACTGATGATCGTCGTGGCCATCATCGCCATCATCGCCGCGGTCGCGATTCCGAAGCTCGTCAGTGCGCGCATCTCGGCCAACGAGAACGCCGCCATCGCGACGCTTCGCTCCATCGCCGCCGCTCAGCAGCAGCTCCAGGCCTCCGCGGCGATCGACACCGACGCCGACGGTGGTGGTGAGCACGGCTACTTCGGCGAGCTCGCCGGCGCGCAGCCGGTCCGTATCTTCACCGCCGGTGGTCCGGTCGTCGGCGCCGCGCTCGACGTTCTCGACCCGACCTACCTTCCCGTCGCCTTCGGCAACGTCCAGTCGGACGGTGCGGACGGCGTCGTCGAGCGTCAGGGCTACTACTTCAAGATGTTCCTCCCGGACAACGCTCCGACCGCCCCGATCGCTGGCCTCGCCGAGGCGCAGGTCGGTGGTAACCCGGGCGTCCTTCCGGGCTCGTCGAACGCCGAGATCATGTGGTGCTGCTACGCCTGGCCGGTCCAGGCCACGAAGACGGGCAACCGCGCGTTCTTCATCAACCAGGCTGGCGACATCCTCGGCACGCAGAACCGTCCGACGGCCGTTCCGTTCTACGACGCGTTCATCACGGTTCCGGCCTTCGACGCCGCCTTCACCCTCGCCGGCGACATGGGCTCCGAGCCCGCCCTCGCCGCCGCGGGCCTTGCGTCGACGGACGGCCTCGTCTGGACGCCGGTCGGCAACTGATCTCCTGACGGAGACTCGGGCCGCCTAGCGGTCTGATCGGGGCGCCCTCGGCCGGGAACGGTCGGGGGCGCTCCTCGTTCGTCGAGGGGTCAGCGCGCGTCGAGCCCGAAGAGGCGCTCGGCGTTGCGGCTCGTCGCCCGGGCGAGATCGCTCGGGTCCACGCCGCGGATCTCCGCGACGGCACGGAGCGTGTCGGCGCAGAACGCAGGCTCGTTCCGTTTCCCGCGATGGGGGACCGGCGCGAGGAAGGGGGCATCGGTCTCGACGAGGATCCGATCCTCGGGACACACGCGCGCGGCCTCGCGGACCCCCTCGTTCTTCGGGTAGGTCACGATGCCGCTGAACGAGATGGCGAGGCCCGCGTCGAGGTAGGCGGGAAGTTCGTCCGGACCCATCGCGTAGCAGTGCATGACGCCGCGGACCCCCGGGACGTCGGTCACGAGTCGCGCCGTGTCCTCGTGCGCGTCGCGCGAGTGGATGACGACCGGCTTGCCGAGTTCGCGGGCGAGCTCCAGGTGCCAGCGGAACGCGTCGAGCTGGCTCTCGCGGGGCGCCCACTCCTTGAACCAGTCGAGGCCGGTCTCGCCGACGGCGACGCAGTCGTCCCGCTCGCACAGCGCGCGGATCTCGGCCGCCGACTCCTCGGTGAACTCCTCCGAGTCGTGGGGGTGGATCCCCGCCGTGCCGTAGAGCCCGTCGTGCTTCGCGGCGAGTTCCAGCGCCTCGCGCGAGGTCCGGGGCGTGGTGCCGACGACGACCATCCGCTCGACCCCCGCCTCTCTGGCGCGCGCGATGACCTCGTCACGGTCCTCGTCGAAGCGACTCCACCAGACGTGACAGTGCGAGTCGACGATGGCGGCGGTCATCGGCAGTTCTGCTGCACCATGTCGTCGAGGAAGCGCAAGAAGCCCATCGACGACTCGCGGGAGAGGACCGTTTGCAGCAGGGTACACGCGGTCTCGCGCGGGAATCCCTTCAGGATGCTCTGGGCCGCGATGCGGCGCAGGTAGTCGTTCCCGGTCGACTCGACGAGCACCGTGCGGAGCGCGCCAGACGCGAGCGGATCGTCCGCGTGGTCGGCGAGCTCGCGCAGCGCGACGACGCGCGCGTAGTGCTCCATCGCGAAGTTCGTCGCGACGCTCGCCATCATCGGCGTCGGGTCGGTGTCGGTGAGCTCGCACGCGATCAGCCACCCGCGAACGAAGAACTCGTCGTTCGGCGCGGTTTCGGTCGGATTGCCCTCGCGCTCCAGGAAGCGTCGTGCGCCCTCGAAGTACGTCTCGGGCGACGCCTCGGCGAGCAGGAGCACGGCCTCGGCGCGGTAGTCCATCTTGTGGCCGTAGTTGAACGCCAGCGCGGCGAGGAGCGGCGTCGCCTCGACCGGCGAGACCCGGGCGCCGATCTCGAGCAGGGTCCTGCGGATCGGGACGTGGTGGACGGGGTAGTTGGTGAAGGCGTGCAGCGCCGCGTGCCCGACCTCCGGCCGCGTGTCCCTCTCCAGCCGCTGGACCAGCCTCTTGTTCTCGATGAACCAGCGATCGTGGTGGTCGCTCGTCAGCGTCGGATCGAGCGGCTGCAGCGAGCGGAGGAGAGCCGCGATCTCCTCCCGCGCTTCCGCCGTGATCGGCTGGTCGCGCGGCATCAGCGCGTACGGATCGATCTCGATCGCCTCGGCGGCGAGGCGCTTCTCGCCCACCAGGGGCTCCATGAGATCCGAGTCCTTGATCTCCAGCACGGGCCGCTCGAGGCGCCGCGCGGGGCGGGGCGGGCCGGCCTCGCCCGTCTCGGGAGTCTCAACTTCGGCCTCGGCACAGCCCAGCGTGGCGACCGCCGCAAGGCCGAACAGGGCCTTCGAGGCGATACGACCGAACGGGCCGACGTGCGGCTTCGCACGGCGGGAGGGCGGCGGGGCGGGCGGACGGCTCAAGAGGGGTGGTTCGCGTCGGCGGCACGGGATCGCGCGCGGGGCACGAAGCGAGCAGCATGCCAAAGTCCGCCGTCGCCTGCGGGTTCTCGGTCGACGGAAGGGGGCTGGCAAAGCCCTCGGGGAGCGAGCACCATATGGGCCCCTCATCAAGCTCTCGCCCCCGCGAGGCGCCGTCGCGGCCCCCACCCGTCGAGTGCGCCGGCACCGTCCGCGTGAATTGGCACGACGTTCGCACACCGGTTCGCGCTAGAGCGCGAGTGCCCCTCCGCACCAGGCGGCGTCCATCGACGCGCTGCCCCCCGGGCCCGCGAGTTTCTCCCATCGACATGAACATGCGATCCAAGGTTTCCCCCGCCGACCGGCCCCAGGCCAACCACACGCTTCACGCGGCGCGATCGATCGGCTCTGCGGCCGCTGCCGCTGCGACCGGTGTCGTCGCCGCCACCGCCCTCCTCGCGGGGTGCGGTAGCAGTGAATCGTCGGACTTCGCCGGAGACCTCTTCATCGAGGCGTGCTCGCTCGCGTGCACGGACGGGACGGGCGGCCTGCAGGTCAACTGCGGCGTCGTCAACGTGACGGAGAACGTCGAAGTCTCCGTCCTGTTCTCGAACCCGATCGACGCGTCGACGCTCAACTCGTCGACCTTCCAGGTGACGGACGTCGGCAACGGCTCGACCGTGGAGGGCCTTCGCCTCGTCGATCCGCTCGACCCCCGGCGCGCGATCTTCCGTCCGGCCATCAACTTCCAGACGGGAGGCGTGAGCTTCGCCTTCGGCCGGAACCGCAGCTACGAGGTGCGTATCCCGGGCGCCGCGCAGGGTGATTCCGGACCGTTCCTTCGAAGCATCGAGGGCGACGCCAACCAGAGCCGGCTGCTCTGCACCATCTTCACCTCCGAGGGCATCACGGACATCGTTCCCGGCAACCCCTTCGTCGAGGTGACCGTGCGGGCCGTCGAGACGGACATGGACGGCAACACGCTCCTGAATCCGGACGGGTCGCCCGTCTTCGTCCCGGGGCGGGTGCAGCTCGACGAGATCGGGGAGTTCCAGCGTGTCTGGCGCGAGTCGGACGTGCAGTTCGCCTTCAACGAGCTGATGAACATCCCGACGGTCGCCAACGTGCTGACCGGGCAGTCGCTCACGATGTTCGTCGAGATCGACAGCGACGGCGACCTGGCGACCTCGGATCGGGATCCCCTTCCGGGGGTCTACGAGGTCGACGTCGACCAGGTCGGGCTGACGACCACGGCGCTGTTCACCCCGAGCGGCGACATCCCCTCGGCCGGTGAGAACGGCCGGCGACTCGTGGTTCGTGTCACCCCCCAGGTGCTCGACCTCGTCAACCTCCCGGTGACGTCCGACACGGGCGGCGGGGTCCTCTCCGCACTGCCCGAGAAGGTCGCGTTCGGGTCGATCGAGATCGCCGAGACGTTCGACGACGGTTCGCTGGAGGACGCGAACGGGACCGGCGCTGCGTGGGGCAACGGTGTCCTCGCACCGACGCTCTCCGGCGGATCCGGGCGCCTCGGCGAGCTCCGCATCCCCCAGGGGGCGGACGACGTCATCCTCAACACGGACAGCCAGATCTTCCCGCTCGGCGGCCTCTTCACGCAGCGGGACCTGATCGGCAACGACACCGGGTCGGGCTACCCCGAGCAGATCGTCGTGACCGACGGCGTGTTCGAGTTCTCGACGCTGGAGCTCGGACCCAACACGCGGCTGATCCTCCAGGGCAGTAACCCCGGCCGGATCCTCGTGCGCGGTCGCTGCAGCATCGCGGGCGGTGCGATCATCGACGTGTCGGGTACGACCGCCCCCGCCCACGATTCGACGGTCCCCATGCCCTCGGCCACGGGCGTCGCCCCGGCCGGCGGCCCCAACGCTGCCGATGGAGGCTTCGGGGCCGACCGCGCCGACCTCTTCGATACCGAGCTGCTGACGATCGGCGGCATCGTCAACACCGGCGCGAACCGACGGGGCCGCGACGGCACTGGCGTCGGCGGCCCGAGTGGACTGGCCGGAACGCGTGGACGGGGCGGGAACTTCTACCCGAACAACCTGCCGGAAGTCCTCGCGATGGATCTGATGACCGTTGCCGACATCGGCTTCAACATCAGGCCTGACCCGCTCGACCCGGCGAGCGCCGACATCTGCCTGGTCCAGATGATCGGTGCGACCGGCGGCGGAGGTGCCTACAGCGCGAACGGCTCACCCGGCACGGTCGAGCCCGTCGGTCCGCCGCTGACCGAGAACCCGGCGAACCGCAGCACGACGCCCTCCGGCTCGACGCCGGGCGGTTCCAGCAACCCGCTCGGTCTCGCGCCCCCCAGCGTCGACAACGTCGGCTACGACACCCGCCTCCTGCGCTGGGACGAGGGTGACCTCCGCGGCGGGTCGTCGGGTGGCGGCGGCGGCAACCACCCCTACGGCAGTCGGGGTGACGGCAACAGCGCAATGATGCCGATCGCGGACAACTGCGTTCGGAACATCGATCCGCTCGCGAACCCCAGACTCGACCGCTGGGTCGATCACAGCGGCGCCTCGGGCGGCAGCGGCGGCGGCGCGGTCGAACTCCTCGCCGGCCGCAGCGTCGACCTGATGGGCACGATCGACGCGCGCGGCGGCGGCGGCGGCAGCGCCACGGCGAACATCGGCGAGGGCTCGTTCGCGATGCCCGGCGGCGGCGGCTCGGGCGGCGCGATCCGGCTTCGGTCGCCGGACGTCCAGCTCGGCGCTCAGTCGAGGCTCGACGTTCGCGGTGGAAGCGGCGGCACCGCCCCGTGGTCGCAGTTCGAGATGCAGCTGCGCGCACGCGGCGGAGACGGAGCCGCAGGCCTCGTTCGCGTCGAGGACGAGACCGGCGCGATCTCACTCGCCACGGTTCGCGACAACGTCCTTCCTCCCTCGTCGAGCGATCTGCAGGCCGCGTCGTGGCTGAGCGTCGACGGCGGGTTCCTCGCCCTCGACTCGATCTCCACGCAGCGCCCCGATTCGATCGTCGGTGCGACCTCCTGTTGGATCCGTCCGGACGGCAACTTCTTCCAGCTGACGTTCACCACGATTCCGGAGGAGAACCCGCCGACCGTGGCGAACGCCTGGGACATGGACGTCGTCCTCGACAACGGCACCACGCGTCCCTTCCGTTCGAACCAGCCGAACAGCTGGGAGGGCGAGTTCGGGAACCTGCTCGGCTACGACCTCCCGACCGGTGGAGGCTCTCCGATCGTGGTGCGCTTCCAGGGTGCGCGCACTCGGGAGGCTGGGATCCCCGACGGTGTCGGCGACCCGGGGCCGTGCAACGTCGATCTGAACGATCCGATGGGCGCGATCCTGGCGGGCTCGGTGACTCCGTGGGTCGAGCACCCCTCGCAGCTCCTCGAGGTCCTCGACTCGAACGGAGCCAACTTCCGGCCCGACGCGATCCGCTTCTGCGTCCTCTTCGATCGGACCATCAACGGCGCGAACGACAGCCCCGGTGCCGACCTCACGAACGTGGTGGGCGTCGACAACCTCGTGATCCGCGCGATTCCCGACTGATCGCGCGCGAAGCATCCGAATCGGATCTGGGGACCCGCCTGCGCCATCGCGCGGGCGGGTCCTCGCGTTCCAAGCGTCCACCCACGTCCATGTCGAGAGAGGCCAGCGCCGTGACTCCGAGCGATGACGCGCTGCGTCTCCGAGCGGGCTTCGTCGTCGTCTCGTCCGAACGCGTGCTCGTCGACCACGAGGTGCACGTCGCGGGCGGCCGCGTCGTGGCGGTCGTGCCTACGCAGGTCCTCTCCGCGGCCGAGCGATCGCGCGCGATCGCCCCCGGGCTCGTCGACGCGCACGCGCATCTCGACCTCGGAGCGCTCGCCGGCGCGGTCCCGCCCGGCCCCGACTTCCTCGACTGGGTCGGGCGCGTCGTCCGCGGTCGGGGCGCACTCGACCCCGCGGACGAGGCGGCCGGCGTGCGGCGCTCCGCGCAGGCGCTCCTGGAGACCGGCACCACGTCGATCATCGACATCGACGGCTCGGGGCGCACGGCCGCGGCCCTCGGCGAGGAAGGCCCGCGGGCGCTGCTCCTGCGCGAGGTGATCGACGGTGCGCCCCAGGGATGGAGCGAGCGGTCGAGCGAAGCTCTCGCTGCCGCGCGTGACGCGCTCGGCCAAGGGCGGTCGACGCTGCGGGCGTTCGGCCTCTCGCCCCACGGAACGCACACGGTCGGGGATGAGCTGCTCGCCGCGGTCGCAGGCCTCGCCGCGCCGATCGCCCTCGCCGTTCACTGGGCGGAGACCCCCGAGGAGGGGGAGTGGCTCGCCGCCGGCACCGGACCGTTCGCGAACTGGCTCGGGCCGTCGCCTCGGATCAGCGGGACGGAGCGCCTCGAGCGCGCCG
>JBCCSK010000310.1:0-7292 GCA_039200205.1 Planctomycetota bacterium
CAGCGTTGACCCGTCGACGCCACTGTAGACGCGGACATCCGGCGGGGCGCTCGTCGGGCTTGCGAAGACGCTGCCGCGCAGTGCGTCGGGGGTGCCGTCGCCGTTGAAGTCGCCGGCGGAGTTGACCCAGAATGTCGATCCAGCGAAGGGAATCCCGTAGATCGGGGGCATCAAGAGTCGCAGCGTTCGTCCCGAGATGAACGCCGCGCCGCCGTTCTGGTTTCCGGAGAGCCCAGCGTCCTGGAAGCACACAACCAGGTCATCCACCTGGTCTCCATCGATGTCACCGGCGACTTCCGCACGAGTGACACGGTCGAGGAGTCGCCCGTCGAAAGTGCCGTGGAGCTCTTGAGCCGCGCCTGGGAGGTCGAAGCAGGCGGCTCCGACGACCGTAACCCTCAACAGACTGGTGAGCATTACTCATCCTCCACGTAGAGGCGCAGTCCGCCAATGCCATCTGACACGATGAGCGCCTTTTCAGCTCCTGTCGAAGCCGGCCTGAGCCGCAGCGCGAACGGGTTGCCGGGCGTCTCGATACGCTCGGTCGCGTCCGAATCGAAACCGAAGGACTCGCCGGGACCCGGATCGAGGTCCCGGAAGGGAAGCACCGCGATCCCGTGGTCGTGGACGCCAGCGTAGATCACGGCTTGGCTCGTCGAACTCGAATCCACCGCGATCGACCAGACGATCCCGAGGTGCCTTCCGGGCTGGGTCGCACCGGGGGCGAAGTAGCGAGCTTCGTCGCGAAGGCGGACCGGCGCATCCCAGCGACCGACGAGGGTGGGTTGGACGCCCTCGAGAAGTTCGGTGATGTCATACACGAGTACGCTGCCTCCGAAGTCGGCACATGCAAGCATGACACGTTCTCCGGCGACGGACTCGATCGTAAAGGACTCGACCTCGAAGGCGGAGCTACCCGGCTCGTCGAAGATGATCCAGGGGAGCTGCGAGGATCCCTCTGGGTAGCCGAACTGCAGGTCCGTGTAGTCGTCAGTGGACTGGAAGCTACTCGGGATCGCGTCCGGGTTCGAGATGTCCCAGAACTGGACGAAGCCATGGTCGAAGTGGTCGATGAGCTCCTTGTGCCGGGGCATCCTGGACTTCGCGGCGACGCTGAACCAATCGGCAAACTCTGTATCGACCGCGGGAACGCCCGTCAGGTCCTTGTTCACCAGGTCAGCTGAGTTCGTGAGATAGAAGCACGGACTCGCGAAGACCCAGCCGCCCATAGGGTGGTTGGCGGTGGGGGGGAGCTGCACGCAGCGACCTCCCCAGGCGATCGCATTGGCGGCGTCGGCCATCACCGGAGAGACGGAGTTCCACCACGACTGGGCGTACAGGTCGTCCTGCGTCGGGCCGGTGGCAGCGGCCGCTCCCGATTCGTCGAGCAGTTCGTTCGGCATCGGGTCGCACTCGGGATGGCAGTTGAAGCAAGCGATCGACGAAGAAGGGTCCGACGTGCTGATTCTCCCACTCGCACTCGTGCTCAGGATGGAAACGAGCTCGGTCCGATCGACCACCTCCACCGAGTTCGGCGTTCCGGCACGCGTGTAGAACACAAGCGCGTCTCTCGCCGGGTCAGGGTCGTACGCGGTGTGCACCCACTCGGCGTAAGCATGTGGAGTCGTCGTCGCCGTGTCGTACCCACCGGCGCGCCCCGCCCGCTCCCATCGGTCCTCCACGCGCCCTACGAATCAGTTCTTGGTTCCGTTCTCGAGCCACCGACAGTCGTTCTTCGGCGCGAGCCCGACGACGAGGCGTCGATCGCCAGTGCATCCGTTCGGAAACGTACCGAGGGGCGGCGTGGGTCCCACGGCCTCGATCTCGAGATTGCCTGAACCGTCCGTTTCGGGGCGCGAATGCGATGCCCGGCCTACGCCGACCGTCCTAAGGCCTGACCAGCGCTGGACTGCTTGCACTCCGCTTCCTGCGAGCGAAGATGCTCCCATGCCCGACGGCGCTCCCGACACCGCGACCGACTCCGCCGTCCTCACCGCGCGCGGGCTCACCAAGGTCTACCGGATGGGGGAGGTCGAGGTGCACGCGCTGCGCGGCGTCGACCTCGATCTCGACGCGGGGGAGTTCGTCGTGCTGCTCGGTCCCTCGGGGAGCGGTAAGTCGACGCTGCTCAACATCCTCGGCGGCCTCGACGTGCCGAGCGACGGCCACGTCACGTACCGCGGCGGCGTGCTCTCGGCCGAGGCTGACCGGCGCCTGACGGACTACCGTCGCCACCACGTCGGCTTCGTCTTCCAGTTCTACAACCTGATCCCGAGCCTGACCGCGCTGGAGAACGTCGCG
This sequence comes from Planctomycetota bacterium, assembly GCA_039200205.1. Classification (GTDB taxonomy): domain Bacteria; phylum Planctomycetota; class UBA1135; order UBA1135; genus Saltatorellus. Next base: position 2,302 of record JBCCSK010000310.1, read on the forward strand.
CTCGTCACCGAGATCGCGGACGGTTCGATGGATCCGGCGCAGGCGCTCGACCTCGTCGGCCTCAGCGAGCGGCGGGACCACTTCCCGGCACAGCTCTCGGGCGGCGAGCAGCAGCGCGTCGCGATCGCGCGCGCGATCGCCAAGCGGCCCGCGCTGCTCCTGTGCGACGAGCCGACGGGCGCGCTCGACATCGCGACCGGCGTGCTCGTTCTGGAGGCCCTGCAGCGCGCGAACCGCGAGACGGGGACGCTGACCGTCGTCATCACGCACAACCAGGCGATCGCCGAGATGGCGGACCGCGTGATCTCGATCGCCGACGGGCGGATCGTCGGAGACGAGCGCAACGAGGACCTGAAGGCGCCGGGGGAGCTCGTCTGGTGAAGCCCGCGCCGCTCGATCGCAAGCTGTTCCGCAACCTGTGGAGCCTGCGCGGCCAGCTCTTCGCGATCGCCGCCGTCGTGGCGAGCGGGGTGGCGACCTTCGTCACGATGCGGAGCGCGCTCGACTCGCTGTCCTACGCAATGGACGACGCGTACGCTCGCCAGCGCTTCGGCGACGTGTTCGCGCGGCTGGAGCGCGCGCCGGAGCGGATTCGCGACAGCCTCGCCCGGGTGCCCGGCGTCGCCGCGATCGACACGCGCGTCGTCGCCGACGTGACGCTCGACGTCGAGGGCTTCCGCGAGACCGTGACGGGCCGGATGGTGTCGATCCCCGACGACGACCGCCCCCACCTCGTCGTGCCGCACGTCGTCCGCGGGCGGCTGCCCGAGCCCGGTTCGTACGACGAGGTCGCGCTGTCCGACTCGTTCGCAAAGGCCCACGGGCTGCTCCCCGGCGACTCGATCTCGGCAGTGATCAACGAGCGCAAGGTCGACCTGCGCATCGTTGGTGAAGTGCTGTCGCCGGAGTACGTGTATGCGCTCGCGCCGGGCTCGGTCGTGCCCGACGACAAGCTGTTCGGCGTCCTTTGGGCGCGTCGCAAGATGCTCGCGGCGTCGTTCGACATGGAGGGTGCGTTCAACGACGTCGTTCTGACGACTGCCCGCGGCGTGCCGGTCGAGGGCGTGCTCGCCGAGGTCGACAAGATCCTCGATCCGTACGGCGGCCTCACGGCGATCGAGCGGGCCGAGCAGGAGTCGCACTGGTTCCTGTCGAACGAGCTGCGCTCGCTGCGCTCTCTCGCGCGGATCCTGCCGATCATCTTCCTCGGGGTCGCGACGTTCCTGTTCGCGGTCGTGCTGTCCCGGATGATCTCGCAGCAGCGCGAGGAGATCGCGGTGCTCAAGGCCTTCGGCTACCGCGACGCGACCGTCGGCGGTCACTTCGGAAAGCTCGTCATCGTCGTCGCGCTGCTCGCGGCCGTGCTCGGGATCTTCGCCGGTGCCGCGATGGGCTCCGGGATGGTCGGGGTCTACGCCCAGTACTACCGCTTCCCGCGCCTGGAGCACTTCGTGTCGCCGCGCCTCGCGATCGTTTCGATCGCGATCGCGTTCTGCGCCGCCGTGGTCGGCGCCGCGCGCGCCGTGCGTCGCGCCGCGAGCCTCCCGCCGGCCGAGGCGATGCGGCCGCCCGCGCCGCCGACGTTCCGGCCGACGGTCATCGAGCGCATCGGACTCGGACGGCGCCTCCCCGTCGGTGTCCGCATCGTGCTCCGCAACGTCGAGCGCCAGCCCGTTCGCGCCGCGATCAGCGTCCTCGGAACGGCGTGCGGCGGCGCGTTCCTCCTTTCGGGCCTCGCGATCGTCGACTCGGTCGACCGCGCGATGGAGCACCAGTTCGAGTCCGCGCAGCGCGAGGACGTGACCGTGACGCTCGGCGCGCCGCGGGCAGCGGGGACGGCGCTCGACTTCGCGCGCCTGCCGGGCGTGCGGCGGGCCGAGCCCTTCCGCGTCGTGCCCGCGCGGCTCCGTTCCGGGCTCGTGTCGCGGCGCATCGCGATCGACGGGTTCGAGCCGGGAGCGACGCTGCGCCCGCCGGTCGACGACGAGGGCCGCACGCGCTCGGTGCCGAACCGCGGCATCGCGCTGACGACCGAGCTCGCGAAGATCCTCGCGGTCGAGGAGGGGGACCTCGTCACCGTCGAGATCCTCGAGGGCGAGCGTCCCGTCGTCGACGTCGAGGTCACCGACACCTACGCGTCGTTCATCGGCGTCGGCGCCCGGATGGACTCGACTGAGCTCTCGCGACTCGTCGGCGAGGGGCCGTCGCTGTCGGGCGCGCACCTGCTGGTCGACGCGTCGGTCCGCGCCGAGCTCGACGAGGAGCTCAAGGAGACCCCGCTCGTGATCGGCGTGGGCTCGCGCCTGGAGTCGCTGCGGCGCTTCGAGGAGTCGACCGCCGAGAGCATGTCGTTCATGGCGTTCTTCACGATCTTCTTCTCCTCGGTGCTCGTGATCGGCGTCGTCTACAACGACGCGCGGGTCGCGCTGGCCGAGCGCGGCCGCGAGCTCGCCTCGATGCGCGTCCTTGGCTACCGACGCTCGGAGATCTCCGCCATCCTCCTCGGCGAGCTGTGGCTGCTCGCGCTCATCGCGATTCCGGTCGGGATGGTGCTTGGGCGCGCTCTCGCCTGGCTCACACTCTCTTCGATGGACAGCGAGCTCTTCCGCCTCCCGCTCGTCGTCACGCCCGCGAGCTACGCGCGGACCGCGCTCGTCGTCGGCACCGCCGCCGTCGCCGCCGGACTGCTCGTCCGCCGTCGCCTCGACCACCTCGACATGATCGAGGTCCTCAAGACCCGCGCCTGACCCTCCCTGCCCGTGAAGCGCATTCTCTTCGGACTCCTCGCCGTCGCCGCGGTCGCCGTCGTGATCGGCATCGCGATGCGACCGCAGCCCGTGCCGGTCTCGGTCGAGGCCGTCGTCCGCGGCCCCTTGACCGTCACCCTCGACGAGGAGGGCCGCACGCGCGTGCGCGAGCGATACCTCGTCCTCGCGCCGCTCGACGGCCTCCTGCACCGGATCCACCTGGAGGCCGGCGACCGCGCGGAGGGCGGTGCGACCGAGGTCGCGATCGTCGAGCCGCTGTCGTCGACGCTGCTCGACGAGCGCTCCGTCGCGATGGCGGAGGCGCGGGTGGGCGCGGCCGACGCGTCGCTGGCGCGGGCGCGCGAGGGAAACGCGACGGCCGAGCGGCTGCTGGAGATCGCGCGCGACGACCTCCTCCGCCAGCAGAACGCCGGCACCGCGGTCAGCGCCCAGGACGTCGCCAACGCGCGCCGCGAGCTGCACTACCGCGAGGGCGAGCTCGCCGCCGCCGGCGCCGCGATCCGCGTCGCCGAGGCCGAGCTCGACGTCGCGCAGGCCGCTCTGCTCGTCGCGCGACCGTCCGAGAGCGTCGATGGACCCGACGGCGGTCGCGAGCGCCGTCCGATCGACGCGGGCGGTCTGCTCGTCGTGCACGCGCCGGTCGACGGTCGCGTTCTGCGCGTGCTGCGCAAGGACGAGGGGCCGGTCCGTATCGGCGAGCCGCTCGTCGAGCTGGGCGACACCGAGCACCTGGAGATCGTCGCCGACTACCTGACCACCGAGGCCGTGCGCATCCAGCCCGGGATGGAGGCGATCGTCGAAGAGTGGGGCGGCGAGGGGCCGATCGCGGCGCGCGTCCGGCGCGTCGAGCCGGCGGCGCGGACGAAGGTCTCGTCGCTCGGCGTCGAGGAGCAGCGCGTCGACGTCGTGCTCGACCTCGTCGATCCGCCGCCCGAGGCCGCGTCCCTCGCCGACGGGTTCCGCGTCGAGGTGCGGGTGGTCGTGTGGCGGGGCGAGGACGTCGTTCTGGTGCCGGAGGCGGCGCTCGTGCGCGAGGGGGACGAGTGGACCGTGTTCCGGCGCGTCGACGGGATCGTCGAGTCGGTGGCCGTGCGGCTCGACCACCGCGACGGGCGCAGCGCCGAGGTGGTCGAGGGGCTCTCGGTGGGGGACGAGGTCGTGATCTACCCGAGCGATCGTCTCGTCGACGGGGCGCGGGTCCGCGTTCGCTGACGGTGACGCTCGACCTCGAGCCGATCGTCCGCGAGGTGCGCCGGAGGGTCGATGCGCATCGACTGCCCGGCGGGGGATTCGCGCGCTGGACGCGCACGAGGCCCGCCGTCGACGATCCGTACGGCTGTGCGGACGCGGTGCATTTGCTGGTGACGGTCGGCGACGTCGACGGGCCCGACGAGCGGCTCGCGGAGGCGGTGCGGCGTCATCAGGGAGCGGACGGGCTCTTCCGCGAGGAGACGCACCACGAGCTGCACACGACGGCGCACTGCCTCGCGGCGCTCGCGCTGCTCGATGCGCGGGCTCGGTGGCCGATCGAGTCGGTTGCGGCCTCGGCGGAGAACGTCGAGGCGTTCCTCGACGGGCTCGCCTGGGCGGACGATCCGTGGCGCGCTTCGCATCGCGGCGCAGGGCTCTGGTCGGCCTTGACGATCGCGGACGAGGGGGATCGGGGGCTGCGCGAGCGCTGGCTCGACTGGGTCGTGGGGGAAGTCGACGAGGAGACGGGATTGCTGCGGCGGGGGGCCGTCGGGAGCGGGCCGCTGTGGGATCACCTCGCGGGGACGTTCCACTATCAGTTCTGCTTCGAGCATGCGGGTCGGTCGCTGCCGTTTCCGGAGGCGCGCGTGGAGACGTGTCTGCGTATCGCGCGGGAGGGGCTCGTGCCGTTCGATGGGTATCCGGTGGGGTTTTGTGAGGTGGATCTCGCGTATTGTCTGGCGCGCTCGGTCGAGCGGAGCGGTCATCGCGCGGGCGACGTTCGGAGCGAGCTGCAGCGGCTCGCCGAGCGTCATGTGCAGAGCCTGAGCGCGTTGATCAGTCGCGACGATCCTGCGCTCGACGACCTGCACGGGTTCTTTGGCGCTGTGTGCGCGTTCGCGGAGCTGCAGCGCGCGCTGCCCGGTGAGCTGGCGAGTGATCGTCCGCTGGTGCAGGTGCTGGATCGACGACCGTTCATATGACTCCACGGGGATTTGGGCGTGCGGCCGCAACCCGGTTTGGAGCGTCGGC
>JBCCSK010000311.1:0-7291 GCA_039200205.1 Planctomycetota bacterium
AACGCGTGGTGGGAGGGGGGGCTGTGGGTGGGCGTTTTCTTCCGGGGGGGAGCTTACGCGCGCGACCAAAACCCGGTTGGGAACGCGCGCGTCCCCCCGGCCCCGACGGCGCCGGGGGGGGAAGCGCGCGTTCCAAACCGGGTTTGGGTCGCTCGCGTACGCTCCGCCCATGAAGAACACGCCCTCCCTCAGCCCCACCTCCCTCCTCTCGTTCGTCACCGTCGCGAGCCTCGCATTCTCCGCGAGCCTGATGGTCGCAGGCCACGACGAGGACGACACGGTGAAGCAGATCGACCGCTACCAGATCCGCGTCGTCAGCCAGTCCCAGGGAGCGACCGCCGTCGTGATGGTCGATTCGGCAACCGGCCAAGCCTGGGCGCAGCGACTGGTGGCCGAACGCGAGCCGGCTCCGTGGTTCGCGCTCGGTCGACCGAAGTGAGCCCGCCATCCGCGTCCTACAATCCGCCCGATGGGACGGACTGCGAAGGCGACCGAGCAGCGCCTCGGCGACCGACACGTTCGCGAGCTGCGGCGCATCGTCGGTGACCGCGGCGTGCGGACGGACGCGATGGCGCGATCGGCGTACGAGTCGGACGGCTTCATGCTCCAGAGCGCGGCCGCGGAGGTGGTCGTCCTGCCGAGGAGCACGGCCGAGGCCGCAGCCGTGGTTCGCGTGCTGCGAGACGCCGGCCTCGTGGTCGTTCCGCGCGGCGCGGGGACCGGCCTGTCCGGCGGCGCCCGCCCCATCGAGCGCGGCGCGATCGTCGGCACGGCGCGGATGCGCGACGTCCTCGAGGTCAACGAGGTCGACCGCTACGCGCGCGTCCAGGCGGGGGTCGTGAACGTCCACCTGACGGCGGCCTGCAGCGGGCACGGCCTCTTCTACGCGCCGGACCCTTCGAGTCAGACCGCGTGCACCCTCGGCGGCAACGTCGGCAACAACTCGGGCGGCCCGCACGGGTTCAAGTACGGCTCGACGTCGCGACACGTGCTCGGCGTCACGCTCGTCGATTCCGAGGGCGAGATCACCGAGGTCGGCAGTCCCCTCCCCGATCCCTGCGGAGCGTACGACCTCCTCGGACCGGTCGTCGGCAGCGAGGGAATGCTGGGTCTCGTGACGGAAGTCACGGTCAAGCTGCTCCCGAAGCCCGACACGGTCGAGACGCTCCTGTGTCTCTTCGAGTCGCTGGACGCTTGCTGCGACGCCGTCAGCGAGATGATCGCGCGCCGGGTCGAGCCCTCGGCGATCGAGATCCTCGACCGCCTGACGATCGAAGCCGTCGAGGCGAGCGTGCTCCGCGCCGGCTATCCCGCGAACGCAGAGGCCGTGATGCTCGTCGAGGTCGAGGGCGGCGCCGACGAGGTGGCGGCGATCAGCGAGGACGTGCTCGCGATCGTTCGCGACTTCGGCGCCTTCGATTCGCGTCGGACGAGCGATCCCCAGGAGCGCAAGCGTCTGTGGGCCGGGCGCAAGGGCGCGTTCGGAGCCATGGGCCGGATCGCGCCGGACCTGTACGTCGCCGACGTCGTCGCTCCCCGCACGCGCCTGCGCGAGATCGTGGCGACGGCGACGCGCGCGTGCCGCGAGCGCAACCTGAAGCTCGCGAACGTGTTCCACGCCGGCGACGGCAACCTTCACCCGAACATCTCCTACGACCGGCGGGATCCCGACGAGGTCGCGCGCGTGCTGGAGGCGGGCCGGATCATCATGGAGGCGTGCGTCGAGGCGGGCGGGTCGCTCACCGGCGAGCACGGCGTCGGCCTGGAGAAGCAGGACGAGATGTGCCTGGTCTTCGACGACGACGACCTCGCGGCGATGAACGCGATGCGCTCGGCCTTCGACCCGGTCGGGTTCTGGAACCCCGGCAAGATGCTGCCGGTGCGCGGCTGCCGCGAGATCCACACGAAGCCGCTCGGGAGCGGACCGCAGGAGACGGGCGCGTGAGCCCGATCGAGACCGCGACCCGCGCCGCGAACGTCTGCGACGCACTCGGGATCGAGCTGGACCCTGCGGGCGGACCGTCGGGTGCGCCGCTCGCGCGGCCGCGCGACGAGGCGGAGCTCACGCGACTCCTCCAGCGAGTGGCGAACGAGACCGATCCCCCCCGGCTCGCGCCGCTCGGCGGCGGCACGTCGGTCCACTGGTGCCGGCCCGAACAGGCGCGCGGAGACGCCCCGACTCTCTTCGTGTCGACGCGGTCGATGGTCGAAGCCTCGGGCGGCTCCGGCATCGTCGAGTACGTCCCCGGCGACGGCACGCTGACGGCGCTCGGCGGCACGGCGCTCGACGACCTGCGCGCCGCCGTGGACGAGGGCGGCCACCGGATCACCCCCGCGCTGCGCGGCGCGTCCACGATCGGAGGAACGCTCGCCGCGGGGCTGTCCGGTCCGGATCGCGTCGCGTTCGGGCCGTCCCGACACCACGTGCTCGGCATGCGCGTGGTCGACGGCGCGGGACGGCGCGCTCGGTCGGGCGGCCGGCTCGTCAAGAACGTGACCGGCTTCGACCTGCATCGGCTCCATGTCGGCGCGCGCGGAACGCTGGGCTTCGTCGTCGAAGTGTCGCTGCGCCTCACGCCCGCGCCGGAATCGGAAGCGCTCCTCTCCTCGGAGCCGCTCGCCACCGACGCGGAGGCGGTCGAGCTCGCCCTCGCCCTCCGCGCGGACCGGCGCCTGGCTCCGCGCATGCTGTTCGTGAAGGACCGCGTCGTCCACACGCTGCTCGCCGGTCGCGCCCGACAGGTCGACGTCGAGCGCGCGGTCTGGGCGGAGCACGCGACGCCGCGCGACGCCTTCGACGGAGACGCGGCCGAGGATCGCGCGCTGGCCCTGGCGGAGCGCGACCCCGCGCTTCGTATCCAGACGACGCCGTCCCGGGTCGTGAGCGCGGTCCGCGCACTCGGCCTCGCGTCGACGGACGGCCTCGTGGTCGAACCGGACGCGGCCCTCGTCGACGTGCCGCGCGCCCTGGTCGAGGGCGACGTCCCGCGGTGGACCGACGAGGTCCTGCCGGCGCTCGACGCCGTCGGCGCACGCGTCGAGCCTCGCGCCCCATTCGGCGACGCGGTCGGCGAGGCGCTCGATGGGGCGATCGAGAGCCGCATTGCACTCTCGGGACCTCGGGCCACGATCATGCGCCGCCTCGTGGAGGCGTTCGATCCCGCTCACGTGCTCGCGATCGAGGGCTTCCCCGCCGGACTCTCCATTCGCCCATGACCGACGCCACGACCGCCGACGACGCGCCGGGCTCAGCGCACGCGCGGCCTCACCCGAACTCGCGCGACACTCTCGTCGACCACGCCAGGAGCCTCGACTGCATCCACTGCGGGCTCTGCCTGACGACGTGTCCGACGTACCAGCTCACGGGCTCCGAGACGTCGAGTCCCCGCGGTCGCATCCACCTGATGCGCGCGGTCGCGGAGGGCCGAACCGAGGCCGATGCGGCCTTCGAGGAGGAGATGAACTTCTGCCTCGTGTGCCGCCACTGCGAGAGCGTCTGTCCGGCGGGCGTCGAGTTCGGCGCGATGATGGAGTACACGCGCGGGGCCCTGCGGGAAACGCGCCCTCCGGGACCGCTGTCTCGCCTCGCGCGCTGGGTCGGGTTCGGCGGGATCCTCCCTCGGCGCAGTGGACTGAAGCTCTCGGCGCTCGGGCTGCGCGCGACGCAGCTGCTGCGGCTCGACCGGATCGCAGCGCCGTTCCTCGGCCTGCGCGGCGAGGTTCTTCGGAACCTGCCGAGCGTCCCGGGCGGGCGCGACCGGCGTCGCCTCGATCCTGTCGTCCCGGCGAAGGGCGACCAGCGCGGGACGGTTCTCGTCCTCGAGGGCTGCGTGATGCCCGAGCTGTTCGGTCGCGTCAACCACGCCGTCGCGAGGACGCTCTCGGCGACGGGCCTGGAGGTCCGGTCGGTCCCGAAGCACCAGTGCTGCGGCGCACTCCACGCGCACAACGGCGAGATCGATGGCGCCGAGGACCTCGCGCGCAAGACGATCGAGATGTTCGACGAGATCGATCCGTCCGCGCGCGTCGTCGTCGACAGCGCGGGCTGCGGCGCGCACATGAAGGAGTACGACCGCCTCCTCGCGAACGATCCTGCGTGGAGAGCGCGCGCTGCTTCGTTCGCGGAGCGCGTCGTCGACTACACCGAGGAGATCGCGCGGCCCGAAGCGCTCCGCCGCCTCGACGCCCAGATGGAGGACGCCCACGGAATCGACGGCCCGGTCACGTGGGACGACCCGTGCCACTTGTGCCACGGCCAGGGCGTGACGGCCGAGCCGCGAAACCTGCTCGACCGCGTTCCGAACCTCGAACGCGTCGACATGCGCGGCGCGGACTCGTGCTGCGGCTCGGCGGGCATCTACTCGATCCTGCGCCCGAGGGACTCGATGGACGTCCTCGACCCCAAGCTCGACGCGCTCGAGGAATCGGGAGCGCGAACGCTGGTCACGGCCAACCCCGGCTGCCACATGCAGTGGCAGATCGGCATCGGGCGCAGGGGGAGCGGCGTGGAGGTGCTCCACGTCGCCGAGGTGATGGACCGCGCTCTTTCTCCGCCGTCGCGCCGCGGGAGCTGACCCGAACCCGTCTTCAGGGCGTCGTCGCCCGCCAGGGCAGGCCGCGCTCTGCAACGCGATCGACGCGCGCGCGCCGGCGGGCGTTGCTGAGCATCAGATCGTCGCCGACGAGAGGTTCGCCGATGCGCAGCAGGATCTCGTCGACGCGCACGACCGGCCGCGGCGTTCCCTTCTCGCCGGTCCGCTCGACGCGGAAGACGACGTCGTACGGGCGAAGGTCTTCGGCGACTCCGTCGCCCTCGGCGAGCTCGACGGTGAGCGTGCGCGCCTCTTCACCGACGTCGAAGGCGCCGAGCTCCCTCCCCGCGGATTCGAGCACCAGCCGCGCGGGCGCCCGCTCGGCTCGCGCCTGGAGCGTGAGCGTCGGGGCGATTGGGGCCCGGACGACGATCGCCTCCTGCTTCCCCGCCGGAACGCTGAACCTGTGACCCCTCCAGGTCGACGGCAGCGCCTCGGCCGCGCCCGGCAGGGGAAACACGATGTGCCGAACCCCGGAGCGACCGATCTGGCTGTCCTCGTGCGCGTAGACGGAGTATCCGGGAGCTGCGCCGTCGAAGAAGAAGGTCGCGACGAGCCGTCTCCCCTTCCACTGCCAGCGCAGGGAGTCCTTCGTGGTGCGGGGTGGGATCACCGCGTACTCAGCCTCGGCGAAGCGCGCCTCGTCGCGCTCGCTGCTCAGCCCGGCCGCGTCGTACACGGGCCCGGTGTACTCGAACGCCGGCAGCCCGAGGTGCGTCCCGAGCATCTCGTCGTGATCGGCGTGCTTCCGCAGCCAGGCGCCCGACGCCTGCAGAGCGACCTTCTGCGCTTCGTGAAGCGGCATTCCGCCCTGCTGGGGTCCCCAGCGGTCCGCGATCGCTCCGCGCTCGACGACGAGGAGCGCGATGGCAGCTGCCGCGGGGACGATCGCTCGGATCGCACGCGGCAATGGCTCCGATCCCGCGAGGCGCGCGAGGGCGCTCCCCAGCCGCATGACGAACGCCGCTCCGAGGATCGCGCTGCAGATGAGCGCGGTCGCCGCGTACCACGGATACGGCGCGCCGAGATCGACGTTCGCGTAGACGACGAGGCTGAGGACGAACCAGACCTGGATGACCAGCACGGCGCGCGGCCAGCCGCGACCGAGCGTGCCCACGGACCATGCGACGCTCGCGAGCGCAGGAACGTAGAAGAGCGCGCTTCCTTCGAGCAGGGCGGAGTGCATCCACAGCGGGTCGAAGCCTCCGCGCGTGTGGTGCCCTGCACCGGTCAGCTTGGTCCCCATCGAGTTCGGGAAGATCGACCCGAAGTTGATGAAGAGCACGAGCAGCACGGGCGCCGCCGCCGCAGCTGCGACGAGCGCTTCCCGAAGGGGGAAGCGACGTGAGCGAAGGAGCTCGACGAGGGTGAACGCGATCGCGGCGAGCGCACCGTCGAGCTTGTTCGCGAAGAGGAGCCCGAGCGCAACTCCGACGAGGATCCGAGAGCCGCCGCAGAGCGCCGCGAACAGACAGGCAGCGAGGAAGAAGACGAAGGGCGGCTCGAGACCGTCGAAGTTCATGAAGAACATCCAGTCGGTCACGAGGGTCGCGAGGACCGCGAAGAGGCCGGAGAGCGGCGACCCGAGCGAGGTGAACGCGGCGAAGAGCACGCCGGACGTCAGCGCGATGCACGCGATCGCGATCAGGTTGACGGCCTCCGCCGGCGTTGCGCCAAGGCGCAGGACGCCGGCGAGCGCCAGCGTGTAGAGCGGGTTGCTCGCCCCGTTCACCGCCTCGCCGTCGTTGTAGCTGAAGCCCTCGCCGGCGGCGATCCTCCGCGCGTAGCGGAGAGTGATGCCGCCGTCGTCGCCGACCCAGCTGTACGGATCGACCATCGCCGTCGCGACGGCCACGGCGGCGGCGACGGCGAGACCGATGAGGAGTGCGACGCGCAGCGAGATCGCGGACGTCGCTCGGCCTTCGAGACTGTGCGCTGTGCTCACACTCATTCGCGGGGGCGCAGAGCGCCCGCGACCTCGGTCGCGATCTCCTTCGACGCGACGACTCCCGGGGGGAATCGCAGGTACGCGATCACGCAGCGTCCGCCGGTGGACAGGTTCAATCGCACGGTCTCGTAGTAGGTCTCGTCACCCTCCGATCCCTCGGCGCCGGGCTCGGGATGGCGGAGCCTCGCGTACGTCGCCTCGTACCCGTGCCAGTCGAACGTACCCTTCTCGCGAAGCGCGGGCCTGTCCCCTCCGCCGTCGCCGCCCCCGCGCCCCCCCCTGGGAGGGCCGCCCCCGGGACCGCCCCCGGAGCCGCCCTCACGCTTCTCGAAGCGCAGGCGTCGGAACTGCTCGTCGAGCACGGCCTTCGCGCGCCGACGCGGATACTCGACGACCGTGAACTCGGTCGGCCCGGCAGCGGGGGCGTCGTCGGCTGCGGCAAAGCGCAGGACGCGCTCGCCGCCGGGCAGCCACGTGCCCTCGCTGGCCTCGAGTGCGAACGGGAGCGACGGGTCGCCGGAGGCGAAGAGCTCGCCGAGTGTCGACGCGTGGTCGAGGGCGGCCGAGCGCGGCCGCGCCAGGAAAGCGACCGCGCCAATGAGGCCGAGGAACGCGAACGCGAGCGCGACGACGCGGACGGGCGACGCGCGCTCGAGCGCCGGCTCCTCGCCGCTGGTCACCGGTCGTCGTCCTCCGCGCTCTCTTCGCTCGAGCCCGTCGGCGCGGGATCGGCGACGTCGAACGGCTCGAG
>JBCCSK010000312.1:0-7258 GCA_039200205.1 Planctomycetota bacterium
CTCTCGATCGCGCAGGCCGCGTTCCACTACGCGCTGATCGCTGCCGTCCTCGGCGCCCCGCTCGCGCTCCTCGCCACAGCCGAGCGCCGCGTGCGCGGGCGAGCCTGGCCCGGAACGTCGCCGGGCGCGCGCAAGGCCGTCGCGCGCACGCTCGGCCTGTGGCTCGCGGTGGGCCTCTACTGGTGGACCCGTCCGGTCGTCTTCCCGGGACTGTCGGCGACCGATCCGAAGCGACTTGCCGCGGCTGCCGCGATCCTCGTCCTCGGCATCCTGCTCGGCGCGCTCGTCGCCCGCCTCGCGCTCGGCAGCGCGCGGACCCGCGCGCGGATCCTCTCGTCCATCGCCGTCGCAGCGGTCGTCATCGGCGCCGTCGTGACGGTCGCGTCGCTCCGCGGCCGCGGCGAGCGCGGACGGATCGGAGAGTCGAACGAGGGGCTCCCGAACATCTTGCTCGTGATCGTCGACGCTCTGCGCCAGGACACGATTCGCGCCTACGGCGACGACGAGGTCCACACGCCCCACATCGATCGCCTCGCGGGCGAGGGCGTTCTGTTCGAGGACGCTTACGTCCAGGTGCCGTTCACGTGGCCGAGCTTCGGCTCGTTCCTGACCGGCAAGGTGCCGCGTCGGCACGGCCTGATCCGGATGGAGCCCGGGGTGCGGTTTCCCGTCAACGCGACGCTGCCGGTCCTTCTGAAGAGCGGCGTGCGCGAGGACGGTCGTCGGCTCGGGGAGAACGACTGGATCGCCGGCGCCCTCATGACGGGCACGATCTCCCACGGCTCCCGACTGCTCGAAGGGTTCGACGCGTACCTGGAGGCACTCGTCGGCCACGAGCTCGTCGACGTCCACGACCCGTGGAGCGAGTTTCGGTCCGGGCTCCTCCCCTGGCTCGTCCTCAACAAGCTCGGCCAGCGGACCGATCGTCACCTCGTCACGACGACGGCGGAGTCCTGGCTGAGGTCGAACGACGACCGTCGCTTCCTCGCGATGGTGCACCTCTACTCGACGCACACGCCCTACGACCCCGCGCCCGAGTTCCGTGCGCGGCACCTCGATCCGGACTACGACGGGCCGTTCGACTCGTTCGTGGCCGCCCATCGCAAGGCCATCGAGGACGGCGACTACGTGCCGACGGTCGCCGACATGCTGCGGATCCGCAGGCTGTACCTCGCGGGGGTCGAGGAGGCGGACGCGATGCTCGGCCGCCTGATCGCGACCCTCGAAGAGTCGGGCGTGCTCGACGACACGATCGTCGTCTTCACGTCGGACCACGGCGAGTCGCTCGGCGAGCACGGTCTGTGGGAGCACAACTGGATGTACGAGGACAACCTGCGTATCCCGCTGATCCTGCGCTACCCGCCGGGGCTGCCGGCGGGAGTGCGCGTTCCGGGCCTCGTCGACTCGATCGATCTCCTGCCGACCCTCTTCGATCTCGCCGGGATCGTCCCGCCGGAGTCGGCGGTGGACGTCGAGCCCGAGCTCATCGGTCAGGACGGCGAGCTCGACCTGCGCAGCCGCAGACTGTGGCACGCGATCGACGGCAGCTCGCTCCTCCCGCTCGTGCGCGGCGAGGTCGAGTCGGTGCGCGACCTCGCGTTCGCCGAGAACGGCCTCTTCACGAGCGTGCGCGACGAGCGCTGGAAGCTGATCGTGCGGCGCGAGCTGCTGCGCGGCTCGGCCTGGGACGACCTCCTGCGCGATCCGAGGAGCGCCGAAGCGCCCCGGCTCTTCGACCTGCAGGAGGATCCGCTCGAGCTGGAGAACCTCTTCGATAGGAGCGACGAGGCTCGCGCGGTCGCAGGGCGGCTCTTCGAGGAGATGCGGAAGCAGAGCGCGCGTCTGCCCATTCGCGAGAGTCAGATCGAACGCAGCGGGCGCGACCTTCGGGCCGAGCAGATCTTCCGCGGTCTCGGCTACGGCGGCGGCGTGGGGGCGGGGGATGAGCCGAGCGACGGTGAGTGACGGGCTGGCTCCGAGCGCCGCGCGCGACTCCGGGACAGTGGACATCGCGCTCGTCGCGAACGCTCGCATGCCGTCGCAGCGGGCGCAGTCCGTCCAGCTCGCGCGCGCCGCGTTCGCGTTCGAGGCGGCGGGGGCGCGCACCGTCGTCGTGCACGCGAAGCGTCGCGATACGCCGATCCGTCCCGCGGGCGAGGTCTGGTCGCAGCTCGGAGCCTCGGGCGCCGAAGGGCGCGCGCCGTCGCTGGTCGCCGCGTCGTGCGTCGACTGGATCGACGCGCTGCCCCGCTCGCTGCAGTTCGGGCCCGCGCGCGTCCAGGAGTGGACGTTCGGACGCGAGGCGGCGCGCCTCGTCCGCGAGGGCTACCCGGACGCGCTCGTGCTGGCGCGGGACGTCGAGGTCGCGCACGCGCTGCGCGGTCGCGGCCGCGTCGGCCTGGAGATCCACCGGGTGCCCGGCGGACGCGTGCGGCGAGAGTGGCTCACCGGCGCCGTCGAGGACGGCGCGCCGGTCGTCGCAATCTCGGGCGGCGTGCGCGACGACCTCGTCGCGCTCGGCGTGCCGGCCGAGCGGATCCTCGTCGAGCACGACGCGCACGACCCCGCCCTCGAGGCGGCGCTTCCGAGCCGCGACGAGGCGCGGAGGCGCCTCGGGCTCGACGCCGATCGGCCGATCGTCCTCTACGCGGGTGGGCTCCTGCGCTGGAAGGGCGTCGACGTGCTCGTCGACGCGGCCCGGAGCGGGCGGCTCGACGACGCGCGCGTGATGGTCGTCGGCGGGATGGACGCCGATGTCGAAGCGCTCCGGGCGAGGGCCCGAGGCGTCGGCAACGTCGACGTCATCGGCTACCGCCCGGCGCACGACGTTCCGCTCTACCTCGCCGCGGCGGACGTCGCCGTCGTCCCGAATCGACGGACGCCCCGGATCAGCTCTCACTACACGTCGCCCCTCAAGGTCTTCGAGGCGATGGCGGCGTGCGTTCCTCTCGTGGTGAGCGACCTGCCGAGCCTCTGCGACGTGCTCGCCGCGGACGAGGCGACGTTCGTCGAGCCGGAGGATCCGGTCGCGCTCGCCGAGGGCGTGCGGCGTGTGCTCGACGATCCAGCCGGGGCCGCGGAGATCGCCGACCGCGCGTACGAGGCCGTCCGCGGCCGGACGTGGGAGGCGCGCGCGCGGCGGATCCTGGACTTCCTGGAGGCTCTCGCGTGAAGGTCGTCTTCCTGACGGACTCGCTGTCGGACCTCGACGGCGTCGGACGCTACGCGGTGCGGCTCATCTCTGCGATCGAGCGCGCCCGCCCGGAGATCGAGGTGCACGTGCTCCTCGCTCGCAAGCACCGGCCGACCTCGGCCGACGTGCCTCCGCACTGGCGCGTGGAGGTCGGGCTGCCTCCGGACTATTTCTTCTACATGTCGCCGGCTCGCTTCTCGGTTTGGCGCGCGATCGGGACGTGGAACACCCTGCGCGCGGCCCGTTCCGCGGACCTGGTCCACGCGATCAAGGACTTCCCGCACAGCCTCGTCGCCGTCGACGCTGCCGACCGAGCCGGCGTTCCGTGCGTCGCCACCGGGCACGGGACCTACACCATCCAGCCAATCGCCTCCGAGCGGCACAGGGCCCGGGCGCTCTCCGCGTACCGTCGCTTCGCCACGCTCATCTCCGTGTCGCGCTACACGCGCGAGCGCCTCCTGGAGCGGCTCGGCCCCGACGAACTCGATCCGGAGCGGGTGGTCGTCATTCCGAACGCGGTGGACGCCGAGGACTACGCGTCGCCGCGCGAGGTCGGGTCGCAGCCGTGGCACGCGTACCGCTTCACTCTCGGGATCGGCGAGCTCAAGGAGCGCAAGGGGCACCACCTCGCCGTCGCCGCGTGGGCCCGCGTCGCGCAGGACGAGCCCGGGCTGCACCACGTGATCGTCGGGAATCGGTCCGGGGACGACTACGAGCGCTCGCTCCTTCGCATCGCCGAGGACGCGGGCGTCGCCGATCGACTCCACCTGGTAGGGAACGTCAGCGAGGACGAGAAGGTCGACCTCCTGCGGCGGGCCGAGATGTTCCTCCACACCCCGGTGACGGCGGCGGACGGCGGATTCGAGGGCTTCGGGATCGTCTACCTCGAGGCGGCGGCCGCGGGCACGGTCGCGATCGGCACGCTCGACTCGGGCGCGGAGGACGCGATCGTCGACGGACGAACGGGGCTGCTCGTCGAGCAGAACGCGGACGCCGTCGAGGTGGCTCTGAGGCGACTTCTGGCCTCCGAGGGCGATCGAGCGCGGCTGGCGGAGGGCGCGCGCGACCACGCGACCGCGTCGTCGTGGGACGGGAACGCGCGTCGCGTCCTGGAGATCTACGACCGCGTGCTCGCCGAGCGGAGCGAGAGCGGGCGGTGAGGATCCTCTTCCTGTGCGAGATCCCTGACCCCGGCGTCGGGTCGAGCGTGCGGCAGATGTACGGGCTCGCGCGGGAGCTGCGGTCCCGCGGGCACAGGACAGCCGTCGTGTCGACCGTCCGGGACGAGGCGGACGCGATGCCCACGACGATCGACGGGACGACGGTGTTCCGGCTGCACTCGGACTACCCGCTGCGCTGGCGCGCGTGGGTGTCGCTGCGCAACCGCGCGATCGAGCGGCCGCTCCAGGCGGTGCTGGACGAGTTCCGGCCGGACGTCGTCCACGCGCACCTCGTCCACACGCACATCGGCTACCACGCTCTGTCGATGGCGAGGGCGGCCGGCGCGGGCGTCGTGTTCACGTCGCACGACGCGATGACCTTCTGCTACCAGAAGCTCACGTGCTTCCACGGCGGCGAGGAGCACGGCGGGACGCTCGACGACGTCGTCGCGCGCTCGTCGAAGTGCATTCCGTGCCAGAGGTTCAGGTTCCGCCCGGGGCGGAACCGGCGCATCCGCGAGATCCTCGAGCGCGACGTCGACCGCGTCACCGTCGTGTCGGACGAGCTCGGCAGGGTGATGCGGGCGAACGGGCTCCCCGTGCACCGCACGGTCCACAATGCCCTGGAGGTCGCCGCGGAGCGTCCGGCCGAGGCGGACGTCCAGGCCTTCCGGGAGCAGCACGGTCTCGCGGGGAAGCAGGTGCTTGCGATCGGCGGCCGGCTGCACGAGCAGAAGGGCGTCGGGAAGCTCCTCGAGATGCTCGCCGTTCTCGCCCCGGAGTTCCCCGACCTGCGGCTCATCGTGATGGGGGAGCGCCGCATCTACGACGATGAGTTCGCGTCGCGCGCCGCGGCGCTCGGCGTCGCGGACCGGGTCGTTCCGACGGGCTGGCTCGGGCCCGACGAGCTGCGCCTGGCCTACGCCGCAACGGACGTCTTCGTGACGCCGTCGCTTTGCTTCGACACGTTCGGGATCGTGAACCTCGAGGCGATGGAGCAATCGAAGCCCGTGGTCGCGACGAGCTTCGGCGGGTCGCGTGAGGTGATCGCCGACGGTGAGTCGGGCTTCATCGCCAACCCGTTCGACGTCGAGGCTTACGCAGGGCGCATCGCCGCGCTGTTTCGCGAACCGGACCTGCGGGTCCGGATGGGGGAGGAGGGCCGTCGTCGCCTCCTCGAGGCGTTCTCGATGGAGCGGCTCGCGGACGACTTCCTGGACGTCTACGACGAGGCCATGCGGGCACGCTGACGCAGAGGCTCACGCGATCGGGGCTCACGCGATCGGGGCTCACGCGATCGGCGAGCCCGGTGCTTCAACCCGAGAAACGGACGTGCTCATCCGTTCTTGACGGTGAAAAGAGCGTCGATCGATGGCGTTTCCCGGCTGCGCATAGCGGCGTAGACTTCGGGCAGGCGGACTCTCCCATCCTCGCCACCCGCCGGACCGGCTCGCGTTTTCCACACTGCCTTCCACGCCAGTACCACCGTCTCGACAGCACGGACTCTCCCGATGCAGAAGACCCTTCTGACCTACGTCAAGCCGCACGTCCAAGAGGATCCGCTCTCGATGATCCTCGGGATCGGCTACCTCGGCGCGATGATGGAGCGCGAGAAGCTCCCGATCGCGTTGCACGACGAGCGTGTCGGCACCGACCAGGAGATGAAGGCGGCGATCGAGGCCAACGACATCATCGGCTTCAGCGCGCTGACCCCGAACATCCGCCGCGCCATCGCGTGGGCGAAGTACGCGAAGGAGCAGGGCAAGACGACGATCATGGGCGGGCCGCACGCTTCCGTCGATCAGGGCGTCTTCCTCGACAGCGGTCACTTCGACTACGTGCTCAAGGGCGAGGCCGAGCACACGCTGCCGCAGCTCGTCAAGGCGATCGAGGGCAACGACGAAGCGTCGCTCCAGGAGATCCCCGGCCTCGCGTCGATGCGCGACGGAGAGCTGTGGGTCGACAACCCGGCGCCGCCGCTGATCAAGAAGCTCGACGAGATCCCGGTCCCCGCCCGGCACCTGCTGCCGATGGAGTCGTACTTCAAGAACAACCCCGAGCACCTCGTCTACATCTTCACGACGCGCGGCTGCCCCTTCAAATGCATCTTCTGCCAGAAGGAGCTCACGGGCCGCGGCTTCCGCGTGCGCTCGACCGAGGCGATCGTCGATGAGCTCGAGCACATCATCAAGACGTACGACCCGGGCGTGATCCTCTTCGTCGACGAGATCCTCACGCTGCGGAAGAAGCGCATCCACGAGATGTGCGACGAGATCATCCGCCGCGGGCTGAAGTTCGAGTGGGTCGCGAACACGCGCGCCGACTGCGTCGACTACCCGCTCCTCAAGCACATGCACCGCGCGGGCTGCCGCCGCATCTACTACGGCTGGGAGTCCGGCTCGCAGCGGATGCTCGACGTCCTCAAGAAGGACCTCACCCCCGAGGTGATCGTGAACGCCGCGAAGATGACCCGCCGCGCGGGCATCTGGGCGAAGGTCTACCTGATCGTCGGTTCGCCCGGCGAGACGCCGGAGGACATCGCAGAGACCGAGAAGGTCCTGCGCCTCGCCGGACCCGACCTGATCCGGATCTCGGTCTTCAACCCGCTCATCGGCACGGAGTCCTGGGACAACTACCAGGCGTCGATCGACATCTCCGACCTCTCGGAGAACTACGTGTCGTCGAACCGCTCCGGCTACAAGCACGAGCACTTCAGCCAGATCGAGCTGGAGGAGCTCCGCAAGCGGATGGTGCGCTCGTACGAGCAGTGGTACTACTCGATGCCCCAGCGCCTGCGCCGGGTGTACGAGCGGGCCCTCTACTACATCGAGAACCCGCAGCACGGCCGCAAGCGCGTCGGCCGCGCGATCGGCCTGGTGCCGCCCCCGCAGCGGCACGTGGTGAC
>JBCCSK010000313.1:0-7227 GCA_039200205.1 Planctomycetota bacterium
CTCACGTCTGGCTTCCAAGTGAGCAGCTTCAGCAGACTCGGGCGCTGGACGACCTCCAGCATCAGGCTTCGCACGAGCCGATTCTCCGACGCCACGAGCGACATCGACATCAGCGATGCGATCGCGACGACCTCCCGCTCGGTGTAGCCCGGCTCCCCGTCGCCGCGAGCTCCGGCCGCCTGCGACCCCTCCGGATGAACCACCAATCCGGATCGGAAGAAGCCGAGGGGCAGTCGAGCCCGGGCCGTTTCCGTGTTCCCTGCGTCGTCCTCGACCGCGAAGGTCCCGTTGAAGAGGGTCGTCTTCACGGAGTGATTCACGGCCTCGCTGGCAGAGTCGCTCCTATGCTTCAGCGTGGCCGTGTAGACGTGATCGGCGTCGTTCAGACCGAGAGGCCCGGTCAGAGTCACCGTCCAGGTCCTCGAAGACTCTCCCGCCTCGCGCTGGAGTCGGTAGCGGAGGCGCGAACCGGCGATCAGAGGAGTCGCCAGAAACTCCTCTCCACGGTCGTCGATCGCCTCGGGCACGTCGACGCGCGAGAGGCTGCGCGAGCGGGACTGCCACTCCTCCTCCTCCAGGCTCACGGATCGGCAGCCGGCGAGGAGGACCGCTGCGAGAACGAGACGGCGCGACGTCACGGTCGCGAGGGTATCAGGGCCGCAGCCCCAGGCGATCAGAAGCCCTCGTTCGCCGGTCCGCGAAGCTCCTGCACGAGGAGGTCGACCATGCGGCCGTACGACGCGACGCCGGGCTGGCCGTGCGTTCGGAGGTACGCGTCGTTCACAGCGCCGACGGCCGACGAGACGACGTACGAGCGCTCCTCGGCCCAGAAGGCCGCACGTGCCTTGAAGAGCTCGACGATGCGCGGGTCGAGGTGCTCGCGACGCGCCGCGAGGAGGTACGGGTCGGAGCGGCGGAGCGCGGAATGGACCGACCACAGCGCGTGGATCAGTGCGGCGCGACGGAACGCGTGGTCGGACGAGCGCGAGCCAACGCGCCACGCGAGGTAGTTCGCCTCGTCCTCGCGCGCCCAGCCCTGGACGTGCGCGATCTCGTGGAGGGCCGTGAACGCGAGGTCCGACTCCGGCAGGTGACCCGCGACGTGGGCCTCCTGCGTGAACGGGCTGAAGATGCCGCTGATCCCGGCCGAGGCCAGGGCGACCGATGCGAACGGTGTGACGACCAGAGGATCGCGCTGCCACCCGAGCGCGGGCTCGGCGTCGAGCGCTTCGCGCCAGGCGCCCGCGGAGCGCTCTCTGAGCTGGACGGGGTCGATGGGCTGGTGCGGCTCGTCGAGCGCCTCGGCGAGCTCGTCCGCGAGGTACGCGGCGACGCGATCGAGATCCTCGACCGACACCTCGGTGATCTCGATCGAGAGCGTGTGGGCGAGGGGGCGCCGCGCGTGATTCAGCCCCCACAGCACGATGAAGCAGAGGTAGCCCACGCCGAACATCCACACGGCCCGGCGGACGAGCGTGCCGAAGTCGCGGAAGAGCGCGTGCAGGAGGACGAGGAGCGCGATGCCGGCGACGACCGCGACGACGACCTCGGACAGCGACGGCTGAATCGCTCCGTCGAATCCGGTCGCGCGGTCCGACCAGGCGCGCGCACCGCCGTCCAGGACGCCGGCGAAGAGCGGGTAGACCGTGCGCGAGTAGAGCGACTCGACCTGCTGCGGGACGAGCCGCGCCAGGAGGCTGATCAAGAGCCCGATGAGCAGCGGCGCGAACGCCCGAAACCAGTGACGCAGCCCGTCGTGCGACGTTGGCCCGTCGTAGGGGATGGCGCGCGCGCGGCCAGGCTGGGCCGGATACTGAGGGGCCGCCCCTCCGCGGTCGCGACCCAGCTCGGTCGCGGTCACTTCAGCTGCTCCCAGTACTCCTCGGGCATGTCGTGGGCGATCTTCAGGGCGCCGTTGGCGCCGCCGTAGATCGGCTCCTCGATCCGGATGACGTTGCCGCCGCCGAGCATGCTGTGCATCTCGGCGGTGATCGCACGATCCAGGCCCTTGATCTGGCTGCCGCCGCCGGCGAGCAGGACGCGGTTCTTCAGCTTCTCCTGGAACTCGGGGTCGAACGTCCCGATCAGGTTGCCGAGGCCCTCGACGATCGGCGGGACGATGCGCCGGCAGGCCGTGCGCATCTGGTCGGTGATGTCGAAGTCGGTCGGCTTACCGTTGACGGGGAACTGGACGATCACCCGCTCGGTGGCCTCGTCGACCGTGGAGTAGCGCTCCTTGATCGACTTGATCATCTGCTTCGTGAACTGCGCCTCGGGCGCCGCTCCGCCGATCTCGATCGCGAGCTGCTCGTCGACGAAATCGCCGGCGGTGTTCATCGTGATCTGGTCGGACTCCTCGGGCATCGTGCCGTGCATCCGACAGAGGTCGACGGTTCCCGCGCCGATGTCGATCACGAGGACGTCCTCGAGCATGTCGAGGCCGTAAGCGACCGAGAACGGCTCCGAGCACAGCATCACCGAGTCGACGGACTCGCGCGCGGCCTGGAGGATCGCGTCCTTGTTGTTGATCTGCGCCTGGGCCGGCACCCCGATCACCGCGTACACGAGCTCGTCCTTGCGGGGTTTGGCCTGGCGCACGATCTCCTTGACGAGGTCCATCGCGGCGCGCCGCGACTCGTTGTTCTCGGTGCCGTCGGCGTTGAACTTCAGGACGCCGTGCTCCAGCGGGCGGTGGAGCTTCAGGGAAAGTCGCTTCTCGCGCGCCTCCTCGCCGAACAGCACGTCCTTCTTCAGGAGCTTCTGGGCGACGGGGTCCTTCGGATACCCCACGAAGGACTCGATCGTCTCGCGGATACCGTTGCTCGCGGAGACGCTCGTCCGGGACGTGCCGAGGTCGATGCCGAGGTAGAGGACTCCGTGGTCCTTCTTGAGCTCCGGCTCCTCATCGGTCGCGTCGGCCTGGGTGTTACTCATGGTGCGGTTCGAGGAAGTGCGGTGCGAGGAACTCGCGAATGAGAGGCGGGCGGGGCGCTCTTCCGGGGGACAGCGTCGGGGGGTGCGGGGGCGAGCCTAGGGAGACGCGCGGGGCGACTCCAGATGCAAGCGGTCAGCGGTGCGGCCCTCGAAAGGGCGACCATGTTATTCGGCTTCCGACGGACCCGTTCTGACGCTTTCCTGGAGCTTCAGGTTGGCCTTGAAGATCTGGGACATGAACTCTTTGCGCTTCCTCGCCTCGGTCCCGTCCCCGTGGATCCCCTGGACCTCCCGGTAGATCGACGCGATCCCGGGGTCGTCGGGGCTGCGGCTCAGCCCGGCCGCAATGAGGCGATCGCGCTCCTCCAGCACCCTGGCCATTTTTTCCAGGCGCCGCTCCAGGAGAGCGAGCTGGCGCTGGGACGCGTCGCCGGCAGGGGCGGGGGCGGGCGCCTGTGGCGCGGGCTGCGGCCGGACCGCCGGAGCGCTCTCGGTCCCCTGTCGATCCGCCCCGAGACGAGCGGTCTCGGAGCGCTTCCTCCGTCGAGGGGGCGGCTGGAACTCGAGGCGGTGAACGATGTTCCCCCCCCGCTGCGGCGACCTGAATGACGACATCGACGTTGCGTTTGTAGCAGACGTCGTGCCTGCGGGGTACCCAACCTGCGCGGTCGTGAAGGCAGGATCACGGGATCGCGACACTCGCCTCACGGGTCGGCGACGACGCACGTCAGCCGGCGATCGTCGACGGGAGATCCGCGAAGGTCGGGGCGAAGCGGCAGCCGTCCGGCGCGGGGCCGCCGGACTGCCCCAGGATGACGCAGCCGAGGCCGGCCGCGAGTGCGCCGAGCGCGTCGACCTCGACCCGGTCCCCCACGTAGACGACCTCGGAGGGGTCGAGCCCGAGTCGGCTCGCGCCCGCGAGGAAGCCGCAGGGATGCGGCTTGAACGCGTTGATCTCGGGATCGGTCGCGGCCAGCGTCACGTCGAAGAGGTCGTCGACGCCGAGCGCCGCCAGCTTCTCGTCCGGCGGGTAGTCCGAGAAGACCCCGAGCGCGAGTCCTCGTTCGCGGAGGGCCTCGAGGGTCGGCCGGAGCGTCGGCCAGGCGGCGGCCGGGAGGTGGCGGAGGGGTCGACGGTGGATCCACTCGGCGACGACCTCGCGCACGGCCGCGGGGTCGTCGCGCAGCCGCGCGGCCGGGGCGGCGTACTGCTCGTCGTCGAGCGAGCTCGACGTGTCCCCGAGGTCGCGGAGCTCCTCGCGCACCGACCGGAACGCCTGGAGTCGCCGCACCGTGCGCACCGCCTGCCTCGGCCCGCGGAGCGGCGTGCGGGCGAGCTCCAGGAGCATCGCGCGGCGCAGCGGCTTCGCAGCGTACAGGGTCCCGTCGAGGTCGAAGAGAACGGCTCGGTGTCGGCTCATCGCGGCGCGCGGCAAGAGGGGGGCGATCAGGACTCGGACGCGGCGAGGTCAGGGTGGGCGCGGAACCAGCGCCACGCGTAGCCCATGTGCACGAGGCTCCACAGACAGGTGACCGTCAGCCCGATCGCGACGCCGACCGTCGGTCGCCACCAGGCGAAGAACGCGACCTGGGTCGTGTTCACCATGAGGCCGATCAGCGACAGGACGATCGCGACCCGCATCTGGCCGGTCACGAGGTAGAAGACGTCGTTCGCGACGGAGAACGACACGATGCACAGGCCCGGCGCGAGGATGAGGATCATCGTCCACACCGGGTCGACGAAGTCGGGCGGGAACAGCGTGCGGATGACGAAGGGCAGAAGCGGGAGCGTCAGGAGGACGCCGGCCGTGATCGTCGTCCCCGAGAGAAGGCTCGCCCGCCAGTACATCCGCCGGAGACCGTGGAGGTCGCGAACGCCGGCGAGCTCCGAGAGGACCGGGAGCGCCGTGCGGTTGATGCCCTGCATGAGGAGCCGCGCCACGGCGACCATCCGCTGGGCGATGGCGAGGTAGGCGACCCAGGTCGTGTTTCCGAACGCGCCGAGGATCAGCCGTGGCAGGGTCTGGACGCCGAGCGCATCGACGTTGCGGACGAGGCCGACCTGAATGCCCTCGCCGAGCGCGCGTCGAGCGGGGACCGTTCGCGAGAACAGCGCGGCGCGCAGCGACGGGAGCGAAGAGGAGCCGTCCCTGCGCTCTCGCGCGTACGCATCGAGCGCGAACGCGGTACCGCAGAGTGACGCGACGAGCATCCCGGCGACCGCTCCCTCGGCGGCTCCGACGATGAGCGCTCCCGCGACCACGAGCACGACCCGGCAGATCTCCTGGCCGAGATCGATCCGCGCGAGCGAAGCCATGCGCCGCTCCCCCTGGAGCGCGGCGGAGCAGACGATCCGAAGGACGTCGAGCAGAGGAACGAGGCTGAGCGCTGCCGCGAGACGCCCGACCCGCGCGCCGTCCTCGTCGAACGCGTATTCGGATCCGAGCGGGAGCGCGAAGAAGCCGACGGCGAAGGCTGCGACCGCGAGTGCGATCGAGAGGCGCAGGAAGACGCCCATCCAGCCGACGAGGTCGTCGTCCGAGCCGCTGCGGATCGCCCCCGCGATCTTGGCCGTCGCGACCGACGCGAGGCCGAGGTTCATGAGTCCCCAGAGGAGCGAGTACGCCGCGATCGCCAGGTAGAAGAGGCTCAGCTCGTGCGCGCCGAGCACGTGCGTCATCGCGACGGAGCCCGCGAGGTTGCTGCCGGCCGTCACGAGCGCGACCGCCTGCAGCGTCGTCGACTCGCGGAGGAAACGACTGCCGAGAGCCCTGCGGACGGCGCCGAAGCGCACGGGAGTCCTCAGCCCGTCGATCGGTTCGCCTCGGCGGCTCCGCCGGCGCTGGGGACGAGGAGCACGTCCCCGACCATCCAGTCGAGCTCCGCGGAGACGTCGACCGGGCCGTAGCCGAGCTCGACCATCGCATCGAGCGCTGCGCGCTGGCGATCGACGAGCGGGTGGTATTCCTCGTCGAGGACCTCGACGAGCACAGCGGGGCGGCAGCCGGTCCGCCGGAGCCAATCGACCAGGCCGAACATCACCGCGTAGTCGTAGCCCTCCGTGTCGGACTTGATCACGTCGACGTGCTCGATGCCGCGCTCGAAGAGCCAGCCCGAGGCGTTCCGCAGCTCGATCTCCTCCTCCTCGATCACCGTGTCCGGACGCACGAAGGCGTTCGGGCTGCGGTCGAACATGATCTCCGTGACGAGCGAGTTGGCGCCGTAGTTGTGCGCGGCCTTGAAGATCGTCCGCCGGGCGTCCTCGTCCCCCATCGCGACGCGGACGACCTCGATCCGCTCGTCGTCCCGAAATCGCTCCGCGCAGACGTCGGCGTACTCGGCGACCGGCTCGAAGAGCACGCCGCGCGCCCGGGGCCGCGCCTCGCGGACCAGTCGCGAGAAGATCCCGACGTTCGCCCCGATGTCCAGGAACACGCCGTCCTCGGGCAGGTGCGGCAGGACGCGGTCGACCGCCCGCTGGACGATGGGCTCGTGCTTGGCCTCCCACTCGTCGAGCGAGCGCGTCGGCGCGTCCGAAGCGATCCGGCGCAGGAGCTTCTCCGCGAGCCAGCGGGTCCTTTGGAACATGGGCGGTCGAGAGCCAGGCCGGGAACTGCGTGCCGTCGAGACGCGCCGCCGCGTCTCGGATCCGTACGATCGGGCGCAGGTGCGGCCGTCGGCGCGCCGAAGTCTACCCCCGGGGACCCCGCCCGGACGCCGGGCCCTCCTCCCACCATGCGCTGGAACAGGTCGACTCTCCTCTGGATCGCCGTACTCGCGGTCGTGATCCCCCTCGGCGTCACTCGGATCCGCGCCGCGCTGCAGTCCTCCGAGGAGCGGATCGAGGCGACGGTCGCCACGCTCCTGAGCTCGCTCGAGGACCGGGAGCCACGGCGCGTCGCCCGGATCCTGACCGAGGACTTCGTCGACGAGTCGACCGGCTACGGCCGCCGCGACGTCGTCGACGCGAGCAAGGTCACGCTCCGCCCGACCGGTGAGCGCTACCGGGCGACCCTCGACGAGACGGACGGCTTCGAGCTGCTCTCGCTGGTGGACGAACCGATCAAGGCCGCAACGGTACGCATCCATGCCCTGATCGAGGTCGGCAGCGTGAACGGCAACTTCCGCCCCTTCTGGGACCTCGAGGCGACCCTCGACCTGGAGCGCCGCGGAGGACGCTGGCGCGTCGTGCGCTCTCGCGACGTGAGCCACGATCGGCGACCCCGCTGGTAGCGATCGAGCGGAACCCGGCGTGCGGCCCAAACCCGGTTTGGAGCGTCCGCCGCGCTACGAC
>JBCCSK010000314.1:0-7220 GCA_039200205.1 Planctomycetota bacterium
CGGCACGGGCGAGCGCCGCACCCGCATTGTGCAAAGTCCCTGCGAAGGCCGCGACCCGATCCGCCGAGACGGACCGGGTCGCTGATGGTGGCCCTGAGGGGAGAGCGATGCGCTCGCCTGGTCGGCCTGCGCTACGCCGCGCTCGTCTCGTCGCCCGGCTCCGGGCCGTCGTCTTCCACGCGCCGCAGCCCCATCGGGACCGTCGGCTCGACGCCGCGCTTCGCGTACTCCTCCAGCGTGAAGGAGTCGACGGCGACGACCGCCGCACGCGCCTCTTCTGCGCGCCCGAGGAGCTCTCGCTCGGTCGCGGTGATGACGCCGAGACGAACGGCGTCCTCGACCATCGCGCCGTGCGCGCGCTTGGCGATCTTCTTCCGCTTGACCGCGTCGCGGATCTTCCTGTGAACCGCGTCGGCCTCGCTGCAGACGACGAGCGCGTGCTCTAGCTGTCCGAGCGTCTCGTCGAGCGCCGTCGGCACGTACATGTCCGAGGTCATGCGGTCGCGCTGCTCGCCGGGCTTCTGCATCGCGCGCGCCACGTGCTGCATGACCTTGTCGCTCGGCCCGAACGACATCGTGTTGAGGCGCGACCACGTTCCGATCGGGTAGCGGAAGAACCAGCCGATGATCGGGACGTCGAAGTTCTGGAAGATGCCGTCGAAGCCCTTCTGGATCTCCGCCAAACAGGTCTGCATCGACCAGTGCAGATAGGGGAGGTCCTCCTTCGGCCGACCCTCCGCCTCGAAGCGGCGCAGGACGGCGTTGCCGAGGTAGAGCCACGAGAAGACGTCCGCGAAGCGGCCGGTCAGGGCTTCTTTTCGCTTGAGGTCGCCGCCGAGCAGCGCCATCGCGAGGTCCGCCATGGTCGCGAACGAGGCGGAGGCCCACGAGAGCTTGCGGTAGTAGCCCGCGGCGGGCCCGGTCACCGGCGACCGCGCGACGAGGCCGCGCGTCGTCGACAGGACGACGGAGCGCGACGTGTTTCGCACGACGTGGCCGATGTGTGAGAAGAACGCCTTGTCGAACGCGACCTTGTCGCCCTTCTCGGCCGCCTGGACCTCGGCCCACGCGTACGGGTGACAGCGGATGGCGCCCTGGCCGAAGATGATCAGCGTTCTCGTCAGGATGTTCGCGCCCTCGACGGTGATGCTGATCGGCGTCGCCATGTAGGCGTGAGCGACCGGGTTGCGCGGTCCCATCGAGATCGCCTTCCCGCCGAGCACGTCCATCGCGTCGGTCATCGTCTCGCGGGCCATCTCGGTGAAGCTGTACTTCGCCATGGCGGTGACGACGGCGGGCTTCGCGCCCTCGTCGAGGCCACCGCAGGTCGTGCGGCGCGCGGCCTCGAGGATGTACGTCTTGCCCGCGATGCGCGCCAGGCACTCCTCGATCCCCTCGAACTTGCCGATCGCGAGGCCGAACTGCTTGCGGACGGCTGCGTACGCGCCCGAGACGCGCGTCATCATCTTGGCGGTCGCCGTGCTCGATGCGGGCAGGGAGATGCCGCGGCCTGCCGCGAGCGACTCCATGAGCATGCCCCAGCCCTTGCCGACGCCGCCGCGGCCGCCGATGACGACGTCGTCGAGCTTGACCTCGACGTCGTGGCCCTCGGTCGGACAGTTGTAGAACGGTACGCCGAGCGGGTCGTGGCGCTTGCCGAGGACGACGCCGTCTGCGTCGCTCGGGATCAGCGCGCACGTGATCCCCAGATCGTCTCCCTTGCCGAGGTGGTTCTCGGGGTCGCGCAGACGGAACGCGAGGCCGAGCACGGTCGAGACCGCGGCGAGGGTGATGTAGCGCTTGCGCCAGTTCAGGCGCAGGTAGAGCTCACCGTCGCGCTCGAACACTTCGCCCGACGAGCTCATCGAGCCGGCGTCGGAGCCCGCGTTCGGCTCGGTGAGCGCGAAGCACGGCATGTCCTCGCCGCGGGCGAGGCGCGGGAGGTAGTGGTCCTTCTGCTCCTGCGTCCCGTAGTGCGTGAGCAGCTCGGCCGGGCCGAGCGAGTTCGGGACCATCACGGTGATCCCGAGGGGCCCCGACCGCGACGAGAGCTTGGCGACGACCGCGCTGTTCATCGTCGCGGAGAACCCCTTGCCGCCGAACTCCGTCGGGATGATCAGGCCGAAGAAGCCCTCGTCCTTGAGGTACTGCCAGACCTTCTCGGGCAGGTCGCGCGACTGGAAGACGTTCCAGTCGTCCGTCATGCGACAGACCTCTTCGCAGGGCCCGTCGAGGAACGCTCGCTCCTCCTCCGTGAGGTCCGGGTAGGGCTCGCGGACGAGTCGATTCCAGTCGGGCTTGCCGCTGAACAGCTCGCCGTCGATCCAGACGTTGCCCGCGGTGAGCGCGGTGCGCTCGGTCTCGGAGATGACCGGCAGGAAGCCGAGCGCCTTCATCGTCGCCATCACCGGACCCGAAATGAGCGTACGGCGCAGCGCAGGCACGTTGAAGACGGCCATCACCGCGGCGTAGCCGGCGAGCCAGTGCCAGGACGCGAGCCCGCCGACGAGGACCGCCCCGAACACCGTCCACGCGGTGAGCGGAGCTGCGTTGAAGCCGAGGGCGATCGCGACGCCGAGCGTCCCGAGCACGATCCAGGGCCATCCGACGGCGTGGAGGAATCCGAGGATTGCGAGGGTTGCGGTCATATCTGTGGCAGCGAGGTTCGAACGGTCAGGCGTCTTTGGTCGTCGGGGAGCCCTCGAGGGCGCCGGCGCAGGCGGTCTCGATCGCGTCGCGGACGAGGGCCGATTCGTCGAGGCTCACGTCGACGCGCCGGGCGATCAGGAGCGACACGAGCCCATGAAGAGTGGCCCATACGATCGTCCCGTGCTTCAGCGCGTCCTCGGGAGTGTGTCCCGTCAGCTCGCAGAACGCCTCCAGGCTGCGTCGTGCGCGCCGGTAGGCCTCCGCGGGATAGCGCTCCATCTGCTCCGCCCGGAGCATGAACATGATCTCGTAGTAGGCGGGTCGCTCGAGACCGAAGTCCACGTAGGCGCGCGCTGCGGCGCGCAGTCGCTCGTGGGGGGCCCCAGGGCCGCCCGTCGCCTCGAGAACCCGCCGGTTCAGCTCCTCGAAGCCCTCGTCGATGAGCGCGTGGACCAGCGCGTCCTTGCTCTGGAAGTACAGGTAGATGCTGGTCGCGGTGCACCCGACCGCCGAGGCGATCCGGCGGGTGGAGAGGGCGCCGTAGCCCTGCTCCTCGAGGACGCGCCGCGCCTCGTCGAGGATCGCGCGCTGGAGGTCGTTGCCGGTGGAGCGAGTGGATGCCATGCAGTGGGTCGACTCCTGGCGTTGCGGGAGCCGATGCGTCGTGATGTCTCGTCCTGCGCCTGGTGCCGCCGGAGCGGAGCCGGTACGGGAAGTCCCCCCCTCCCTCCAGGGCCCCGCGGGGCGGTGCCGCACGTCGAAGGGTCGATCGCCGTCCAGAGGATCGGCCAACGCGGGTTGACAGCGTAAACTGTAAGACAGGTTCTGGCCGATGGTGCCCCAGGGGGGAGCCGCCGTCGCGGGCTGACTCGCCTCGGGGCGCCTCGGGCGTCGATCCCAGAACGAGACATCGCACTCGACCGGTCCCGGAGGGCCGGCAGCCATGATCCAGGTCAACCAGACCCAAGGGCCGGACATCGTTCTCGCCGCCGGACTGCGGAGCCCGTGGGTGCGCGCTGGGGGGGCGTTCCGCCAGGAGGACGCCGGACACCTGGGCGCGACCGTCGCACGCGAGCTTCTCGCTCGCACGTCGATCGACCCGGGGACGCTCGACGAGGTCATCGTCGGCTGCGTCGGACCGCCGCACGACCAGGCGAACGTCGGCCGCGTCGTCGCGCTCCGGGCCGGCGTCCCGCGCCAGGTGCCGGCCCGAACGGTCGCCCGCAACTGCGCCTCGGGCATCGAGGCCGTGACCACCGCCGCGGAGGCGATCCGCGCCGGCGTCGGCGAGCTCTACCTCGCGATGGGTCTGGAGGTGATGAGCGCCTACCCGCTCATCTACGGCAAGAAGATGACGGGCCTCTTCGCGAAGCTCGCGACGGCGAAGACGTTCGGCAAGAAGGCCTCTGCGATCGCGTCCTTCCGCCCGTCGTTCCTCGCGCCGCGCATCGCGCTCATGGAGGGACTGACCGACCCGATCAGCGACCTCTTGATGGGCCAGACCGCCGAGCTGCTCGCGCGGGACTTCGGCATCACGCGAGAGCAGTGCGACGAGTTCGCGGCCGAGAGCCACCGCCGCGCCGCGCGCGCTCGGGACGCCGGTCGCTTCCACCGCGAGATCCTCCCCGTGCTTCCGCTCGGCGCGAAGGACGGCGACACCTCGGTCATCCACGACGACTCGATCCGCGACGACCAGTCGCCGCAGAAGCTCGGCAAGCTCCGTCCGTACTTCGAGAAGCCCGACGGCGTCGTGACCGTCGGCAACGCGTGCGGGATCACGGACGGCGCCGGCGCACTGATCGTGACCACGGCGGACCGCGCGCGCGACCTCGGCCTGTCGCCGCTCGCTAAGATCAGGGCGTGGGCCTGGGCCGGCTGCGATCCGGCGCGGATGGGGCTCGGGCCGGTCTACGCGACCTCCAAGGTGCTCGACGTCACCGGCGTCACCCTCGACGACATCGGCGCGATCGAGGTCAACGAGGCCTTCGCCGCCCAGGTCATCGCGTGCAGGCACGCGTTCGAGAGCGGCACGTTCGCGAACGATCGCCTCGGCCGTACGAGCGCCCTCGGCACGCTCGATCCGAAGAAGACCAACGTCAACGGCGGCGCGATCGCGCTCGGACATCCCGTCGGAGCGACGGGCGCGCGCCTGCTCCTCACGGCCGCCCACGAGCTCGAGGTCGGGGACCACGAGCTGACCCTCGCCACCCTCTGCATCGGCGGCGGCCAGGGGGGCGCCGTCCTTCTCGAGCGGATCTCGTCATGATCGACCTCTCCAAGTTCCCTAGCCCGAAGGACGCCCCGGAGCCGGGCGCCTGCCTGCGGATCGAGCGCCCCGAGGAGGGCCTCGCGGTCGTCGTCATCGACCCGCCGCATCGGAGCTTCCCGGTCCTCGACGCGCCGATGCTGCGCGACCTCGATGCGGCGTTCACCGAGCTCGAGGGCGATGCGTCCCTGAAGGGCATCGTGATCACCGGGCGCCGTCCGGATCGGTTCCTCGCCGGCGCCGACATCGACGCGATCGCTGAGATCACCGACGCGGGGGTCGTCCGCCACGCCGTCATGCAGGTCCACGACCTCTTCGCGCGCCTGTCGCGGATGAAGCCGACGACGGTCGCGGCCGTTGGCGGTCCCGTGCCCGGCGGCGCGTACGAGATCAGCCTCGCGTGCGATGCGATCGTCGCGACCGACGCGCGCTCGACGAGGATCGGCCTCCCCGAGACGCAGCTCGGGATCATCCCCGGATGGGGGGGATCGCACCGTTTGCCGTGGCGCATCGGGATCCCAGGCGCGCTCGACGCGATCCTGACCGGGCGTTTGTTCCCGGCCAAGAAGGCGCTGAAGATGGGCATGGTCGATCGCCTGACGAAGGAGGAGTACCTCCTGCGCGTGGCGAGCGACATCGCGATGGGGCGCCAGCGCGTCAAGCGGCGCTCGCGGGGCTGGAAGCGCTGGTTCGTCGATCGGAACCCGCTCGCCAAGTTCGTGATCGCGAGCCAGGCGCGCAAGCAGGTCGACAGCCGCGCGCACGGGAACTATCCCGCGCCCTACCGCGCGCTCGACGTGGTCCTCGCTGCACCCGGCAAGGTCGTCGGCGAAGCCGCGCTCGCGGAAGCCGACGCGACCGCCGAGCTCGCGACCGGCGCCGTTGCCAAGAACCTCGTCTCGATCTTCTTCGGGTCCGAGGCCGCGAAGAAGCTGGGGACGTTCGAAGACGGCTCGAGCCCCGATCCGATGACGTCCGGCACCGTGATCGGCGGCGGTGTCATGGGCGGGGGCATCGCGAGCCTGATGGCGGAAAAGGGCATGGACGTGCGCCTCGCCGACCTCTCGCAGGGTGCGCTCGACGCGGCGGTCATCCAGCACAGGAAGGACGTCGAGAAGAAGCGCAAGCGTCGCCGCATCGAGCCGCACCGGGCCAACGCGGCGATCGATCGGCTGAGCGTCTCGCTCGGCATCAGCGCGGTTTCGGACGCTGACATCGCGATCGAAGCGGTGGCAGAGATCCTCGACGTGAAGCGCAAGGTCTTCTCCGAGCTCGAGCGCGAGATGTCGCCCGAGGCGATCCTCGCGACCAACACGTCGTCGCTGAGCGTCAGCGCGATCCAGCAGTCCGCCGAGCACCCCGAGCGGATCGTCGGCATGCACTTCTTCAATCCGGTGAAGAAGATGCCGCTCGTCGAGATCGTCCGCGGTGCGCGTACGAGCGACGAGACGATCACGCGGACCGCGGCGCTCGCGATCCGGCTCGGCAAGACGCCGGTCGTCACCAAGGACGTGCCGGGCTTCCTCGTCAACCGACTCCTCGGTCCCTACCTCGATGAGGCAGTGCGGCTCTTCGAGGGCGGCGTGAGCCCGATTCGCATCGACCGACTCCTCGTCCAATTCGGCATGCCGATGGGGCCGTTCGAGCTGCTCGACGAGGTGGGGCTCGACATCGCATCGCACGCGGCCAAGTCGCTCCACGAGGGCTACGGCGACCGCATGACGCCCACGGGCGCGATCGACGGCATGGTCGCGCCGGAGCGGCGCGGCAAGAAGACGGGCAAGGGCTTCTACGACCATCGTGCGAAGCGAAAGAAGGGGAGCTCGCCGCCCCCCATGGACGACCTCTCGCGATTCCAGTCGCACACGCGAGCCATGTCGCTGGACGACGAGACGCTCGTCGAGCGGATCGTGCTGGCGATGCTCGGCGAGGGGGCGCGCGCGATGGAGGAGCGCGTGGTCGAGACGCCGACGGAGTTCGACCTCGCGACCGTCTTCGGCACCGGCTTCGCCCCGTTTCGCGGCGGCCTCCTGAAGTACGCCGACGCGGTCGGTGCCCAGGAGATCGTCTCGCGGATGGATGCGCACCGTGCGATGCCCGACGTCGCCGCGCGCGGCGCGGCGGCCGCGCGCTTCGAGCCGGCGGCGATCCTTCGACTCCAGGCGGAGACGGGGGGTTCCTTCCACGGGACCGCGGATCGGCCGAGCGAGGCTGTCGCGGCTTCCTGAAGGAGGAGAGGAGCGAGCGACCCGAACCCGCTGGCCTGGCGCGTCGGCGTCCGCGTGCGGCCCAAACCCGGTTTGGC
>JBCCSK010000315.1:0-7173 GCA_039200205.1 Planctomycetota bacterium
CCCGCGAATTCGCCTTGACTGCCGGCATTGGGTTGAAGGCTGACTGCTGAAAACCCTGTAATTTCGCACAGCCACCGCTCAGGACGAGATTCCCGTCGACTTCCTCGAAGTGGGGGAGATCCGGCACGACGGGATCGAGCGCGACCAGGGACGTCGCTCTCGCGGGCGCAGGACGGCCGACGGGCCCCGCGGCCCGCGTCGCCGTGGGCGCGGCCGGAGGCGTGACGAAGACGATCGCGAGGAGGCCCGCGAGGAGCCGCGCGAGCGTGACGGCGGCCGTGGTCGTGGACCGCGCCGCGACCGCGACGAGCCGCGCGAGCGCGAGACCAAAGCCCCCGCCGAGCGCACGGCCGAACGGGCCCCCGCGGCAGCCGAGGCGGCTCCGCCCTCGGGGTTCGGCGCCGGCCTGGACCCGGGTCGCAAGGAAGCCCCGCCGTCGACTGCGTCCGAGGACGCGCGTCCGGATCGGGACCCCGAGCCGGAACCCGAGCGCGAGGTCGACGTGCCGCGCCGAGAGCCCGAGCCGTCCCAGCCGCCTGCGAGCGGCTTCGGCGCCGGCCTCGACTGACGGGCCCGCATGTCGTTCGTCGCGCGCCTTCCCGCTCTCCCCGAGGGATTCGTCCTCGAGCGGGGGGAGCGCGGGGCGCTCGCGTGTCGACCCGAGGACCTCGACGCGCTCCGAGCCGCGGGGTTCCGCCCGGACGACCTCCACAGGACGGCGCGGGGCGCGGCTCTCGAGGATGCGGACGTCTCCGGGCGTGAGCCCCTCGGGCGCCTCGTCGTCGACGGCGTCGAGTGCCTCGCACGACGCTTCACGCACGGCGGTCTCGCGCGCGGCATCACGGGGCGACGCTTCCTCGATCCCGCGCGGCCCTTCGTCGAGCTCGTCGTCTCGGAGCGGCTGCGCGCGCTCGGGATCGGCACCCCGCGCGTCGTCGCGGCGCGCGCGGTCCCGACGCCGCCCGTCGGATTCGAGCTGACGCTCGTCACCGAGCGGATCCCGGACACGGTCGACGTCGGTCAGCTCCTCGGTGGCGTGCGGAGCGGTGCCGCCCAACGGGCGCGCCTTCGTCCGGCACTCGCCGTCGCCGGTCGGCTCATCGGCCGCCTGCACGACGCCGGCCTGTACCACGCCGACCTCCAGCCCGCGAACGTGCTCGTTCCGACGGGCGGCGATGCGCCGGACCGCGCCTGGATCCTCGACCTGGACCGGTCCCGCTTCCCGTCGGAGGGCGGCCTCGACGAGTCCCTTCGCATGCGGAACCTCGGCCGCCTCTGGAGGCACGTCCGACGGCGCGAGCGCGAATACGGGAGCGTCCTCATCAGCGCGGACATGGCGCGCTTCCTCCGCGCCTACGGCCTCGCGCACGAAGACCTCCGCGCGGGCTGCGCAGCGATCGAACGGGAAGCGGACGCGGGCTCGGGTCTGCACCGACTCGGGTGGTGGATCGACCGAGCGGCAGGGCGCGCCGACGATCCGCGCGCCTCCGGTCAGTCCGCGCGCCCGGCCGACTCGCGGCGCGGATAGAGGGGTCCGTCGGGCGAGCTCGCGCTGGCGAGCAGGTCGAGCGTCCACCGACGCTGCCTCTCGGCCCAACGCGCGGACGAGAGTCGCTGGCGGTCGTCGTCGATCCGCCGCTCGAGCCCGCGCAGGATCTTCTTCCCCGCGGACCGCTGTCCGGTCTCGGAGAGGACGAGCGCGCGGGTCGCGCCGATCACGATTCGATCGGGGAGCTCCGCGCCGTGCCGCTCGATCAGGTCCATTGCCTGGGCAGACGCCTCGAGCGCGCGTCTCGTCTCGCCGGCCTCGCGGGCGATGCGCGCGTCGATCGCGAGCGCGAGTGCGACCACGCGGGCGATGCCCATCTCCTGGGACAGGGCGAGCGAGCGTCGAACGAGGTCGTGGGCTCCGTCCATTCCGCGCTCGGCGAGCAGCGTCCCGAGGAACAGCGACGCGAGGGCTTCGCCGCGTCGGTCCTCCATGCGGCGGGCCGCGAACAGCGCGTCGCGCAGCGCGAGCTCGGCCTCGGCCTCCCTCCCGACGTCGGCGAGGAGGCGTCCGCGTCGCGCGGCCACCTCGACCTCGATGCGTCCCTCTCCCGCCTGGACGGCGAGCTCGGTCGCGCGCTCGAAGGCCCGTGCCGCCCGTTCGGGCCAACCGACGAGGCGCCAAGCGCGCCCCGACAAGAGGCTCGTCGACGCCCGTGTCGCGCGCGCCTCCAGGCCCGTCGCGTCGGCGCGGAGCTCGCGGCGGGTCGCAACGATCCTCCGGAGAGCGGACTCCGTCTCTCCCTGGTGGATCTCGACCTCGGCCTGGACCAGGCGAGCGCGCGCCCGCGCAGTCGGATCCGGAGCCAGGACGAGCGCGAGCGAGGCGTGTCGCTGGGCCGCCGCGTAGTCGCCGACCTCGGTCGCGAGCTGGCCGAACAGTCGCTCGATCTCGCTTCGGTCGACCGCCAGTCGCTGCGCGTCCTCGCTCGGGAAGGCGCGGGTCGCCGCGCGCTCCGCGAGATCGCGCGCGTTGCGCAGCATCCCGCGGGCGAGCCCCAGCTCGCCGCTCGCCGTCGCGTGGCGAGCGTGCAGGAGGTAGATGCGTGCCGCGGCGGCCGGCTCCTCCTCCAGGTCGATCGCGAGGTCGCCGAGCTCGTCGAGCGCGGCGCGCTGCTCCTCGCGCTCGCCGAGTCGGTCCGCCGCGTCTGCGAGCGCCTCGAGGAATCGACGCCTCAGGTGGCCGGACGCGTCGACGCTCGGCTCGGATTCGAGCGCGTCGAGACCCCAGCCCGCGAGCGTCGCTCGACGGTGCGGGTGTCCGCTCGACTCCATCCGATCGACGAGGCCCGGGAGGACCTCCAGCAGGTCGCAGTGCTCCTCGGCGTGGCGGAGGTGGAAGGCGCGACGGAAGCTGGCGACGCGGTGCGCTTCGCGCTCTTCCTCGGCGAGGGCGTGGGCGACGGCGCGGTGGGCGCGGGTCAGCCTCTTGGGCGGCATACACGCGAGAGTCTCCTCGCGCTCGACGGGCTCCGCGAAGCGGTAGCGCGCCCCCGAGGCGACGATCCAGTTCGTGCGCACGAGCTCGGCGTAGCTCGCCTCGCGCCGCGCGGCTGACGCTCGCGGCCACGCTCGCGCGACCAGCGCTGGATCGATGCGACCGCCGACGACCGCGAGTCGCTCTAGCCAGATGCGCGCCTCCGGGTCGAGCGCATCGAGCCGGTCCTTGATCGCCACGACGAGGCTCTCCGGCCGCGGCAGCTCCTCGGGGGCGACGAGCAGCTCGAGGCCCCGGCCCGGGGGCCGGACGCGCCGCGTCCAGCCCTTCTGCGCGGCCAGCTGAACCAGCTCGACCAGGCTTCCCGGGATGCCGCCGGTCCGCTCGTGGAGGGTCCGCGCGAGGCGAAGCCGCGGCGCCGAGTGGTGGAAGACGCGCTCGACGAGCGCGAGCACGTCGTCTTCTTCCAGCGCGCCCAGATCGATCCGGTGCGCATTCACAGAGAGGCGGTTGCGCAGCTCGGCGAGCGCCGCGGGGTGGCGAACCTCCGCGCGCCGCCGGAGCCCGACGATGAGCAGCAGCCGCGTGTCGTCGATCTCGCGTGCGACGCGGAGGAGCGCGGAGAGCGTCGCGTTGCCGGCGTCGTTGACGTCGTCGAGGAAGACGATCGCCGGCTGCTCGCGCGCGAGGCCGAGGATCCACGCACCGAGCGCGACGGCCTCCGTCATCTCCGCGCCTTCGTCGCTCTCCTCGCTCGGATCGAGCATCGCGAGCAGCGTGCGCGCGACGTCCCGCGGGACGACCGCATCGAGGAGCGCCCGCGAACGCGGTCCGGGCGGAGCGTCGGGCGGCAGGTGGAGCCAGCGGCGCAGGAGGGCGATCAGCGGCGCTCCGGGCCGATCGTCTCCGACGGCGTCGCAGCGCCCGTACAGGTAGACCGGCGCCTCGGCCTCGACCTGTCGCGTGCGGTGGACGAACTCCGTGACGACGCGCGACTTTCCCATGCCGCGCTCGCCGGTCAGGACCACCGACGTTCCCGCGGCTCGCGCCTCGCCCCAGGCCGAGGCCAGTGCCTCGAGCTCGTCCTCTCGACCGACGAGCGGGAGGCCGTGACGCGCCGTCCACGAGGGGGCGGTCTGGACGGCCGCGGGGTCCCGTCGCACGCGCGCTCGCCACCACGCACTCGATTCGCCCTCTTCCAGGGCGACTGCGGCCTCGCCCGCCGTCGGCCGGGCGCCGGGCGCGGGGGAGAGGAGCTCGAGCACGAGCGCGTCGAAGAGCGGCGAGACGCGGGGCACGATGTCCGATGGCGGGGAGACGGCTCCGCGCTGGAGGCGATCGAGGTTCGTCGGCTCGCCGGCGGCCGGCACGCCGACGACGAGCTCGTACAGGACGCAGCCGAGGGCGAAGAGGTCGGCGGCCGCCGTCGGGGGCGCCCCGACGGCCCGTTCGGGCGCGAGGTACGCGGGCGTTCCGAGGGGCGCGTCCGGGCTTCCCGCGCGTCGGGCGAGACCGAGGTCGACCAGCACGGCGAGGCCCTCGGCGTCGAGGCGGATGTTCTCGGGCTTCACGTCGCCGTGCACCCAGCCCGCGGCGTGCAGGGCGGCGAGGGCTCGCGCGAGGCGTGCGCCGATCGCCCGCACCTGGGGCTCGGTCAAGGGAACTCCGTCGGGCGTCCGTTCGAGCGAACGGCCGGGCACGAGGTCGAGGAGGATCCACGGGCGCATCGCGGCGGCGTCCGTGGCGGCCTCGCCGAGCGCGTCCCGATCGGCCGCCGGGGAGAGCGGCGGGGTCGGCTCGTCGAACGAGGCGTAGCGCGTTCGGGCGAGTCCGGGGTGGTGGCAGGCGCGCGACGCCTCCGCCTCGTTCTCGAGCGTGCGGATCGCGTCCTCGTCGTCCGTGAGGTCCTCGCGGAGGATCTTGACCGCGAACTCGCTCCCGGCCTCTCG
This sequence comes from Planctomycetota bacterium, assembly GCA_039200205.1. Lineage (GTDB taxonomy): Bacteria > Planctomycetota > UBA1135 > UBA1135 > Saltatorellus. The sequence goes on from JBCCSK010000315.1 coordinate 4,936, forward strand.
CCCGTCCCACGGATCCACGAGCCGCGCCCGCCAGACGCGACTCGTGCGCCCCGTGCCGAGCGGAGCGACGAGCTCGACGGGCGGCGTGGTTCCGCCCATCGTCGACGGGCTCGTACCGTGCGCGGGAGCGGGGCGGGGCGAGGTCATCTGCGGGCCGAGTCTGTACCTTGTGCGGCTTCCGGACTGCGCTCTTCGTCCGGTGGAGGCCCGGCGAATCACCGCGGGGCCTCCGAGTCTACGCCGCCACGTCGCCAGGCCCTTCCTTGACCTTCCTCGTCTACAACTCGCTGAGCCGGACCAAAGGGCCCTTCGAGCCGATCGAGGAGGGCGTCGTCCGCATGTACAACTGCGGGCCGACGGTCTACGGCCGGCCTCACATCGGGAACTATCGGAGCTTCCTCTTCGCCGACATCCTTCGGCGTTGGCTGGAGTACCTCGGCTACGAGGTGCAGCAGGTGATGAACGTCACCGACGTCGGCCACCTGACGGACGACGCGGTCGCGGACGCGGGGGGGGAGGACAAGGTCGAGGCTCGAGCTCGCGCGGAGAAGAGGGACCCCTTCGAGATCACGCGCCAGTACACGGACATGTTTCTCGAGGACATGGCGGCGCTCGGCGTTCGGGAGCCGCTGGCCCGCCCGAAGGCGACCGAGTACATCGACGAGATGGTCGTGATGGTCCAGCAGCTCATCGAGGCCGGCCACGCCTACCGAGTCGGTGACAACGTCTACTTCGACGTCACGACCTTCCCTGAGTACGGCGAGCTCTCCGGCAACCGCATCGAGGACCTGGAGGCTGGCAAGCGCGTCGAGGTGAACGAGGAGAAGCGACATCCCGCCGACTTCGCGCTGTGGAAGAGCGATCCTTCTCACTTGATGAAGTGGGAGACCGCCTTCGGCGAGCACGGCTTCCCCGGCTGGCACATCGAGTGCTCGGCGATGGCCAAGGCGCTGCTCGGCGACCGTATCGACATCCACACTGGAGGTGAGGACAACGTCTTCCCGCACCACGAGTGCGAGATCGCCCAGAGCGAATGCGCGAACGGCGTGCCGCTCGCGAACGTGTGGATGCACGCGAAGTTCCTGCAGGTCGACGGCGGGAAGATGAGCAAGAGCCTCGGGAACGTCTACACGCTGCCCGACGTCGTCGAGCGCGGTTACGAGCCTCGTCACCTGCGCTTCGCGCTCATCCGCGGCCACTACCGGACGCAGATCAACTTCACCTGGCAGATCATGGAGGAGATCCGCGCTCGCCTCGAAAACCTCGACGAGATCGCGGTGCTCATGCATCGCATCCTCGACGGCGAGGGCGGCGCGAGCGACCCCGGGGCGGGACGCGAGCTGCTCGACGAGACGATCGCCGGCTTCGAGGCCGGGATGAACGACGACCTCAACGTTCCCGTCGCGCTTGCGGCGCTGGAGGGGCTCCGCAAGCCGCTCCTCGACGGCGCGGTCGGAACCGCGGTGGCCGATGACGCACTCGCGTGGCTCCGGCGCGCGAACGACGTCCTTGGGATCATCGAGGTCGAGAAGCAGACCGTCGACGCGGACGTCGAGGCGCTCATCGAGGCCCGTACCGCGGCCAAGGCGGCGAAGGACTGGGCCGCCGCCGACGCGGCGCGGGACCGGCTGAACGAGCTCGGGATCGAGCTGCAGGACACGCCCGAGGGCGTGGTCTGGCGCCGTCGAGGCTGACCCGACGTCAGCGGGGCGGCTCGTCCGCCCCTTCCTCGTCCCCGCGGATCGCTCGGTCCTTCTGCAGTGCTCGCGAGATCACGTCGTCGATCCGCTCCGCGTCGGCCATCGACTCGTCGGGGACGAAGCGGAGCTCCGGAATTGCCTTCGTCTCCAGCACGCGACCGACCTGCTTGCGAACGAAGCCGGTCGCGTGGTCGAGCATGTGCGCGACCTTCGACCGGTCCGCGTCGTCGCCGAGGACGGTGTAGAAGAGCTTGGCGAGCGACAGGTCCGAGGTCAGCTCGACCCGGACGATCGTGATGAACTCGGCGCGGGGGTCCGAGAGCTCGTGCTGGAGGCAGTGAGCCGCGCGCCGCTGGATAGCGGCTTCGATGCGCGCGATCGTCCGGGGGTGGGCCAAGGTCGTCGGCGATGCCGTAGGGGAAGGCGGGCTAGGGGTGTGGAGCAGAAGTTCGCGTCATTTGTTCGAGTCCCTTTCGCGTCGTGGCAAGGCGTCCGAACCGCAGTGCGTAGCAGTAGCTACGTCCCAGGTTCGGCAACG
>JBCCSK010000316.1:0-7172 GCA_039200205.1 Planctomycetota bacterium
AGCGGCAGGTTCGAGCTGGAGGTGACGAAGCTGCGCCCCGGGGACGACCTGGTCGCCGTCGCGTCCGGCGCAGGCGCGGCGCTCCTCCGCGACCACGGTCGCGGACTGCTCGAGGGGACCGCCTCCGACCGCGCGGACCTCGTGCTCGACGGCGCGACCGGCGTCGTGCGCGGTCGGATCGTGGGCGCCGGAGCGGCGCGCGCGGGCTGGCAAGTCGCACTCGACGATCCGACGCTGCTCGAGTTCTCGTTCTCGTCCGTCGAGAAGCGCGCCGCGGGCCGCGAGGGCCCGGCCTCCGTCGCCGCCGACGGGACGTTCACGATCGGCGGGCTCTTCGATCGCACGTACGCGCTGCGAGTCTGGCGACCCGACACCGGGGCCGTCGTCCTGACGCGCGGCGTCCGCCCGGGCGATGCGATCGAGATCGACCCCGCCCGCGACCTGCGCTCCCTCCGCGGCTCCGTGAAGGACGGCGCCGGCGCCACGGTGACGGTCGTGCACCGCACGTTCGTCAACGCGGACGGCGGCGGTGGACTCTACGACTCCGGCCCCGGCGCGGCCTGCGACGACGAGGGCCGCTTCGCGCTCGAGGTCGTGCCGCGCGAAGGGGCGGCCCTCGACGTGAGGCTGGCGAGCGGAACACGCTTCCTCGTTCCGGTCGAGCTGATCGGAGACGCGCCCGACGTCGAGCTGGAAGCACCCGCGACGGCGATCCTCGACGTGCGCTGCCCGCACCTCGACGACGCACACACGCTCCACGTCGAGGACGCCGCCGGCCGGATCCTCCCGATCCGACCGCTCGTCGCTGGCGGATCGGGCGCGACGCGCGAGGTCGTCGAGAGCGAGGGAGGACGCTTCCGGACGACGCTCGTCCCCCCGTCGGCGGCAGCCGCCGTCGTCGTCAGGCCCGACGGAGCGCACATCGTCCTGCCGTTCGAGCCCGCCGCCGGCTCGATCGTGCACGTGAGGTTGCGCTGATCCGGAGGGTCGAGGCTTGTCTCGAACGAGCCCGGCTGGTGACCTTGGCGGCGTGCGTGCGCTCCTTTGCCTGCTTGCGCTCGGCTGTCAGGTCGCGCCGCCGGTCGGGCTCGAGAGCGGAGCGCCGGATCTCCTCCTCGAGGTCCGGCGTGCCGTCGGTGCCGACGCGCTGTTCGCCGAGCGCGAGGGCGTGACGCTCTTCGGCTCGCGTGTCGCGGCCGCGTCGACGGTCGACGCGAGCTCGTCGGATGGCGAGCGGCCGCTCACCGTCTCGTACCGGCCGACGGGCGCGTTCCTCGTCGCCGTGGGCGCGGAGGGCGGCGAGACCGCGCGCGGCTACGACGGCGACGAGGCCTGGATCCAGGACGACCGAAGAGTCGTGACGACGCAGGGCCTCGGGGGACGAGAGCTCGTGATCGCGGACGGCTGGCTCCGCACGCTCCTCTGGCTGACGCCCGGAATCGAGCGCTTCGACGTCGAGGTGGACGAGGACGCGTCGACGGACGCCGAGATCGTGCTACGCCTCGAGCGCCCCGGGCAGAGGTGCGAGATCACCGTCTTCCTCGACCGCGCGACGCACCGCCCCGCCGCGTACTCGATCGAGCGGCACGGACGAGAGCGAACGGTGACCTTCACGGACTGGCGCGAGGAGGGCGGAGCGGCCTACCCCGCGACCATGACCGAGTCGCTCGACGGGACGACGCTCTACGTCGACCGCTTCGAGCGTCGCGGTGCGGGGACTCCGCGGAGCTTCGCTCCGCCCGCATCGCGTCCGTCCGACGCGACCTACGCCCCGGCGAGCGCGTCGACTCCGCCGACCGTCGCCGCGCGCGTCGACCGCGGCGGACGCTTCTACGCCCGCGTCGCGATCGACGGCGACGGAGAGGCGTGGATGCTCCTCGACACCGCGTTCGGAACGCACGCGATCTCGCGAGCACGGGCCGACGCCCTCGGGCTCGCCGGGTCCGGCTCCGTCGCGCTCTCGGGCGTCGGCGGCGCGGGACGGGCGGCCTGGCGAACGGGGGAGTCTCTGTCGATCGGCGCGCTCACCCAGTCCCGGCCTCGATTCGTCGAGCTCGACACGACGTTCCTCTCCGAGCGCGCCGGATTCACGGTCGACGGCGTGCTCGGCGCGCCGCTGTTCGAGCGAGCCGTCGTCGCCCTGGACGACCGCCGGGCGACGATCGAGGTGCTCGATCCCTCGCAGGGACGCGCGCTCCAGCTCGCCTGGCAACCCGTCCGGATGGACGGCTCCTCGCCCTGCGTCCGCGGGCGCGTCCGGACCGCGGACGGTGAGACGCCGGCGGTTTGGCTGCGGCTCGACACGGGCTCGGACGACACCCTGACCGTGGCGCGCTGGGCCGTTCGGGAGTACGACCTGGAGGGCGACCGCGCGACGCTGTCCAGTCGCAGCCTCGCCGGCCCGTTCGGCGAGGTGCTCGGCTGGCGGAAGGCCGGGGCGGGCCTCGAGGTGGCCGGCGTGCTCGTGCGCGGCCTCGAGATCACGCTGATGCGCGACGCGGCTCCGGGCCCGCTCTCCGACCCATGGATCGCGGGCAACGTCGGAATGCGGGCCCTCCGCGAGCGGCGGATCGTGCTGGATCTGGGTCGAGGACGAGTTTGGATCGGCGAGGACGAGTGAGCGCATGATGCGAGGCGCTCGAGCCGATAGTCTCTCCGCCTCGTTCTCGCGCGAGATCCCGGCGTGCGCATCCTCTTCCTGTCCCAGCGGATCCCCTTTCCCCCCAACCGAGGGGACAAGATCGCGACGTGGAGGATCGTCGAGCGACTCTCGCGCGAGCACGAGGTGACGATCGTCGCATTCGCCCATGACGCCGACGACCTCGCCGCGGCGAAGGCGCTCGAGGAGAAGGGCCTGCGGACCATCGCGATCCCCCTGAACGTCACGCGCAAGAAGGTCGCCTCGCTCCCTCTCCTCCTGACGGGTCGCGCGCTGACGCTGGGCGTCTACGGCTCCGGTCGACTGCAGCGCGTCGTCGATCAGGAGCTGCCCGAGACGGACCTCGCCTACGCATACTCGTCGTCGATGGGCGCGTTCCTCGTCGGGCGCGGGAAGCCCTGGGTGATGCACTTCGCAGACCTCGACTCGGACAAGTGGCGGCAGTACTCGGAGCGCCATCGTTTCCCGATGAGCACCGTCTACCGGCGCGAGTGGCGCACCCTTCGTCGCTTCGAGGAGCGCATCGCCGGCGAAGCGGTGACGAACATCTTCTGCACGCCCGTCGAGCAGCGCATCTTCGAGTCGGCGCTCCCGGGCTACCCGTCGCTCGTGGTTCGAAACGGAGTCGCGCTCGACCACTACCGACCTTCGCCCGAGCTGGCCGAACCGGGACACTGCGTCTTCGTCGGCGTGATGGACTACTACCCGAACGTCGACGGGTGCATCTGGTTCGCGCGCGAGATCCTCCCGCGGATCCAGGACGCAGTCCCCGACGCGCGGTTCACGATCGTCGGCCTCAAGCCGACGGCGGAGATCGTTGAGCTCGGTTCGCTCCCGGGCGTCGAGGTCACGGGCTTCGTGGACGATCCGCGCGAGTATCTTCGCCGTGCCGCGGTGAGCGTTGCGCCGCTGCGCGTCGCGCGTGGCATTCAGAACAAGGTGCTGGAGGCCCTCGCCATGGGCCTGCCGACCGTGGGAACGACGAGCGCAACGCAGGGCGTCGAGGGGATTACCGGGCGGGACTACCTCGTCGCGGACGAGGAGGAGGCGTTCGCCGCCGACGTCTTCCGACTGCTCACCGATCGCGACGCCGCGCGGACGCTCGGCGAGGCGGGGCGCTCGTTCGTCGAGGCCGAGTACGACTGGGACCACTGCCTCGCGCCGATCGACGACGTGCTGGCACAGGTGGAGAAGGAGACGCAGGAATGAGCCACGAGAATCGCCTGGCAGAGCTGTTCGATCGGCTTGCAAAGGACGGCAGCGCCGAGCGCTACGAGACGCTGTTCGACGACGTCGTGCGGCAGACGCTGGAGGGGATGTCCGTGCGTCCCGGGCACCAGCTCCTCGACGCCGGATGCGGAACAGGCTGGGCGACGCGCCGCCTCGGTAAGCTGGCCGCGGGGGCCCAGGCCATCGGCGTCGACGTCTCCCCGGCGATGATCGCGCGCGCGGACGAGACGTCCGACTGGACCTCGCGCGCTCGCTTCGAGCGCATGGCCATCGAAGACCTCGACTTCCCCGACGCCAAGTTCGACCACGTCTTCAGCCTCGAGACGCTCGAGTACGTTGAAGACGTCGAACGCGCCCTCGCGTCGATCGCGCGCGTCGTGAAGCCGGGCGGTCGCTTCGAGCTGCTCGTGCACCGTCGCGCCGATTCACCGCGCACCGAAGCCTGGGCGGAGCTCTTCGAGCTCCCCATGCAGTGGCTCAGCGAGACGGACTGGGCGGAGGCCGTCCGCGCAGCGGGGTTCGAGGTCGAGTCGGCCGACAGCCTGAAGGAGTCGCGGGACGCGGCGCCCTTCGCAGAGACGCCGACGGTTCCCGACGAAGCGGCCCGCGATGAGCTGCTGAGCCGCGTGGGCGTGCACTGGATCCGCGGGATTCGAGCGGAGTGACGCGACGGACCGCGACCGGGGCGAGGGCCGTTCGTCTCCGATCACGCGGTGGAATCGGAGCCCCCTCGACCCGGATCGCGCCCGGCCTTCGGGCGCATCGGCTTCGTCGTCTGGGCGATGGCGTCGGGCCTTCGAGCCTGGGCCGAGGCGAGGGAGACCGGACCTCTGGGCCATCCGTGGCTCGAAGCGGCTCTTTGGGCCTCGGCCGAGCACCCCGGGAGGACCGCAGCGGCGCTCACGCTGGCCCTCTGGGCGGCGTTTCCAGCCGCGTTCGAGACGCCCTCTCCCCCGGAACCAGGTTCGAACGAGGCCGAGCTGCCGGAAGACGGCCCGCCTGGCCTATAATGCCGCCCTCGACGAGCCCGCCGATGGCGGGCTTGCCTCATTTGCCCCTCTTTGCGGGCACAACCCTCCTACGGGAACACCCCCTTTCGGGGCACCCACCCTGCCGCGCCGAACGCGCGACGAGCTCGATGGCCAAGACCAAGGACGTGGTTTCGAAGATCCTCGACGGCCCCCGCGACACGCGCCGCTTCGGGAAGGCGCTGATCGTCGACCTGGCGGCTCCGCAGCTCGGCCTGGTCGTCGAGCGCGGCAGCTCTCTCCCGCGCGCTTCGGTGGTCGTCACGACGTGCGCGCGCGAGATCATCGCCCTGTCGAAGGAGGGCATCAAGGTCGACTCGATCCTGGTGGTCGGCAGTGAGACCGATCCCGCCGAGCACCCGGATCTGCGGGAGATCACCGAGAATCTGCGCGCCCTGCGCGACAAGTGGTTCTCGCGCGCGAAGCTCCTCGTCTTCTCGCAGACGCGCGACCTCAGCTCCTACGACGTCCGGGCGACGCTCGCGATGTACAACGCGGTGCATCTGGAGTTCGACTGGGGTACGGCGAAGAACTGGACCACCGCGACCGGTGAGAAGGGCCCTGCCTTCGCACAGTTCGTCGACGACTGCCACCACTTCGATCACCTGATCCTCGAGCTCTCGTTGATCCGTGCACCGATCGACAACACGGCCGCGAACGAAGTGACCGCGCTCGGGAAGAAGATCACCGAGATCAAGCCGCAGGAAGTGATCGTGATGTGCCATACCGGCTCGGTCACGGGAAAGAAGGGCGCCAAGGCGGCGACCCCGAGCCAGCGGGACAAGACCGTCGACAAGCTCGCCGACGCGACCGGCATCGCCGTGCGCGCCGAGGACTACGAAGCGCTCCTCCCGAGCTGACGAAGGCGACGTGGCCGGCGATCCGTCGAGTGCTGACGTCGCGTCCCTGCGCGGCGTGACGCGCCGCTTCGACGACCTCGTCGCCGTCGACGGGCTTTCGCTCGACGTGCGTCGAGGAGAGGTGCTCGGGCTCGTCGGTCCGAACGGCGCCGGCAAGACGACGACCGTGCGGATGCTCGTCGGGCTCCTCGAGCCCAGCGAGGGCGAGGTCACGATCGACGGCCGCTCGCTCTCGACGGAGCCGCTGGAGGCCCGTCGCGAGCTCGGCTACGTCCCCGACGGCGCGCCGCTGTACCCGAACCTCTCGCCGCGCCAGCACCTCATGCTCGTCGGACGCCTGCGCGGCATGGACGACGCAGAGACGACGGCGGAGGCCGAGCGGCTGATGCAGCACCTCGACCTCGCCGACCGCATCGACGACCCGGTCGGGTCGTTCTCGCGCGGTATGCGACAGAAGACTGCGCTCGCGTGCGCGATCCTCCCGCGCCCCGACCTGCTCGTCCTCGACGAACCGCTGAGCGGCCTCGACGCGCCGAGCGCGGCGATGCTCAAGGCGGTCCTGCGCGGCTGGGCGGACCGCGGCGGCGCCGTCCTCTACACCTCGCACCTGCTCGACGTGGTCGAGCGCGTGTGCGATCGCGTCGCAGTCATCGCGCGCGCGAAGCTCGTCTCGGTCGGTGGCCTCGCAGAGCTCCGCGCGTCAGGCCGCGGCGACGAGACGCTGGAGGAGATCTTCCGCTCCCTCACGGAGACGGACGATCCCGAGGCCCGCGCCGCGGCGCTCGTGGGCTGATCAATCCCGCGACTCGACGGGGATCGGCTGGAAGTTCTCGTCGACGGCGACCATCGTCACTTCGGCCTCGGTCACGTACTCGTGGTGGCCGCCGCCAAGTCGCCGGCAGGCCCAGACCGCGACCTTGACGGTGATCGACGAACGGCCGATCCGCAGCGTCTCGGTGAAGAACGAGACGAGGTCGCCGACGCGCACGGGCGCCTTGAAGTCGATCTTGTCCATCGAGACCGTGACGACCATCCCCTGGTGGTGGTGGTGCGCCTCGGTCGCGGCCGCGAGGTCGATCTCGGACAGGATGACGCCGCCGAAGATCGTCCCGACCGCGTTCGTGTCGCGCGGCATCATCAGGCGCTTGATCGCGGGGATCTTGTCAGCGGGGAACGTGTCGGCCTCGAGCGTCATCGGGCGGCCTCCGGAGAACCGAGCTGGGTCGCGGCCCAGTCGCGCACGCGCAGGCGGAGGTCGTCGAGCTTGCCCGTGAAGAAGTGGTCGACGCCGGGGACCTCCTCGGCATGGAAGCGCGCGACGAGGTCGGGCATCTGCTCGCGGACCAGCGCCAGCGTCCCGAAGGTGTCCTCGCCCGCCATGAAGATCGCGCCGTC
>JBCCSK010000317.1:0-7164 GCA_039200205.1 Planctomycetota bacterium
ACCGCCAGCACCTCGTCCACGCGGTGGCGGAGGATCTCCACGAAGTTCCCGATGCCGCAGCCGGCGTCGAGCACGCGCGCGCCGAGCGGACCGCCGTTGAGCGTCTCGGCGAGTCCGAGGACCCAGCGGTAATAAGGCTCGAGACCCGCCATGCGCTCGAGCGCGGCCAGGTGCTCCTCCTCGTGCGGGAGCTTCTGCGCGGCCACGGCGGAGAGCTTCTCGTCCGGGACGGTCATCCTGCTCCACTCTACCGGGGTGGCGAGGCCGACCCGGGCGGCGAGAGCGCGGTGAAGCGCGCGCGCCCCTCCCCGCCGAGGAGCGGCTCGTCCCCGGAGAGGACCCAGGCGTGCGCCTCGAGAGCGTCTCCGTCCCCGTGCGCGACTCCGAATTCGATCCGCGCGGGGTGACCGCGTCGGCGTAGGACGCCCTCGAGGACCATGGAGCGGGTCAGGCAGTGGCCGCCGTCGGGGACGAGGCCGCTCGCGACCTCCAGCAGGCGCGCGATGCGCTTCGGCGCCGGACTGCGGCGCGCGAGTCGGGGGCGCGTTCGCGTCCCCAGACGGTCGAGCCAGCCGCGCGTCGCTCGGTAGCGGAACACCTTGAGCGACCCTCGCACGAGGAGCAGCAGGACCCAGAGCTTGAGCGCGAGCCCGATCTCCCTCGCGCGAGCGGTGCGGCTCCTAGGGATCGCTCCCCTCCTCGACCTCGACCAGCTTCAGCGCCTCCAGCTCGTCGAGGAGACGGAGAAGGTCGGTGAGGCAGCGCTCGGGCTCGACCTCGAACTCCTCGAGGAGCGTCTCCTGAACGGCTTCGACGCGGTTCGGTCTCTGAATGAGAGCCCAGATACGCGCCGCAACCGGATCGAGCGAGTAGTAGGTCCCGTCGTCGAAGTTGAGCACGACGGTCTCACCCTCCAGCTCGGCCGAGACCTGCCGCAGGCTGGCGCGGACGCGGGACGTCGGGTGGATCGGGGACATCTCCAGGGACATGTTCGGGTCTGGCAGGGGAAGACCGGGAAGGATGCCACGGCGTCGACCCGATGGGACGTTCGGGGTCCTCGGTTCTCGCGGCGGGATGACGGTGTGGGCCCGCCGCCGCGCCGCGCTTTTTTTCGGGAAGAGAGCGTGCGCCGAAGTGCTGTAATGGCCCTATACTGGGACGGAACACCGCTCTCGTCCTGCCATGACCACGCCCCAGACCAACCGCTCGCACGCTGACCGCCCGGTCAAGCGGAACTACACGCGCCCCACCGTCGAGGCGCGTGGCCGGATCGAAGATCTGACCCGCTGGGTCGGACAGCGCCAGAAGGTCGGGAACCTTCCGAGCGCCGGCGGCTGGAACATCTGGACCCAGCCTGGGACCGGTAGCTGAGCGGGATCCAAGCGGCCGCTTCGCAGCGCGGTTCGTCGATTGCCCCTCTACAGCGCGTACGGTCTCCGCTGCGCGAGTGAGTTCGATCTTCCCGGCCTCGTCGCCGCGGAGAGTGCTGATGCCGACGTCGAGTTTTCGTACGGCAGCGTGCGCGCGGCGCCCACGCAGGGCAGCTGGTACCGCCTCGCTCCGACGGAGTCGGCGCTCGTCTGGGAAGACGTAGGCGCCTTCTCGATCGAGGCGGGCAGCCGCATCGTCGTGGACGTTCCGCGGCCCGCGAGCCGGACCGTCGCGCACGCCGTACTCGGCCCGGCGATGGCGCTCCTGCTCCAGCAGCGCGGTCTCACGCCGCTCCATGCAAGCGCCGTCGCGGTCGACGGCACGGCGACGCTCATCGCGGGCGAGAGCGGCGCGGGAAAGTCGACGCTCGCACGGGCCCTCCTCGACCGCGGCTGTGCACTCGTGACGGACGACATCGCCGCCGTGGAGGTCGACGGCTCACGGGCGCAGATCGCTCCGGGACCGGCCTCGCTCCGCCTCTGGCCGGAGGCGCTCGATCGACTCGGCGTCGGCCTGGACGAGACGGAGCGACTGCACGAAGAGACCAAGAAGCGACTGGAATCCATCGCCAGCGCGCCGCAAGCGACGACCGATGCGATCCCGGTCCGTCGGATCTGCATCCTGACCGACGGCGAGCGGATCGCGCTCCAGCGGATCGACCGCGTCTCCGCCGCGATCCAGATCCTCGCTCACATCTACTACCCCGAGCTGATCGGGGGCGCGGTCGAGCCTCAGGAGCTCTTCGGGCAGTGCGCGGCGATCGCGTCGTCGGTGGAGACGCTCGCCCTGGAGCGTCCGCGGGGCCTCGAGCACCTCGACGGGATCGCCGACCTGCTACTCGGTTCCGATCCACTGGGCCCGGCCACCGGCGATTGACGCCCAGGATCGACGCGCGTTCAGCGAACGGTTCGGCGGTCGACGATCGCGTCGAGCCACCCGTTCGGGACGTCGTGCCAGCGCGGCCACTGCCGGCCCTCGCGCGGACGAAGTCGAAGCAGGCGCGCTCCGATCCGGACGTAGAAGCGCCGCCTGGGGAACCCCCAGCGCTGGAGTCGCCGCTGACGCAGGATCCAGTCGAGCGAGATCGGACGCGCGCGCTCGACCTCCGCTTCGAACGCCGAGGGCACCGGCGCCGCGCAGAGCTCGGCCGCGAAGCGCAGGATCGCGGGCAGGAGCGCCCCCCCACCGCCGGAGCCCATGAGCGCGTGGACGCGCTCCGCATCGAATTCGCTGCCACGCTCGCGTACGAGGAGGACGATGTCGAGGACCCACAGCAGCGAGGGGCCGACGACGCGCGTGTGCTTGTCGAGATGCCCGACCAGGTGCGCGAGCATCGCATCCGGATCCCAGACGCGCGTCTCGCGACCGTGGAGCGAACGGAGCGGAACGAACCGGGTGAGTTCGCTCAGCTCACCGAAGGGCGCGTCCTTACCGTGCGCATGGAGGTCGACCGCGAGCCCCTCCCCCTCCGCCTGGAAGCTGCGCCACGGACGCGACCGATCGAGCCCGAGGCGGCGCAGGGCGTCCGCGGCGCGGTCCGCCTCGTGGGCGGCGACGAGGACGTCGACGTCGAGCATCGGCCGCGTGCCGAGGTCCGGGTAGACGTGATCCGCGAGGACCAACCCCTTCATCACGACGGGCGCGATGCTCTCCTCGCCGAGTCGTTCCAAGACCTCCTCGAGGACGCCGGCGTGCACGTGGTTGGCGAGGAGCGTGCCCTGGTAGCGCTCCCTGAGTTCGCCGAGGACGTCCGCTGGAACCGCGCCGGCGAGCCCGCACTCCTCGAGAGACCAGGCGACCAACGGCGAGAGGCGATGCTCGTCGAGCTCCGGAAGGACGCGCCGCCACTGGGGCTCCGTCGCGCTCGATAGAACGGTGCGCAGATCGGGGGGAGCGTCCGTCGAAGGCTCCAACAGGCAGAGCCGGACGAGGTCTCGAATCAGCATGCAGTTGCGGCGGAGCGGCGCATGCCTGGTCCAACCCCGTGCAGCGTACCGTTCTTCTCTCAGACCTCCACCGGCGACCGCGGGCCCGCGCCCGAGCGTGTCCGGGAGGAGCGGATTCGGCACACTGCGCCGCATGGCTGCACCCGAGCACGACGTTCTCGTCATCGGCGCCGGCATCGTCGGCCTCGCCACCGCGCGAGCCCTTTCGCACGTGTCGGTGGGCGTGGTCGAGACCGAGGGGAGCGTCGCGGCCCATCAGACCGGGCACAACAGCGGAGTCATCCACTCGGGCCTCTACTACAAGCCCGGGTCGGAGAAGGCGCGCCTGTGCACCGCCGGACGCGACGCGCTCTACGCGTACTGCGGCGACCGCGGGATCGACCACGAGCGCTGCGGGAAGCTCGTCGTCGCGACGTCGGAAGAGCAGATCCCCGCACTCGACGAGCTGGAGCGCCGCGGCCGCGCGAACGGGATCGACGGGATGCGTCGCGTCGGTCCCGACGAGGCGCGCGAGCACGAACCTCACGTCGTTGCCGTGGATGCGCTCCAAGTCCCGGTGACGGGCATCGTCGACTATTCGCAGGTGGCGCGCGCGTTCGCCGACGACGTGCGCGAGCGCGGCGAGGTCGCGATGGGCGAGCGCTTCGTGTCCGCGCGCCGGGACGGAGCGCGGGTCCGCGTCACGACGACCGCCGGCGAGCGCTCGTGCCGCGTGCTGGTCGCCTGCGCGGGACTCCAGTCCGACCGCGTTGCGAAGAGCTGCGGACTGGAGCCCGGCGTTCGCATCGTGCCGTTCCGCGGCGAGTACTACGAGATCGTCCCGGACCGGCGGCACCTGATCCGGAACATGATCTACCCCGTGCCCGACCCGCGCTTCCCGTTCCTCGGGGTCCACTTCACGCGCCGGATCGACGGCCGGATCGAGGCGGGCCCGAACGCGGTGCTCACGTGGAAGCGCACGGGCTATCGAAAGGGAAGCCTGTCCGTGGGCGACGCGCTGACGACTCTCTCCTACCCGGGATTCTGGAAGCTCGCTGCGCGCCACGTCCGGACGGGTGCGGCGGAGAGCTGGCGCTCGTGGAGCAAGGCGGCGTTCGTTCGCTCGCTGCAGGAGCTCGTTCCTGCGGTCGGCGTCGAGGACGTGCGGCGCGCCGGGGCCGGCGTGCGCGCTCAGGCGCTGGGGACGAACGGAGCGCTCGTCGACGACTTCCACTTCGTCGAGGCGCCGCAGATGGTGCACGTCCTCAACGCTCCGTCCCCGGCGGCGACCGCATCGCTGAGCATCGGAGAGGCGATCGCGGAGCGCGTTCGCGCCCAGCTGGAGGACGTCACTCCAGCCCGAACGGCATGTCCGAGCGGTAGCGATTGAGCACCGCTCCGACGATCGGAACGCCGGCGTCTCCCAGGAGCCGCTCGACCCTGCGAACGCTGTCCTTCGGAGACGATCTCGCGCGTAGGACCAGGACGACCCCCTCGACGTGCGGGAGGACGAGCGACATCTCCGGGTGCGTCAGGATCGGCGGCGCGTCGATGAAAAGCGTGTCGTGCTTCTCGACGAGCTTGGGCAGCTCGCGCTGAAGCAGCTCGGACGCGAGCTCTCCGGGCCGCATCTCGCGCGGCCCGCCGCCCGGGATGACGGTGAGGCCCGGCACCTCTTCGACGCTCGTCGCAACGCGCTCCAGCCGAGTCCCGTCGAGGAACTCCGCGAGCCCGGGCGTCGTGGGCACGCCCACGTAGCGCGCGAGGGTCGGTGATTCGATGTCGAGCTCGACGAGCAGCGCGCTCTTGCGCGTGTTGCGGACGAGCGCGGCGACGCTCTGGGCCGCGATGAGCGTGGTCCCCGCGGACGGTTCGACCGACGTGAACAGGATCTTGCGGTAGCCGCGCTGACCGACGAGCGCAGAGAGGCTCGTCCAGAGAGCATCGACGGAGGCCTGCTCCGCGTCGTTCTCGGGCTCGATCGGCAGCGAGGGAGCCTTGCGGCGCTTCGCCATGGTCTAGCCGGACACCTCGCGGGTCGACATCCGGCGGAAACGACGCAGCTCCGGAACCGTCGAGAGAACGGGGAACGCGAACTCGCGCTCGATCGTACGGGGGTAGCGGATGCGGCCGTCGAGGAGCTGGCGCGCGATGGCGAGCGCGAGACCGAGGAAGAGCCCCACGCCGAGGCCACCCAGCGCGACCTTCGCGCGCGGCGGCCCGTCCTTCGACTCGGGCTTCCGCGGCTGGATGTACCGGGAGAGGTTCGCGGCACCTGCCTCGTCGAGCTGCATGAGGTTGGAGAGCTCGTCGTTGCGAGAGGCGACGCTCTCGTAGTCCTTCTCGAGGTCGACGATCAGCCCTCGCAGCTCGCGGTACGTCGTCTCGCAGTTGCGGACGTGCTGCAGCTCGGCGATCAGCTCCTCGCGCTCGCCCTCGAGACCTGAGAGCCGCGCGTCGCTGGCGCGCTGCGTGCCCGTGAGCACGCGGATCTCACGCTCCAGCTCGACCCACTGGGGGTTCTTCTGGTACGTGACGGTCTGGGGTCGCTCGATCACGTACGGGTCGTTGCTCGCGAGGCGCTTCTCGTACTCGGCGATCCGAAGCTCGAGCTCCTTCTTGCGGGCGCTGCGCTCCGCGAAGGTGAGCGAACCGTTCGTCTGCAGCGTCGCGAGCTCGATCGTCGCCTGCTCCTTGTCCGCGATCGCCGCGTCGTAGCGCGGATTCACGGTCCGGATCGCGGGCTCGACGATCTCCTGCTCGGGGTTGATCGACTCGATGAGCTCGGTCAGGAACTCGAGCTCGGAGGCGTTGGACGCGACGGTCGTCCTGACCGCGCTGATCTGCTCGTCGACGTCGCCCAGGCGCGACCGCACCTCGGTCAGGGACTTGTCGACGTCGTCGATTCCACACTCCGCACGGTAGGCGCGGAAGTCGGTGCGGGCGACCTCCAGCTGCTGGTAGATGTCCCCTTCGCGCGCCTGGTTCCGCAGCAGCTTCTCCTCGGTGTGGTACTGCTCGCGGTGTCGCTCGATGCAGGCGTCGAGGATGACGTCGAGGTGGGCCACCGCCCTCTCCTTCGACGACGAGGTGTGGCTCACCGAGATCACCACCGACTGGCCGATGGGCGTGAACGTCGTGCGTGCGCGCAAGGTCGCGGCGGCGGCGGCGATCGCCGCCGCCGACGGGAGGTCGGGTGGAGCCGGCGAGCGCAGCTCGTTGAACTTGGCCTGGAAGCCGTGGATCCAGCGCGTCACCGGGTTCGTCGAAGCCGTGTCGTACTGCGCCGGATCCGCCGGGACGAGGATCTCCAGAACCCCGATCTGCTCCGCCGCCTGGCGGAACACCTCGGGATCGCTGATGAGCATGAGCTCCGCGATGATGCTCGGCGGTGTGGACTGGACGTCGATCCCCGCCGACGCCTCGGGCGCGAACTGGCGCTCGCGAAGCCCGGGCGTGTAGCGAAGGCTTGCGTTCGCGCTGTACGTGTTCGGGATCGACAGGGCGTACGCGATCCCCAGGAACGCGCCGATCGAAGCGAGCAGTGCGACGAGATAGCGCGAACGCCCCACGCCGTAGAGGACGATCTCCCTCAGGTCGAACCCTGCGGCCTGCGGCTCGTCGTGCGCGTCGTACGACTCCAGATTCGCAGATGAGTCCATCGCGCTAGAAGAAGAGGTCCCTGGGAAGCAGGTACGGGAACGGAATCATGCGACGGATGTAGTTGTCGATCCAGATCGCAATTCGGTCGACCTTCGTGTTCGGTACGTAGATCACGTCGAACGGTTGGATGAGCACGGGCTCCCCC
>JBCCSK010000318.1:0-7141 GCA_039200205.1 Planctomycetota bacterium
GGGGTTGGGGCCGGCGCGCGGATGCCCGCGGACGCGTCGCGCCGGGGGGTCCGGGTCGGCTGTCGTGGGCGCCCCTACCTGGTGGTTGCGGGCCGCCGGCGCTTCGGTCGAGCCCGCGACCGCCCGCCGCGAAGCCTCGGACCCATCACCGCACGGTCGGGGCGCGATTCGAGCGAGTCACCTCCTTGCTGCCATGTCGTCGACCGACACGAGACCGCGCCCGACCCTGCTGTCCTGGAGCTCCGGCAAAGACAGCGCCTTCGCGCTCAGCGTCCTCCGTCAAGATCCGAGCGTCGAGCTCCGCGGGCTCCTGACGACGTTGAATGGAGAGAGCGAGCGCGTCGCGATGCACGCGGTGCGGCGGTCGCTGCTACGCGCCCAGGCGAGCGCCTGCGGGCTGCCCCTCATCGAGGTCGACCTCCCGTATCCCTGTTCGAACGAGCAGTACGAGCGTGCGATGGCCGAGGCGCTCACGCCGCAGGTGGAGGCGGGGATCGAGGTCGTCGCCTTCGGCGATCTGTTCCAGGAGGACGTCCGCGCCTATCGAGAGGAACGCAACGAGCCGCTCGGACTCGACTCGGTCTTCCCGCTGTGGGGCCGCGACACCGCGGAGCTCGCGCGCGAGATGATCGCGGCCGGTCAGCGTGCGGTACTCACCTGCGTCGACCCGAAGCAGTGTCCGCGCGAGTTCGCCGGCCGCGCGTTCGACGAGGCGCTGCTGGACGAGCTTCCGGACACGGTCGACCCGTGCGGGGAGCGCGGCGAGTTCCACACCTTCGTCTGGGACGCCCCCGCGTTCGAGCGACCCGTTCAGGTGCGCGCCGGCGAGATCGTCGAGCGGGGCGGGTTCGTCTTCGCGGACGTCGTCCCCGCGGACCGCGGCGATTGAGCGCGGGGCCGAAGGTCTGCCGCGCGGCGTGCCCCTCCGCGTGACCGAGCGGCGACAATGCCGGGATGCGCATCGCCTCTCTCCTCCCGTCCGCGACCGAGATCGTCGCGATCGTCGGCGGCCGCGACGAGCTCGTCGGCGTCAGCCACGAGTGCGACTACCCGGCCGGCGTCGATCGCCTCCCCGTCCTGACGCGCACGCGGAGGGAGCTTCCGAAGGCGAGCGGCGAGATCGATCGCGAGGTGCGAGCGATCCTTACGGACGCACTGACCGTCTACGAGATCGAGCTCGACGTGCTCCGCAAGGCGGCTCCGGACGTGATCGTGACCCAGGACCTGTGCGACGTCTGCGCGGTCAGCCTCGACGACGTCCGTCGCGCGCTCGCCGAGCTCGTTCGGGAAGACGTCAAGGTCGTGAGCCTCTCGCCCAGCCGACTCGCGGACGTCTGGAACGACGTGCGCCGCGTCGGCGAGGGGACGGGACATGCGAGCGAGGGCGAGGCCGCCGTGCGTGAGCTCGAGCGGCGGATCAGCGAGCTGCGCGCGCGTACGTCGGCGTTCGACGCGCGGCCCAGCGTCCTGACCGTCGAGTGGATCGATCCGGTGATGATCGGCGGGACGTGGATGCCCGAGCTCGTCGAGATCGCGGGCGGTCACGCCCTCGTCACCGAGCCGGGTCAACACGCGCCGACGCTCGGCCTCGACGAGCTCCGCGCGCTCGACCCCGACGTCGTGCTCGTCAAACCGTGCGGATTCGACCTGGAGCGTACGGCCACCGAGGCGGACCTGCTTCGCAAGACGCTTCCGTGGGACCAGTGGACCGCCGCCCGTGAAGGACGCGTGTTCGTCGCCGACGGCAACGCGTACTTCAATCGGCCCGGCCCGCGACTCGTCGAGTCCGCCGAGATCCTGGCCGCGTGCATCCACCCCGATGCCTGCGCCGACCTGGCCGCCTCGCACGCGGGCTCGTTCTATCGCCTCACCGCGGACGCGACCTGGCAGGCGATCCACTAGGCGACGAGCGCGGCGTACATCGCGACGCCGACGACCGCGGCTCCGAGCGCACTCGCCGCGACGAGCCAGCGGCCGATGCGGCGGGTCTTCTTGATCTGCCACCACATCACGAGTCCCGAGAGGGCCCAGCCGACCATCGAGAAGGCCATCAGGTCGACCAGGATGGCCCAGACCCAGCGCACTCCACCGCCGTCGGGGTAGGTGTGCGCGAGGTGGAGGCGGAGGAGGTACGAGCGCCAGCCGAGGCCTTCGCGCTCGTCGACGGGCTCGGCCGAGACCGACTTCCGACTGACGTCGTACCGCACGTCGTACGTCACTCCCTCGACGTCGAGGTCGAACGCGAGGGTCGGTCCGGATCGAACGCGCACCGTCGCGTCCCCGAGCTCGTCGTCGGCTCCGTTCGCAATGGCACGCGCCGACTCCTTCCACTCCTCCAGTGACACGTGCGACTCGACGTTGTCCGGCTGGAAGCCCTGGCGATCGAGGGGGGACTCGCGATCCGGCTCGAACGAGCGCTTCGATCTGACGAGCGACGCACGCTTCGGGTCGAAGCTGAACGAGTGGGAGGCCGACTCGCCGCGAACCTCGATGCGTGCGCTGCGCGTGAATCTCGCGCGTCGCGGAGCACTCGTGTCGACGGCCGAAGCCGCGTGGAGCTCGGCGTCGACGTTGGGTCCGACGCCGTCGCCGAAGCTCGCCTCGACCGCCTCGGGCTCGGTTGCGGCGAGAGCCTCCGCGACGAGGATCGCCAGCGCCTCGGCGTCGACCGGATCGGCGAACGGCGTCTCGTCGAGGACCTTCGGATCCACCTGCTCGCGCTCGCGGTCCGTCGCGATCGTCGGGTGGTTGAAGAGGAACGCGGTCACCCCGTAGAGCAGCACCCACGGCACGAGCACGATCCCCGTGTAGAGGTGAAGCCGCCGGATGAGGAGGAGCGGGCGGAAGCGGCGGCGAGTGGGCGAGCTCGGTCGACGCTCACGCGGGGGAGTCGGCTGCACGATCGTGGGGGAGCGAAGAGGGCGCAGTGGGAGCGTCACCGTCGAGCGCCCCAAGCTTAGTGATATTGCGACGCAGTCGCGGCCCTCGGGGCGCGGGAGCTGTCATTCTCGACGTTGCGAGCTCTTTACCGGCGATCCGAGGGGTGCGCCGCCTTGCCCTGTTCTGGAAAATATAGTCTGGCGGTCATGCTCTGCTCCCTCCTTCTGCTCGCCGCTGGCGACCTCGTGGTCGTCAGCGACTTCCAATCGCCCTTCTTCATCGCCTTCGACCCGAGTCTTCCGATCGACGGCACGTTCTACGGGACCCCATTCCTCACGGGTCCGCTCGGAACGACGATCGGTCCAGACGGCCTGCTCTACGTCGCCGACGAGATCACCAACCGCGTGCTTCGCTTCCAGCCGTGGGACGGGCTCTACATCGACGCCTTCGTCGAGGACGACCCGGGCACGGCCGTCGACGAGACCGGCGGCTTGGACGGGCCGTCGAGCGTCGTCTTCGGTCCCGACCGACGTCTCTACGTCGGCAGCTTCAACGGGGACGCCGTCCTCGCCTACGACGGACGAACGGGCGCGTTCGACGGCGTCTTCGTCGCGCCGTCCGACGGCAACCTGGACGGACCGGACTCGGGCATGGTCTTCGGGTCCGACGGCAACCTCTACGTCCCGAGCTACTTCAGTCGTCGGGTCAAGCGCTACGAAGGCGTGACCGGCGCGTTCATCGACAACGCCGCTTCGCCGATCGGCTCCGGGCTCAGGAACCCGCGCAGCGTCGTGTTCCCCGGCGACGGCTCGCTGCTCGTGACGAGCGAGGGCTCGGACGAAGTCCTGCGCTTCGACGGAGCGAACGGCGCGTTCCAGGGCGTGTTCATCGGCGACGACCCGGCGACCGCGGTCGACGAGAGCGGTGGCCTCGATGGACCGACCGGGATCGCGCGCGCCGCCGACGGTTCGTGGTGGGTGGGCAGCGTCAACACCGGCGACATCAAGCGCTACGCCGCGGACGGGACGTACCTCGAGACGCGCGTCTCAGGCGGACTCACCGCGCCGGTCCACGTGACGATCTTCCCGGTGGCGGAGATCGAGTGCTTCGGCCTCGCGAACTCGGTCGGAGCCGGCGCGTCCCTGGTCGCGCGCGGTTCGACCAGCGTCGCGGCGAACGACTTCCGGCTGGAGCTCAACGACGCGCCGTCGCAGCAGCTCGCGGTCTTCGTGCAGGGAGACGCGGGAACGCCGGCAATGGCCGGCGACGGACAGCTCTGCATCGGCGCACCGTTCTTCCGCTTCGCGTCGAGCTCGACGTCCCTCGCGGGGACCGCCGAAGCTCGACTCGACCTGAGCCAGCCGGCGGTCCCGGCGGCCGCGATCACCGCCGGCTCGACCTGGCGCTTCCAGGCGGGCTACCGCGACGCGCTCGGTCCCGGAGGGACAGGGTTCAACCTCTCGAGCAGCGTCGCGGTTCGCTTCACGCCGTGAACTACAGGTCGAACACGGCGATGTTGTCGCTCGCCGCGAACGGCACCAGCATCCGCTGACCGTCCGGTGAGAACGTGATCTCCTGCGCGGCGCGGAAGTTGCCGGGCAGCAGGTCGAGTTCGATCGTCTCGCGGTAAGCGAAGCGGCGGACGTCGATCAGCCCGATCTCGTCCGTCAGGAAGTCAGCGACGGCGAGAAGACCGTCGGGCGACAGTCCGAGAGCCTGGAACTTCCCGTCCGGCTCCGACGTCCCGGTTGGCACCGTCGTGATCAGCGTCGGGCCGGCGGGGTCGATCGCATAGACGCGCGGGCCCATGTCGAAGCCCGCGAGCCAGACGGTTCCGTCGCAGGCGACGGCCATGTCCTGGGGATTGGGGAACAGGAAACCGCTCGAGTCCGACGCGAGGACGAGGGAGCGCGGCGCCTGCGGAACGGCCGGATCGACGACGAACACGCGCGCCGTCGAGCCCGTGAAGTTCGGGAAGAACGTCGTCCCGCCGATCACGAGCTGGTCGCCTGCGAACGCCATCCGCGACGCTCCCGTCTCCGCCCCGAGGAAGATCGTGCGCGCGGCATCGATCTGCAGCGTGGCGACGTCGATCGCGTAGACGAAGCCCTGTCCGTCGAGCGTCCCGACGTACACGGTCCGCTGGTCGGGCGCCGTGATGACGCCGTAGGGGAAGGCCGTGGGGAACGTGCCGCCCGGCTCCGGGGGCAGGGGAATCGTCGCGACGACCTGGTCGAGGTCGTCGAAGACGACGACAGCACTCGCGGAGCTGTCCGAGATGAATCCGTACAGCAGCGAGCCGTCCGGGCGGGTGACGAACGCGACCTCCTCGGGGCTCTCGCCCGTCTGGATCTGGCCCCGCAGCTGGAGCGTCGTCGGGTCGACGCGCGCCACCGTGCAGCCGCCGTTTCCGATGACCCCGCCGAAGAGGGGCACGAACAGGTCGGAGCCGTCGGGCGAGAAGCTCGCGGAGAAGGGCCAGGCGCGGAAGCCGCACTGCTGCCACGAGCCCGCGCTGACCTGGAAGGCGTATGTGGGGGTCGTGAGCGGCCGGGGGCTGCACGGGTCGAAGCGAGCGGACGCCTCCGAGGCCGCGGCGACGCGGTTTCGGCCGACGATGGTCCCCTGCGCGGCAGTGAGCGGGGCGAGGGCGAGTGCGGCGAGAGCAGCTGCGGTGAGTCTCGTTTGCATGGCGTTGAAGTGCGGGCGACGACCCAGCGAATCGCCGCCCGCGGACCTCTCAGGGGTGGAGGGTGATCTGGTCACCCGAGAAGAGTCCGGTCGAATCCTTCACCGACACTGCGAGGACGGTTTCAACGGTCCAGCCTTCGATCGGTTGCTGGGACACGAGACGGAGCTCGGTCGCCGTGCTCGACTGGAACTCGAAGACGCGGCGCATCTGCGAGAACCCTGTGACCTGCAGATCCAGCGACAGCGAGAGCGTCGTCATGTCGAGGTCGGCGGTGCCGTCCGGGTCGGAGATCACGCAGTGGCAGAATCCTGCGGGGCCGATGAACAGGTCGACCGTCGGTCCCGACGGGCTCTGGTTGCCGACGTAGTTGATGACCGCGACGGCGTCGATGTCGGAGCCGCTGTCGCCGCCGGAGTCCCAGATCGTCGTCCCGGCGGCGTCCACTTCGGCGCCCGAGACGACGTCGACGAGGCGGACGAACTGAATGTTGGAGAGGTCGACGGTGCCCGAGACCACGTCGGGGTCACCGGCCAGGTCAGCGAGGTCGAACGCCTCTCCGCCGGACACCACCGGGTCGAACGGATCGACCGAATTCAGGAGGACGTTCGCGATGATCGGAATGCCGCCGGTCACGCCCTCATAGGTCGCGTAGGGCAGCAGGTCGAACGTCCCCAGCGGGCCGGGGTCGCCGAAGTAGCGGGTGGGGAAGCGAGCGAACGTGTTCCCGTCCGTCGAGACTTCGACGAACGCGACCTCGGCGAAGACCGCGCCGGAGAACGCGAAGCCGTTCTCGAAGACCGTGAAGTCGGCGCCGGGACCGTCGGTGATGACGACGTCGAAGCCCAGCGTGACGTCGCCGCCGACGCCGAGCGTCAGGACGTCGAGCGAGCCGCTACCGATGCCGCCGCCCTGGGGGCCGCCGAGGATGTTGACGGTGTCGAAGATGCCGCCGCCGGCGCCCTGGTTGTACTGGACGACCGACGTGGCGAAGCGGCTCTGGGCGCCGGCGACGCCCGCGACGGCGAGGGAAAGCGACAGGAGGCGCGCAGCGCGCGCGAAGTTGGAGAGGTGCATGGAGTCCGTTGCGGCGGCGCGCGAATCCGCGTTCGCACGTCCGACTGCGTCTGGTTGAGGAGCGTCCGCGCGGCTCGGGGTGGCCGCCGACTCAGCTCCTTCGAACGCGCGGATCACGCGTCCGCGCGGGGGCATGCCCGCACCGGATCTCCGTCGGCCGCCGTCCCAGTCCACGAGGACGCGGCGAGGTTGTGGACCCGTGCGGGTGCACGAGCCGGTCCGGTTCAGGTCTTCTGGCTTCCGGTTCGACGTCCGCACCCACCTTCCCACTCCCGAGGGAGCAGTGGCACCGCGCGAACGCGGACGGGCTCGAACTCACCGGTCACAGCGGCGGGACCACGGTGGAATTGCACCACGCTTCCCTTGGCCGGACGCCCGGACGGTAGCGCCGAATGCGCGGATGCGCCACGGTTCCCCGGGATTCGCGCCCGTTGTCCTGGTCGAGCGGCGGCAGCCCGGCTCGGAGCGTGCGGCAGCAGCGTGCGCGGCCTGAAC
>JBCCSK010000319.1:0-7135 GCA_039200205.1 Planctomycetota bacterium
GCCGGCGACGCGCCTGAGCGACGCGGCGTCCGCTTGCGCGACGGCCGCGCGCGCCGCGACGAGGCGCACACGGTCTTCCGCGTCGCCGGGTCCGATTACGCGGGGCCGCGCAACGCTCGGGCTCTCGCCCGCGCCGATCGTCCGTGTCTCGACGGCCTCGGCGATCCACTGATCGGAGGCGAGCGCCTCGCGCCAGCGCGCGTGGACGAGTCGCCCGAGTGACTCCGCCTCCGCGCCGAGGCGGGCACGCACCGTCGCACCGGGATCGCCGAAGTCCAGGAACGCGGCGGCGACGAGCGCGAGCGACGCACCCCCGCCGAGGGCCAGGAGCAGGCGCGCGGCGAACCGACGACGACGGTCTCTCATCCCCTCCAGGCTACGTCGCCCGGCGTCGCGCCCGTCAACGGCGTGTCAACGGCTCACCCAGCCAGCCCGCGAGGTTCTCCCAGTACTGGATCGACTGCCGCGCGCCCTCCGGGTCGCGGTCCGCCTCCGGCGCCACGGGGTCCGTGACGAAGCTCGGCGCGCCGTCCCCGACGTCGATGTTGTAGTCTGCAAAGTGGTGGAAGGTCGACTGCGCGACGGCCCGTCGGCCGGGCGCGCCGTCGGATGCCGGGTGGTCGAACGCGACGGCCAGGAGGAAGTGGCGGCCCGACAGGCGGCTGGAGCTGCGCGCGATCGCGACGCCTCCCTCCGGCACGCGGAGGGCGCCCTCGTGCGGGTGCGCGGGCAGCAGATCCACGCCTTCCAGCAGCGCGTGATCGCCCGCGAGCCGCTCGATCGACTGGAACGCGCCGTTGCGACCCGAGTGGTAGTTCGGCCACTCGATCGACGGGTTCTCGTCGTCGCGGACGCGGCGCTCGGGGTCCTCCTCGGGCTCGACCGAGTGCCAGCAGTGCGCGGCACCGACGTCGCCGATCCCGCTCAGCGCGCACCCCATGTCCTGGTGATCTCGCGTGAGCATCAGCGCGCCGCCGCGCTCGTAGAAGCGTCGCAGGCCCGCGACCTCCTCCGGCGCGAGGCCTGTCTCGCCCCCGGCGTCGACGCCGAAGACCCAGATCTGATCGAAGGCGTCCGGCGAGGCGTCGCGCAGGACCGGATCGACCCCGTCGGCGCCCGGCTCGCGGTCGCGCGAGGTGACCGCGTGAAGCGGGGCGCCGCCCGGACCGCCCATCGAAGCGAGGTGGCGCGCGAGGCGGGAGAAGCGGCCGACGTGCCAGTCGTCGGACGCGCGCGTGATCGTCGTCTGGAGGAGGAGTCGAGACATCGGGGCAGCGTAGCCCAGTCCCGTCGAAGCGACCGAGTCAGTCGACCGGCCAGAGCACCTCGACGCTCTGTCCCGATCGCACCGTGACCTCGCGCCGGAAGGGCGCCGCTCCCCGCGCGCTCTCGACGGCGTACCGCCCCGGCGCGATCGGGATGCTGGACGGAACCGCGATCCTGCCCTCGAACACGCGCACCTCGGCGCCGGCTCCGAACGCCTGGATCGACAGGTCGACCCACCGCTCGCCGTCGTCGCGCGTCGGCGAGACGAGGCGCAGCTCGCCGAGCTCCGGCAGACGCACCGTTCCGAGGCCGACCTCGGCGTTGCCCGGCACTGCGGGGACGTCCACGGTGAAGGGGGAGAGCCAGCCGAGCGCGTGGTACGGCGCGAGGATCGAGTACCGCCCCGGGGGGACGCCGACGAAGCCGACCGCGCCTCCCGTCCCCAGCGTCCCCTTGATCGTGAAGACGTCGTGGGCCGGGACGAGCACGACGTCGCGCGCGGACCGCTCGTCGTCGACGTTCCTGAGCGTCAGCGACACGGTCCGGGGCCTGATCTCGTCCTCGTCCACGGTGAGGACCGCCTCCAGGGGCGCGCCGTCGTCAGCGCGCTCGAGCGGGGGCGGGTCGACGACGAGGAGCGGGAGGGGGCGGTTGATCGACCGGACGTTCGCAGCGCCCGCGGGCACGCTCGCAGGCGTTCCGCAGAGGAGCCACAGCGCGGGAACGACCGTGTCGATCGGAAGGTCGGCGCGGCCCTCCTCGTCGGTGACGACGACGGCGACCGCGAGCAGCGGGTTGTTGTTCGCGCGCAGCTCGAGTCGCTGGCCGACGAGCGGCTCGATCGTGCCGCGACGGTCGACGAGGAAGCGAACCGGCCGCGTGCGCGTCGCCGCGAGAGCGAGGTCGACCGCCGTCTCGGCTCCGGCGACGAGCTCGACGTCCACCGCGACGAAGCGCGGCGGTGAGTGCTCGCTCGGCGCGCGCTCCTCCGCCACGATCCGCGCCGGACCCGCGCGGAGCCCCGCGACGCGGAACGTCCCGTCCGGGCGCATCCTCACGGTCCTGGCCGTCCACGGATCCTCGCGCAGGACGTGGACGAGGGCGCGCGACAGCGGCAGGCCGTCGGCGCGGCGCACCGTTCCGACGACCGTCGACTCCGGTGCGAGGACGAAGTCCTGCTTCGTCGTCTCACCGCGCTCGATCGGCAGCGTGCCGATCCAGGGTGCGTGCCCAGGCGCGGTGATCCGCAGGCGCTGCGGACCAGGCTCGACGCCGCCGACGCGAAACCGGCCGTCGGAACGCGTGCGCGCGATGCGCGCGGGGAGGAGCCTCGCGCGGTGGCCCTCCGCGTCGACGACCGGGGCGCCGAGCGTGCCGCGCAGGTCTGGGTTGCCCTTGAACATCAGGCGCTTGCCGCGCTCGATCTTGCAGGCGAGGTGGGGGGCCAGAGGGTTCTCGTTCGCCGCGAATTGACGCCCGAGGAAGCTGACCCCGAGGCGCGTCCTGTCGCCGATCTCGAGTCGCGCGCCGGCGAGCGCCCCGCCGTCGGTTCCGCGCACGGCCCCCTGGAGCACGCCGCCCTGGCCCCGCAGTCGGATCACCGCGGAGGGGTCGGGCTGCGACTCGACCTCGACCGGCCACGCGACGACGCGCGACGGCGCGTGGCCGTCGGCGGTCGCCCCGATGAGCACCGGATAGTGGCCGCGCTTCGCGTCCGCGAGCGTCGTGTCGGGCACGTCGAGGCCAAACCGACCCTCCGCATCGCTCCGCGTCCGGATCGTCATCGGCTCGCGTCCCCACGCCGCGAGCACGCGCGCGCCGGCGACCGGATCTCCGTCCGCATCGACCACGATCCCGGTCACGTCGCTGCCCGCGAGCGCACTCGGATCGGGGTCCGACTCGCTCGCTGCCGCGCCCACCGGGGTGAGCGCGACCTCGGGCACCGCCTTGCGCTCGCCGCGCCGGTCGGATTCGTCCGTGCCCGCGAGGGCGTCGCCCGAAGCGATCGGCGCGAGCTCGGCGGTGCGTCGCACGGCCAGCGAGTCGTCCGCGCGCGCTCCAAGCCAGGGTGCCGCGACGAACCAGCCGAGGGCACCGACGGCGACCACGAGGGCGACGGTGCCCGCGGTGCCGAGGACCGATGCGCTCGCGACGACCTCCTCCGACGCTGCGGCGTCGCGCAGCTTCACCCCCGCGAGGACGGCGAGGCTCGCCGTCCAGTCGTCTCGATTGCCCTCCGAGCGACGATCGAGGTGCTCGCGGAGCTGATTCTGGGCCCGATGGACGCGCATGCGGGCGGCTCCGACGCCGATCCCGAGCTGCTCTCCGAACTGCTCGTAGCTGAGTCCCTCGTAGTAGCGGAGCAGCACCGCCTGGCGCGAGGTCTCCGGCAGCTCCATGACCGACGCGGTGAGGGTCTCTAGCATTTCACCGCGCGCCACGAGGTCGCTCGTCGCGGGCAGGCGCTCGGCGCGGGCGGCGTCCTCTTCCCTCGCGCGACGTCGCGCGGTGCTCCGGTACGACTTGTACGCCACGTTCCGGGTCACCGTCCGGAGCCAGGCGACGAGGGCCTCGTGGCGCCGTGGGCCGGTCTCGACGGCGCGCGTGAGCGTCTCCTGGACCACGTCCTCGACCAGCGCCTCGTCGCTGAGGAGGCTCCGCGCGAGGCTGCGCACGAAGCCCGCGTGCTGCATGAGCAGGTCGGGGTCGAGTCTGGCGGATTCGCTCATCGGGATCTCCTGGGACAGTTGGAGGAGACCTCGCGCTCGGCGCATCCGTCACGCCCCATTCCGCGACTCTTTGCGCGCTGCCCCGATGCGGCCCCGGCCGCAACCGAGCGCGCGCGCGTTCGGTCTAGTTCCCGGGACACCGAGCGCGCTCGGATTCAACGCGGATCGAGCCGCCCTTCCGGTCATCCTGCGCACGGCGATGTCGATCCCCTCCACGTTCAGGCGCCTCCGCCCCGCGGCGCGCGCCTACCTCTACGGCTCCGCCTTCATGGGCGCGGCCCAGGCGGTGACGTGGACGTTCCTCGCGCGGTGGCTGAACGTCCAGGGGCACACCAAGACCGAGATCGGGACGTTCCAGTCGCTCGATTCGTGGGGGAAGGTCGCGATCGCGATCCCGGCGGCGTTCCTCCTCGCGCGACGACCGGCGCGCGGGGTCTTCGTCACCGCCGCCCTCGTCGCGGGCTGCGCGTACCTCGTCCTGCCGCTGCTCCCGAGCCTCCGGTGGATGTACGCCGCCAACTTCGTCGCGGGCCTCGCGATGACCGTCCACTACGTCGCGATCGCTCCGTTCCTGTTCCGACACACCGGCGACGAGGAGCGCGCCGCGGTGTTCTCCCTCGCCGAGGCCGCGCGTACGTTCGCGGCCGTCGCAGGGGCCGGACTCGGCGGGTTCGCCGTGGCGCGCTGTGCCGCGCCGCTCGGAGGCGAGGCGGAGGCGACCAGCGCCGTGATCATGGGCGCGGGGGCGCTCGCGATCGTCGGTGCGCTGTTCTACGCGCGGATCGAGGACCGCGAGCCGTCGATGCGCAGCGGCCAGCGCGTCCTTCCGGTCGTGCGCGAGCACGCCGCGCTGCTGGCGCGCTTCGCGGCGCCGCAGTTCGTCATCGCGTGCGGGGCCGGGTTCTGCATCCCGTTCCTGCCGACGTACTTCCAGGAGCGCTTCTCGGTGTCGCCCGACGGCTGGGGCTTCCTGTTCGCGGGGGGGCAGGTCCTCATGACCCTGGGCTTCCTGATGACCCCGTTCGCGCTCGCGCGCCTCGGGTTCGTGCGGAGCATGGTGGCGATCGAGCTCGCGTCGCTACCGTTCTTCCTGATGCTCGCCTTCACCACGAGCCTGCCGGTCGCGATGTTCGCGTTCCTGATGCGCGGCGCGCTGATGAACGCGACGCACCCGATCCTGAAGAACCTGATGATGCAGGCGACGCCCGCCGGGGCGCGCGAGGTGCAGACCGGCGTCAACGCGACCCTCTGGGGAGTCGGCTGGGTCGTCGGGCCGCTCGCCGCGGGTCGCGTGCTCGACGCGACGTCCGACGACTACACCGTGCTGATGACGACCACCGTCGGGCTCTACGCGGTGGCCGCCCTTCTGACGTGGACGCTCCTGCGCGGCGTCGAGCGACGCGTCGTTCGAGAGCAGGCGCGGGGCGAGCGCGACGCGGGAGCGGCCGCCGGGGCGACGGCGTGACGGAGACGGCGGAAGAGGCCGGGATCGCGCCGGTCACCGCGCTTCGCGGCGTCGGGCACGCGAAGGCCGCGCGGCTGGCGCGGCTCGGGATCCGCTCGGTGCGCGACCTCCTCCTGACGCTGCCGGCGCGCCTGCTCGTCTGGCCCGAGCCCGCTTCGATCCGGACGGCGCGATCGCGGAAGGGAGAGCTCGTGACGGTCGAGGGGCGCGTGGCCCGCTCGGTGCTGCAGCGCATCGGGGGCAAGCGTTCGATCGTTCGCGCGACGCTGGCCGACGGGACGGGCGAGATCGACCTCGTCTTCTTCAACCAGCCGTGGATGAAGGAACAGCTCGCCGCTGGAACGCCCGTCGTCGCCCACGGCCCGATCGTCGACGCGCGCGGCGGTCCGGCGATCGGCACGCCCCGGCTCGGGACGGACGAGAAGCCGCTCCCGCCGCCGGGCACTCTCGCGCCGGTCTACGCGGCCGGCGACGGCGTGTCGCCCGAGGCGCTCGCCGGCTGGATCGCCGAGGCCCTGGAGCGCTTCGGCGACCGCCTCCAGGAGCCCCTGCCCGCGGCGTTCCTCGAGCGCGTCGAGGCGCCCGACCTGCGCGAGGCGGCGTTCGCGATGCACCGGCCCACGGACGAGGCCTCGTTCGAGCGCGCGCGTCGGCGCTTCGCGCTCCACCCGATCCTCGTCCTCCAGGCGCGCGTGCACGCGCGGCGACGCGCGTCGGTCGGCCGGGCGCGCGCGGCGACGCTGAGCGAGGCCAAGCACCGCGACATCCTCGGGCGGTTTCCGTTCACGCTGACCGAGCCGCAGCTCGGCGCCGTCGGCGACATCCGCGACGACCTGGCGCGCACGCGGCCGATGCGACGCCTGCTGCAGGGCGACGTCGGATCGGGCAAGACCGCCGTGGCCGCCTACGCCGCGATGGCCGCCTGCGAGGCGGGGGGGCAGGTCGCGCTGATGGCGCCGACCGAGGTGCTCGCGTCCCAGCACGCGTACGGGCTCGCACCCCTCCTCCAGTCCTTCGACCTGCGCACGGCGCTGCTCACGGGAACGCTGCCCGCCGGCGAGCGACGCGCGGTCGCGCAGCGACTGTGCGAGGGCGACCTCGACGTCGTCTTCGGGACGCACGCCCTGTTCTCCGACGACATCGCGTTCCGCCGACTCGACCTCGCGATCGTCGACGAGCAGCACCGCTTCGGCGTCGCGCAGCGCGATCGTCTCGCGGCCAAGGGACGGGACGTTCACGTCCTGCTGATGACGGCGACGCCGATCCCGCGGACCCTCGCGCTCACGGTCTACGGCGACCTCGACGTGTCCATCGTCGACGGCGCGCCGCCGGGACGGGGAGAGATCGTCACGCGCTGGGCCCGCGGCGACGACCGTCGGCGCATGCCGCGCTTCCTGATGGAGAGGCTCGACGCGGGCGAGCAGATCTACTGGGTCGTGCCGCGCATCGGGGCGGAGACCGACGCGGAGGAGAGCGCGCAGCGCGCCAGCGCCGAGGCGCGCTACGCGGATCTCATCAAGCGCCCGCGCTTCGCCGCGGCCGGCGTCGAGCTCGTGCACGGCCGCCTCGCGACGGACGAGCGCGCGACGCGCCTCGATCGATTCCGGCGCGGCGAGATCGCGACGCTCGTCGCGACCACCGTCGTCGAGGTCGGCGTCGACGTCGCGAACGCCAC
>JBCCSK010000320.1:0-7109 GCA_039200205.1 Planctomycetota bacterium
GCGGTCGCTCGCGCGACTCCCGTTCGCGCGGACTACTCTTCGCCCGGGAGCGACGGGCCGGCGGCCTGGCCGCTGCGGAGCCCCGCGGTCGCGATGTAGTCCTCTGCGGCCTGCATGCAGTCGTCGAAGACCATGCCGAGCGAGCGGGCCTGGTCGCGGATGGTCACGGCTTCCTCCGTGATCTCCTGCACTGCGTCCATGTTGAAGTCGTGTCCGAGGAAGAGGACGATGTCGCGCATGCCGCTGTTGAGGTCGTCGAACGCCTCCTGGGCGGCGACGGCGGCCTCCTGGACCTCGGTGTAGCGCTCGCGCGTTGCCTCCAGGCGAAGGAGGCTGCGCTGACGCATGCTCTGGCTCGTGAAGTCCTCGAGCTTCACCGTCCACTCGTCGAACACCGTGTCGGCGGCGCTCCGCATCGGAGCGACGTGGGTGCGGAGCTTGTTCGCCTGGGACTGGCAGGCGACGGTCGCTTCGGCGAAGGCCGCGAACGCTTCGCTCGCGTCCCCGTCGAAGTTGGCTGCGAAGATCGGCTGCATCTTCAGGACGGCGTCGTAGACGGCCTCCTTCGACAGCTCGGTCTCCATGTGGACCTTCTCGACGCGCGTCATCAGACTGTCGACGTCGGCAAGGCCGACCTTCTGCTTCGTCGACGAGCAGCCGGTGATGGCGGCGAGGGCGAGGGCAGCAACGCCTGCGGCGCTGGTACGGGACGAGAAGTTGAGGAGCATGGTGGATACGAAAGGGGCCGGGCCCCGGGTCTCACGAATCGCGCCGGAGTGGGTGCACGCATGTTTTCGGTCGGTTCGAAGTCGCGTCCGTCTTGAACCGACCGCCTTCCGCAGGTGCCACGATCTCGAATCGGATCAGCGGGCGACGGCATGATGGGGGCATGGCGGTCTCCGATCCGGGGCGAGCGAGGGGCGTCCGTCCCACTGGCGCGGCGCTACGGGCGCTCGACCGTCGTGATCCCGACCTGGGACGCGCGAGACGGCGGCTGGCTCCGTTTCCCACGCTTCCCGACTCGAAGCACTCCGGTTCGCACTTCCACGCGCTCGCACGAGCGATCGTGTACCAGCAGCTCGCCGGCGCTGCCGCGAAGACGATTCACGATCGCGTGGTCGCGCTGACACCCGGAAGTCGTTTCCCGACGGCGCGGGACATCGACGCGCTCCCGGACGAGGCGCTTCGGGGAGCCGGGCTCTCGGGGAACAAGCTCGCGGCGCTCCGCGACCTCTCCGAGCGCTCGCTCGACGGTCGGCTTCGACTGCGCTCCATCGCGAGGCAGACCGACGAGGAGATCGTCGACGCGCTCGTCGAGGTCCGCGGCATCGGACGCTGGACGGCGCAGATGTTCCTCCTCTTCCGACTGGGTCGGCTCGACGTCCTCGCTCCCAACGACCTCGGCCTGCGAGAGGGGGCACGTCGCCTCGACGGCCTTGACGAGCGGCCCACGCCCTCCGAGCTCGAGGCGCGCGGCGAGGTCTGGGGGCCGCTGCGCTCCGTCGCTTCGTGGGTTCTTTGGCGGCTTTCCGAGGAGCCCGAGGTCGAGCGGCGATGACGTCGGAGGAGGGCGACCACACGGCGTTCGCGGCCGAACTCTCGAATCTCACCGGCCGGCTCGAGCTGCTCGTGCTGCACCTCGCCGGGCCCGCTCTCCGGCGGCGCGTCGGCGTGGACGACCTCGTTCAGGACGTGGTGCTGGGACTCCTCGCGAGCGAGCACGCGCGCGGGCTTTGCGGCGACGAGCTGTGGCGCCACGCGCGTCTCTCCGCCCGCCGAACGGTCGTCGACGCCGCGCGGCGTCTGCGCCACGCACCGCGCCGCGCGACGTCGGTCGTGCAGAGCGGCTCCGGCCCCTCGGTCGTATCCGCGCGTACTGCGAGCGGCCCCGGACCCGGGACGCTCGCCGCGGGCGCCGAGGAGCACGCCCGGCTCGTCGCCGCGTTCGACTCGCTCGCCCCCGAGCATCGACGCGTGATTGGCTTTCGCCGCTTCGAAGGTCTCTCCGCGGCGGAGACCGGTGCGAAGATGGGGCGGAGCGAAGGCGCGGTGCACTCTCTCCTTCGGCGCGCCCTCGCGGCCTGGGCGGAGTCGATCGAGTAGCCCGCCGGTTTTTCTGCGGTTCCCGCGGCGAATCCCGTCCGGCCGTTCGCTCGGCCCGCCATGAGCACTCCGAACGACGACGCGCTGCGCCTCGACGACCTCCTCGACCGGATCGTCGGCGAGTACTCGGATCTCGTCTCCGCCGGCGAGCAGCCGCACCACGAGCCCTACCTGCAGCGCGTTCCCCCCGTCGCGCGGCCCGGCCTCGAGCGCTGCCTCAAGGTCGTCGACGCGGGCCAGGCCACGCGCGGGACCGCCGCGATCGGCCCCGGCGTCCAGCTCGGTCGCTTCCAGATCCAGCGCGAGATCGGACGCGGCGGGATGGCGATCGTCTACCTCGCGACGGACCCCGAGCTGCGGCGCCCCGTGGCCCTCAAGGTGCTCCGCGCCGGACTCGCGCTGGACCGCGCGCAGGTCGATCGCTTCCAGCGCGAGGGCCGCGCGATCGCGCAGCTCCAGCACCCCGGCGTCATCCAGGTCTTCGAGGTCGGCACCACCGAGGGCTTCCACTGGATCGCGATGGAGTACGTCGCGGGCCCGAGCCTCGCGACGGTGATCGAGGCCGTGCACAGCGAGGGCGCTCCGTCCGCCGAGCGTCTGGGCCGCTCGGTCGGGGATCTGTCGCTCATCGACATGCCCGGGATCGACGTCGCAGCGGCGCGCCTGCTCGGACCCGCGCTCTCGGGACTGGTTGCAGCCCATGCGAAGGGCATCGTCCACCGCGACGTCAAGCCGTCGAACATCCTCGTGCACGAGGGGGGAAGGGCCGTGCTCGCCGACTTCGGCCTCGCGCGTTCCGAGGGCGACCCCGGACTCTCGCTCACGGGCGAGCCGCTCGGGACGCCCTACTACATGGCTCCCGAGCAGGCCCGGTCCGCGGTCGACCGCGTCGACGAGCGCACCGACGTCTACGGCTTCGGCGTCACGCTGTACGAGCTCATCAGCGGCACGCGACCGTTCGACGGGGACTCGGTCATCGAGGTCCTCGACGCGATCCGCTTCGAGTCCCCGAGGTCGCTGCGTGCCGTCGCGCCGTGGGCGGGCGAGGACGCCGACGCACTCGTTCGTCGCGCCATGATGCGGGACGCCGATCGGCGCTACGCCTCGGCGGGTGCGCTCGGCGCCGACCTCGAGCGGCTCGCGAACGGCGTCCGCACGGAAGCGCGCCACACCGTCGGCGGCCGCTGGAAGAGGTTCTGGGGCGAGGTCGGCGACGTGATGGTCGGCCGCTCGGACGAGTACCGCTCGACGGCGTCTTTCCTCGGTCTTCCGCTCCTTCACGTGGTCGCCGGTCACGCGCAGCGGTCGTTCGGCTCTCCGCGCAAGAAGTCACGCGTCGCAAAGGGCTGGATCGCGCTCGGGCCGCGGGCCGTGGGGGGGATCGCGATCGGCGGACTCAGCGCGGGACTCCTCACCATGGGCGGCCTCACGAGCGGAGCGGTCGCGATGGGCGGAGTCGCGGTCGGCGGCGTCGTCAACGGCGGCGTCGCGGGCGGCGTTCGCTCGTTCGGCGGCCTCGCCGTCGGCGACATTGCACTCGGCGGCGTTGCGATCGGGCGCGGTGCGATCGGCGGGTTCGCAATGGGCCGCTACGCCGTAGGCGCGAACGCGCGCGGGGAGTACGAGTGGATTCCTCTCGATCCCCTGCGTCAGGATCCCGAGGTGCCCGAGTTCTTCGATCGCCAGTTCGAGCCTCTGCGCTCGATCTACCTCGGCGCGCTCCACCGCGCGTCGACGGGCAAGGACGAATGAGGGCGGCGGCGGCGTGTCAGCCGGCCAGGCCGAACGCGTCGCCGCGGCGGCCCGGCTCGACCGGCTCGCGGTCGCGCATCACGATCGGCTTCTCCCCGTGGAACGACACCTGCCAGTTCGGCGGCAGGAGCAGGTAGGGCGCGATCTCCGCCCGCTTTCCGATCACGTCCCAGATGCTCACGTTGGCGAGGTTCGCGGGGTCGCACACGTCGAGCTCCGTGTCGTGGGCCCCGAAGTACCAGCCCGACTGGTCGTCGACGGACTCGGCGAGCCTCTCGATGAAGAGCGACTTGCACGAGTCGAGGTCTCGCACGACCAGCGCGGTCTGACGCGAGTTGCACGGCGAGCCCTCGAGCCCGAATCGAGTCATCAGCGCCTGCTGCCTGGCGATCAGGCGCAGCGCCTCCGAGCAGTCCTCGCTCAGCAGCAGAGCGGGGCGACCCAGCGTCGGAGCGAGGACGCGCAGTCGTCCGCCGCGCTTCTCGACGCGGAACCGAATGAACGCGTACTGGAACTCCTCATCCGGCTGGAACGCACTGCCGGTCCTGGTGGCCTCGTCGATCCACTCGCGCAGGGGCTCCAGGACGTGCTCTGGCGCACCCGGTGCCTCGATCGCGGGGATCCTCTCCGGCGTCGACGTCATATTCTGCCCCTGCATGTCCCCTTCACCTCACGCGACCCGTGGCCTTTCGACCGATCGCTCGGCGTGCTCCATGCAAAGGCCCGTCCGTCGCGCAAAATCGGTGTTGCGAGCGAGACGCGCCGGTCTCCGACCGGAAGCGGCGTCGAACGCAGAGACACTGGCGCGCGCGTGACTTCCCGCTCGCGCACGACTACGAGACTCGTTCCGGGACCTGAAGGTCTCGACAGATGAACACCACGCTCGCTCTCACGGTCACCCTCGGGCTCGCCCTCGGCGTCGACCTGTTCGCACAGTCCGGCTCCGTGCCTCCGACGCCACCGCCGCCCGGGGAGCGAAAGGACGACTCCGTCGGCGATCCGCTGTCGCCCGGCGCGCCGAGCGTGACGCCCGGGGGCGGCGTCCCGCGCCCCGGCGATCGGCCTCCGAACACCGGCCGTACGATCCCGGTCGAGACTCCGCTCGCGCCCTCCGGAGCGGACGAGGTCCTCGGCGACTGGTCGTACTGGTGGTACTTCGAGTGCGCGCGCTACTTCGATCTGAGGACGCGCGTCCAGGGGCCCGTCGCGCCCGACGGTCGGACGATCCTGGAGACCTCGCCGCTCGCGCCGTCGCGCGAGGTGATCGCGGAACGAGTGCTCCCGCGCATGGTCCTGCTCGCGCAGGCCGCGCCGGAGCCCGAGGTCGTCGCATCGGCGCTCGTCGCGGTCGGTCGCCTGACCGAGCCGGACTCCGAGGCGGCCGCGTCGTCGCTCGACGTTCTCCGCGGACGGCTCGACGACGACCTCGCCGAGATCCGCGACGCTGCGCTGCTCGGGCTCGGCCTGCTCGGCGCACCGGCCGGAGCGCGCGACCTCGCGGAGATCGTCGTCGAGACCGAGCGCGGCGAGAAGCTCGCGGGCGCGTCTCCGATTCCCCGGCGCACCCGCGCGCTCGCCGCGCACGCCCTGGGGCTGGCCGCGCTTCGCATCGACGACGTCGCCGAGCGCCAGCGCATCGCGCTCGCCCTCGTCGAGACCCTGGAGAGCGCAGGACGCGCCGGCGTCGACCTCTCCGTCGCCGCGGTGTCCGCGCTCGGGCACGTCGACCTCGGCGAGCGTTCGAACCTGCCGGGGGAGGAGCTGCGCGCGCACGAGCTGCTTCGACACGTGCTCTCGGGGCGCAGCCTCGCCCGCTACGTCGCGACCTGGCTCGACGGACCGCCGGCGGGCGAGACGGACGACGCGACCACGTTCCGCGTGCACGCGCTGGTCGCGTACGCGCGCGTCGCACGGTCCGCGAGCGAGGCGAGTCGCGGCGAGGCCGTCGAACGACTCGCCGGGATCGCGCGCAGCGACGAGGAGAGCGAGACGGTCCGAACGGCCGCGACGCTCGCGCTCGGTGAGGTGGCCGCGGCAGGTCCCGAGCCAGCCGACCGCGGCGCTCGGGCGACGCTGATCGCCTCGCTGCGCAGCCGGAGTCCGCTCGAGCGCCGCTTCGCCGGCATCGCGCTCGCGAGCGCCGCAGCCGAGCCTGCGCCGGGGCAGGGGCAGGGGCAGGGGCAGGGGCAGGGGCGCCCCGACGGCTGGGCGCGTGCGCGGAGCGCCTTGACCGAGACTCTCGACGGTGCGAGCGGGAGCGACATCGCGTGGACCGCGATCGCCCTCGGCGCGCTGGAGGACGGGCTCCGAACGAACGGTGTCGAGACCGACACGGCGCTCATCGACGCCCTTTCGAAGGCGCTCGCGACGCGGGGCCGCGACGATGCCTCGGCGGCTCTCGGTATTGGCCTCGCGCTCGCCGCCCGAGGCACTGGACGCGCGGAGGCCGCAGCGGCCCTCCTCGTCCGCGAGCTCGAGAAGACGGCGGACCCCAGCGCGCGCGGTCACCTGCTCGTCGCGCTCGGGCTGCTCGAGTCGCGGGCGGCGAAGGAGATCGTCGCTGCCGAGCTCGCGCCCGTCGACGCTCCGCCGCTCCTCGCGTGGAGCGCGGCGATCGCCCTGGGCCTCCTGGGCGAGAGCGCCGAGGACCTCCTCGTCGGCCGTCTTCGCGCCGAGGCCTTCCGCGATCGCCGCGCGGCGCTCGCCGCGGCACTCGGCCAGACGGGGACGGCGCGCACGGTCGAACCGCTCAACGAGATGGTCGTGGACTCGGAGCGACCCGGGCCGCTCCGCGCGCAGGCGATCGACGCCCTCGCGGCGATCTGCGATCGAGAGCGGTATCCGTGGCGTCTTTCGATCGTCCACGCGCTGCCGTACTTCAGCACGACGCCGACGCTCAGCGGAGGCGGCGCCGGACTGATCGAACGCGCCTGGTGATCAGAGTTCGTCGTACATGCGGAGCAGCGCGTCCGCCTCGTCCCCGAGCGCGTTGACCTTCTTCCAGGCCGGAAACGTCGCCGCGAGGAAGAGGATCGAGAAGACGAAGCAGCCGATCTGGAACCAGACGGCCGGTCCCGGATCGCCGAGCGCGCCGACGCTGGCGACGGTCGTCAGGGCGAGGAATCCGGCGGCGGTCGTCGAGACGGCCATCGGGACCCGACGCCGGCGCGGGTCGCGCCCGAGGCCGAAGCCCAGCGCCACGATGGCGCCCGGGATGCCGGGCAGGAGCGCGGCCAGGGGGTCGCCACCCGTCC
>JBCCSK010000321.1:0-7043 GCA_039200205.1 Planctomycetota bacterium
CGCTCAATCCGGCGGTGACGACCGACGCGCGCGTCGTCGTCGAGACCGCGCTCGAGCGCAGCCGCGAGCGGCGCTACCCGAACGCGCTCGCCCTCGCCGAGGACCTGCGGCGCATCGCCGAGTACGAGCCGATCCAGGCCCGCCCCGCGGGACCGATGCTGCGCCTGCGGCGCTGGGTCAGGCGCGAGCCGGCCTGGGCGGCGGCCCTCGGCGTGACGCTCCTCGCGCTCGTCACGGGTCTCGTCGCATCGCTCGTCGCGCTGAGCCGGATCTCGACGAACTTCAACCGTGCGCAGGCGCGGCTGTTTTGCGGTGAGGTCCCGGCCTTCCAAGCGCAGTCGCCGGCGGGCGCGCTCGCGCTCGGACTCGAGGCCGTCGAGTTCGAGGACACCTGGGCGACGCGCTCCGTGCTCTACCCGCCGCTGCTCGATCTGACTCTCGCGGCCCAGTACGAGATGCCGGAGCGTCCCGTGCGCGGCGCGGCGTTCGTCGGATCCGAGGGGCTCGTCGCTGCGGCCGCCGACGGCACCGTGCGTCTCTTCGATCGCGCGAATGGCGCGCAAGTCGCCGAGGTCGACGTGGGCGACGATGCGCGTTCGCTCGCGGTCGGAAACGGGAGCGTCTTCGTCGGGACGGCGGCCGGCCGCGTCGTCGCGCTCGACGCCGCGGATCTCCGGACGCTGTGGAGCGAGCGGGTCGTGGCCGAGATGGTGCACGACCTCGTCGTCGACGAGCGGCGAGGGATCGTGATCGCGCTCGCGGGGGCGCGCACCGTCGTCGCGCTCGACGGCGCTTCCGGCACCGAGCGCTCGCGCCATACCGCGCAAGAGGGATCGCTCGGCGCGCTCCGCCGCGCGGGGGAGTCGGATCGTCTCGTCGCGACGGGGCGCGCCTTCCATGGACTCGCCGCGACACGCGGCGACTCCGCGCTCCTTTTCTCCTTGCCCGACCTCGACGTCGTGGCGCGGCTCGAATGCGGCGCGCCGACCCGTGACGCGGCCGTGTCACGTGGATCAGGGCGCGTCGTCGTCGTCGACGACAGCGGCGCGGCTCGTCTCTTTCGCCTCGACGACGGTTCACCCCTACCGCTGGAGGATGGCGGGCCTGCGGCGTGGAGCGTGGGGCAGACCGCCTTCAGCGTCGCGATCGACGCGAAGGGCGCGACCATCGTCGTCGCCGCTGCGGACGAGGAAGAGAGGTTCGTTCGTGCGTGGCACGCGCACGCAGGCGAGAGCGTTCGCGTCGAGCCGCAGTGGACGGTCCGGGTTCCGGAGCGTGTCGTCGACCTCGCGGTCTCGCCGGACGATCGAACCGTCGCCGCGGCGTGCTGGGACAACCGTGTCCACACGCTCGACCTCGAGCGCGGCACGACGATCGCGCAGCACGCGGAACGCAACCGTCCGCTGCACGTTCTCTGGTCGCCCGATGGCGACGGTGCGCTCGTCTCCTTCGGGATCGCGACGACGATCGAGGAGTGGCGGACCCGACCTCTCGTCTCCGCATTCCGGCTGGACCTGCGCGAGCTCGACCCGCCGGCTCCCCTGGTCTGGGGTCGCTTCACGTCCGACGGAGAGAAGGTCGTCGTCATCGATGACAGAGGGCGCGCGTGCATCCATGCGTCGCCTGCGCGAAGCGACCCCGATGGACCCGAGCCGGGGGCACTCCTCGCGCGGGTCGACCCAGACCGCGGCGCGGCTGATGCGGGCGCTCGCGTCGTGCTCGCGGCGGACGCGCCCGTTGCGCTCTGGGTCGCGCCCGACGGTCGTTCACGCGTCTTCGACGTCTCGACGTCCGCAGTCCGCGCGGAGATCTCGCTCGCTGCGGCACTGGGCCCGTCGCCGCTTCGGGAGGAGGCCGTCGCTCTCGCTCCGGACGGGACGACCGCCGCAATCATCGATGCCGCCGGCGAGGCGTGGATCTGGCGTCCGGACGCGGCGCCGTTTCGGCTCGTGCGAAGCGAGGTCGCCGACGAAACTCCGCGCGCGCTGCGGGCCGTGCGATTCGGGGTCGACGGCGACGTGTTCGTCGTCGACGGGCTGGGTCGCGTGTTCCGCGCCCCTGCGAGAACCGCCGGTGACGCCGTGTCGTTCGAGCCGCTGCCGTCGACGCCTGGGTCGGCGGAGGGACCCGTTGCCCTCGCGGTCGCACCCGGCGGCCGCGAGTTGGCTGTCGTCCTCGAGGGGGATCGGCTCGAGCGCTGGAGCCTTCCGTCCGGTCAGCGCCTGCCGCCGTCGTCGGGCCGGATCAGTCGACGCTGGGTGCGCTACATCGCGGACGGTCGCGTGCTGACCGTCGCCCGGGGTGCCGGCGCGGCGACCGTCTCGGACGGGTCGGGGATCGTCGCGCAGTCGGGCCCGCTTCGTCACGACGACGAGATCACGTCATGCGCCGTCGGGCCTCGCGGCGAGATCTTCGCGACGGGCTCCCTCGACGGAACCGTCTTCATTCGAGACGTCGCGACCTGCGCCCCGACGGGCCGCGTGGCGGTCCACACCGGCGCCGTTCGCTGGGTCGACGTCTGCGATGGGCCTGCGGGCGTCCGCGTGCTGTCTTCAGGAGACGACGGAGCCATGGTCCTGCCCGTCGACATCCTCGGCGAGGCCGAAAGACGCGCTCCGCGCGGTCTCTTTCCCTATGAGCGACGCACCCTCGCGGCGCTCGTGGGGGATCGATGAGTCGGCCGGGGCTCGGATTCCAGGATTCGCTGTCCGGACGAGACGCGCGTGCTCATTCGGGGCCATCGACCGGCCCGTCCGCCCGACGCCGGAGCTTCCAGGGGTACGATTCGGGCTCCACCTGCGACGAGCCTTCCCACCTCACGCACGGGACCTCTGCCTCGACTCGCCATGATTCGATCTCCTCGACGCTGTCGCACGTCCGGCGTGGTCCCACCGCGCGTCGCTCTCGGTGCCCTGGCCGTCTTCGCGACCCTCGCGCCCGCCGCCGCGCAGACGCAAACGAGGGTGCGGTTCTCGCTCGACTTCCAGGGACCGCTGATGGGGGTGACCGCGACGCCCGGCGGCCCTCCGATCACGGACGGGGATCTGCTCGTTCGCCGCGGCAGCCCGTTCGACCCGGAGCTCCCGCGGATCGTTCTTCCGGGGTCGTTCCTCGGTGCCTACGCGAACTGCGCTGGCCACGCGCCCGGCGTCGCCTGCGGACTCGAGATCAACGCGCTCTCGTTCGGTCAGGACGCGCGACTTCAGAGGGACACCGACTATCGGTTCCTGGTCTACCTCTCGGTGGACGAGTTCGCGAACGGGCGGCCGATCCTCCCCGGTGGAGGCGTTCCCACGATCTTCACGGAGGCCCTCTCCGACGAGGCGGCGGCCGACGTCTTCGCGCGCGAGTTCGTGGGGCCGGGTCCGTTCCCCAACCTGCCCGCGTCGTCGGCCGCGGTGGCTGACGGCGACGGACAGGCGTCGACCCCGAACGTGAACCTCGTGGCCGGACTCGGAATCGACGAGCCGATCTCGCGCACGTCCGGCACACCCGACGACGGCAGCAACCTCGACGCGCTCGATCTCGGCCAGCCGTTCTCCCCTCTGCTCGACCGCGTGTACTTCTCATTGCAGGGGGGCTTTCCGTTCTGCAACGAGCCGACGACCCCGAACTTCGATGCCGCGGCGAACCAGCAGCTGCCGACGGGGGGGACCGCGACGGCGGGCGACATCCTCTTCACCTTTCAAGGCGGATTCCCAGGGCTGTACGCGGCAGCCGTCGACCTGGGGCTCGACGGCGCAGGGCGAGGGACGGACGACATCGACGCACTCACGCTCGTGGAGAACGGGATCCCCGGCTATCAGCCGCCGACCGGGCCTTATTCGTGGGTCGGTCCGAACGCGACCGATCTCCTGCTCTTCTCGCTCCGCTGCGGGTCGAGGACGCTCGGTCAGCCGGACAGCATCTCCGGTCTGCCGATGACCGAGGGCGATATCCTCATCAAGTTCGACGGCGACCCCCTGCCCGGGATCTTCATCGCCGCCGAGTCGCTGGGGCTCGAGACGATCGCCCGCGGCGGCATGTCCAACGACGAGCTCGACGCGATGGACTTTCGCGATCCAGGGGAAGAGCCGCTCGACGACTGCAACATGAATGGCGTCGAAGACCTCGTCGACATCCTCGACGGGACGTCGATGGACTGCGACGGGAACGGCATCCCCGACGAGTGCGAGAAGCCCGGTTCGCGAGTGTGCGACTGCTCGGTCTCGGCCGACTCGGCCTGCGGGAACACGGCCAACGCGGAGGAGGGATGCGCGAACAACCTCGGACTCGGCGGATCGGTCGAGGGTCTTGGGACGAGCTCGATCGCGACGGACGCCCTCGAGCTCTCGTTCAGTCAGCTGACGCCGTCGACGTTCGCGATCGTCGTCCTCGGCGAGGTCAACGCCTCGACGACCGTCGGCAACGGGCGTCTTTGCCTCGGGCCCTTCGCGGGGGTCCCGGGGACGCCGCGCCGGATCTCGACCCAGCCCACCGGGCCGGCCGGGAGCTTCACGTTCGGCCCCGGCCTGCTCTCGAGCATCGCGTCGAGTCCCGCCGGATCGATCGTGTCGATCGGAACGACGGTCGGCTTCCAGGCCTGGTACCGCGACAACGGCGGACCGTGCGGGCAGGGATCGAACTTCACGAACGCGCTGGCGGTGACGCTCACGCCCTGAGGGCGGCGAGGGGTGACTCTGCGCGACTACTTCTTCTTGCGGCGCGCGCGCGGCTTCCGGGCCTTCGGGACCTTCAGTCCCTTGGCCTCGAAGTAGTCGGCGAGGACGCGCTGTGACTCGCTGAGAGCGCGCTTCAGATCCGCATCACCGGAATCCTTCGCCTTCTCGACGGCGCGAGTGAGAGCGCGGAAGGCTGAGTTCGCCTCCTTCGCGGCGGGGTCCGCCTTGATCTCCTTCGCGGCCTTGCGCTTCTTGAGGTCCTCGATCCGATTCTGGAGGTCCTGGATGAGCTCCTCGTCGGTTCTGCGATAGCGAGTCTTGCCGGGCTTCGGTTTACGCTGTGCCATACGTTCGCTGCGGCGGTACGGCCAGCGCATCGTTACGGCATGGCCGTTCCTTGAGAACGGGGAAACGGAACGCGCGCGCTCGTGACGTCATTGCGAGCGTCGAGTCGCGCGACGCGCTAATGAGTAGCGTCTCGCATTCCGAACGGAAAGGACGCGGCGCGCAAAAACTGCTGCGCGCCGCGCTGCTTCCGCTGGATCACTTGCCCTGCCGCTGCTTCCGCCGACGGCGGGCCCGCTCGGCACGCTCTTCGTCGGTGAGCTGGCTCTCGAGAGCCTCGATCATCGGCTTGAGGTTCGCGAGCATCGAGGCAGCCGCGGACATCGCGCTGCCCTTCTCCGCCAGGAGCCCGGACTTGTCGGCGAGCAGCTCGTTCGCTGCGTCGAGAGCGACCATCAGCTCGTCGATCTTGCCCTCCTGCTCGGTTGCGCGCTCCCGCGTGCCCTCGAGCTGCTTGGACAGGTCGTCGACCGTGCTCGCCAGTTCGGCGAGCCGCTCGGCGCTCTCCTCGACCTCGCGCTCCAGACGCTCGCGCTCCTTCGTCGAGCGTCGGTCGAGATCCTTGACCTTGGACCGGCTCTCCGCGAGGGCGGCCTTCTTCGCGGCGAGGTCCTCGCTCGTCTTCGCGAGCTTCGCCTCGGCGCTCGACAGCTCCTTTCTCATCGCGCGGCGCTCGGCATCGATCAGCCGCTCCTCGGCGGCGATCGACGCCGCCGCCTCGGCCGCGGACGCCTGGATCGACGTCAGCTCGGCGCGCGCTTCGTCGAGCTCGGTCTCGCGCTGGACCAGCGCTTTCTCGAGCTCGCGGGTGTCACGCTTCCGGACCGTGAGCTCCTTCTTCGTCTCGCGGAGGGTCTCGCGGACCTCCTTCAGCGCGTCCTTCGCGCTCGCGAGCTGTGCGCCGCGCTTCTCGTAGGTCTCTTCGCGGTCGGCGAGGCGCGACGCGAGCTTCTCGCACTCCGACGTGACCGAGGCGAGAGAACGGTGCGTTTCCTCGAGCTCGCGACGCGTCGCGCGCGCTTCCGCACCCGCCGTCTCGGCGCTCGACTTCGCCTCGCCGCGGAGTGCGGTGAGCTTCTCTGCGGACTCCTTGGCGCGGGCTGTGGCCTCGTCGAGGCGCTCGTTCAGATCCGTGAGCTCGGCTTCCTTCGCCGCGAGTTCGCCAGCGAGACGCGCCTCGGTCTCCGCGAACTTCGCGCCGTCCTTCGAGGCGCGTGCGGCGACCTTCTCGCGCTCGCGCTCGGCCTTGGCCAGCGCCTTCTCGAACTCGCGCTCGGCGCGACGGACGGCGGTCTCGATCTCCTTCGGGGTCGGCTTCTTCGACTCGGCGGCCCGGAGCTTCTCGATCGTCTTCTCCGCGCGCGCGAACTCGCCGTCAGCGTTCTTCCGCGCGGCCTGCTCTTCCTCGAGCGCGTCGGCGAGCTCGGCGTTCTTCGATCGCCACTGCGCCTCGGTCTCTCGAACTGCGGCGAGCGCCGCGGCGTGGCGTTCGGCGGCAGCTTCGGCCTCGGCGGCCGCAGCGGCGCGGACCTCGTCGATCTCGTCGTTGAGGGCCTCGCACTCCGTGGTCAGCCGATCGCGGTCGGCGCGCAGCCGGTCGCAGAGGGCCTGGTCCTCGGCCTTGGCACCTTCGAGCTCGCCGCAGCGCGTCTCGAGCTCCTCGCAGCGGGCGGTGAGCTCCGCGGCCTTCGCGTCGCTCTCGGCAGCGGCCGCCTGGACCCGCTCACGCGCTGCGGTGAGCTCGCCATCGCGCGTCGCAAGGGACTCG
The DNA here is from genome assembly GCA_039200205.1 of Planctomycetota bacterium. GTDB lineage: Bacteria > Planctomycetota > UBA1135 > UBA1135 > Saltatorellus. Next base: position 6,775 of record JBCCSK010000321.1, read on the forward strand.
CGAAGCCCGTGGAGCTCCGTTCGAGCCTCGACGTGCTTGGCCTCGGCGTCCTCGAGCTCGCGCTGCGCCTCGTCGAGAGCCCTGCGCATCTCGTCGGCGCGAGCGGCGCCGTCGGCGGCGGTGGACTCGACCTCGTCGCGGGTCGCGGCGAGTTCGGCCTCGCGCTCGGTCATGCGGCTACGCGCCTCCTCGAGCTCCGTGTCGCGGGCCTCCAGCGTTTCGCGCAGGGCGTCGAGCTCGGTCTCGGCCTCGACGCGCTGGGCTTCGGC
>JBCCSK010000322.1:0-7032 GCA_039200205.1 Planctomycetota bacterium
CCGCCGCCGGGCGGCACGCCGCGAGCCGCCCCGCGACGCGTCGCGGCGTCGAGCCTCTCGGGCGTCGCCGCGACGTAGTTCCCGTGCAGGTGGCGGGGGGCGCCGCGCGGCGCCCCTCCGAGGAGGAGCGCGCGTGCCCCGGCCGCGCCACGTGCCCTGGAACAACGTCGCGTCGACGCCCGAGAGGATCGACGCCGCGAAGCGTCGCTGGGCGGATCGCGGCTTCCCGCCGGTCGTCGGAGACGAGGGCGCGTACGCCGTCGATCCACGGGGCTGACGCCCGTCGCGTAGGATTCGGGGCCGTCGCGCCATGGATCGCTCCGCAGCACACACCAGCGCGTCCGACGAGCGCGTGCGGAGCCCGGAGCACGCGCTCCGCAACGTCGGCATCTGCGCCCACATCGACGCGGGGAAGACGACGCTGACCGAGCGCGTCCTGCACCTCACCGGCCGCGAGTCCCGGATCGGTCGGGTCGACGAGGGGACGTCCGTCATGGACTGGATGAGCGAGGAGCGAGAGCGGGGGATCACGATCACGGCCGCCGCGACCCGCGTTCCCTGGGGAGACTGCGAGATCAACCTCGTCGACACGCCGGGCCACGTCGACTTCACGGTCGAGGTCGCGCGCTGCATGCGTGTCCTCGACGGAGCGATCGTCGTCGTCGACGCGACCAAGGGGGTCGAGCCGCAGACGGAGACGGTGTGGCGCCAGGTCGACGAGCGCGGGATCCCGGCGATCGCCTTCGCGAACAAGTGCGAGCGCCCCGGGGCGGACGTTCTCGCCTGCGCCGAGTCGCTGCGCGAGACGCTCGGCGTGACGCCGCTCGTCGTCGCGTACCCGATCGGCGGCGGCGACGCCGACGAGCCCCTCTCGGGCGTCGTCGACCTGTTGGAGCGCACCGCGCACGCGGTGGACTCCGGGGGCGCCCTTCGTGAGATCCCGGTGCCAGACGCGGTGGCCGACGAGGTCGACGTCCTGCGCGCCGAGCTGATCGACGCGCTCGCCGATCGCGACGAGGGGCTGTTCGAGCTCGTCTACCGCGGCCAGACGCCGGACGCCAGGGCGCTGGAGGACGCGCTGCGGCGCCTGACCCGCGAACGCGAGGTCGTCCCGCTCTTCTGCGGTGCCGCGCTGCTCGGGCACGGCGTCCCGAAGCTGCTCGACGGCGTTGCCCGCCTCCTCCCGTCGCCCGCGGAGGCCCCGCTGCCCGTGCTGTTCGACGCGGAGTCGGGCGGGATCACGGGCGGCGATCCGCCCCAGACCCTCGCACTCGCCTTCAAGGTCCACTCGTCGGTCCGGCGTGGGACGCGGTCCGACTTCACGTTCGTCCGGATCTACGCGGGGACGGTCGCCGCGGGCACGCGCCTCTGGAACGGCCGCACGGGCTCCACGGAGGAGATCCAGTCCGTGCTGCGCATCCACGCGAGCGACGTCGAGCACATCGGCATCGCTCACGCGGGCGACGTCGTGGCCCTCGGAGGGCTGCGCTCGACCGGGACGGGGGACACGCTGACCGTCGAGGGAGCGCGCGTCCGCCTGGAGCCACCGCTCGTTCCCGAGCCGGTGCTCGGGGTCCTCGTCGAGCCGGTGCGCGACGAGGAGCGGCTGACGCTTCGGGACGCTCTGGAGCAGCTCGTCCGCGAGGACCCGTCGCTGCGGGCGACCGAGGACGCGGCGAGCGGACAGTGGCTCGTCGAAGGGATGGGGGAGCTGCACCTCGACATCGCCCTCGCGCGGGTCGGGGACGAGTTCGGCGTCACTCCGCGGGTCGGGCCGCCTCGGGTCGCCTTCCGCGAGTCGGTGCGCGGGCACTCCCGCGGCGCGGGAGAGGTCGATCGTGCCTTCGGGGACCAGAGGGCCGATGCGCGCGTGGCGCTTCGGCTGGAGCCGCTGGAGGACGCCGCCGCCGCCGTCGAGGTCGAACTCGACCCCGAGGCGCGCGCCCACCCGGAGGGCGAGGGCCTGGACGGTGCGACGGCCCGCGCGGTCGACAGCGCCCTCCGGACGGAGGCCAGCACCGCAGGTCCGGTCGCCGGCCACCCGCTGAGCGGGACCCGGATCGTCGTGTCCGACGCGGCGATGCGTGGGTCGGCGAGCGTCGAGGCCGCGTGGGTCCAGGCCGCCGTCGCGGCCCTCCGGGAGGCCCTGCGAGAGGCCTCGGGGGCGGGGGAGGTCGAGGTGCTCGAGCCCCGCATGGCCTTCGTCGTCGACAGTCCGGTCGACGTCAGCAGCGGAGTGATCGGTGACCTCAACAGCCGCCACGCGGCGATGGAGGAGGTCGTCGCGACCGGGGCGACCGGCCGGAGGATCTCGGGGACCGCGCCGCTCCGCCACCTCATCGGCTACTCGACCGACCTGCGGTCGCTCTCGCGTGGACGGGCGACGTTCACCATGCGGCCCGCGGGCTTCGCGCCGATCGCCGCGGACGGCGGCAGCGAGCGGGGAGAATTCGCGACGGGCCGTTGACCCGCGTCACGGCCTGCCGTACCGTTTTCGCCCCTTACCCGAAGGGAAGGAGCCTCGAAGCAGCGCGGACCCGCTCGTCCGTCGCTTCCCGGGGACTCTACCCGCCGGGCTACGAGTCTTTTGTCCCGGGCGCGCGCCCGCTCCCCGGTCTCGCCGCCGCCGGGTGCCGCCGCCCACTGCGTCCCTGCAACTGAGATCCCCCCGGACCCTCACCCCGCCGATCGCCCGATCGCATCCCATGAGCGACCGCATCCAGATCCGTATGGAGGCCTACGACCACGAGGCGCTCGACCAGTCGAGCGCTGAGATCGTGGAGACGGCCAAGCGTACGGGCGCGCGCGTGCAGGGCCCCATCCCGCTCCCGACGCGGGTCGAGCGCTACACCGTTCTGCGCTCCCCGTTCATCGACAAGAAGTCGCGCGAGCAGTTCGAGATTCGGACGCACAAACGGCTCATCTACATCTCCGAGCCGACCCCGCAGACGGTCGACTCGCTCTCGTCGCTGAACATGCCCGCGGGTGTCGACATCCGCATCAAGGCCTGACCTCGCCCACGGCGCCCGGTCGACTCCCCGAGGGGGTCCCGCCGGGCGCCGCTCTTTCCATCTCCCCTTCCGCCGCGTGGCCTGGCGTCGCCGGGCGCGGCCGTTCCTCCGAACGGGCGCTCTCAGCATCAGGTCGAACCGGCTCGAACCCCCTTCTCACGAAGTCATGACGCTACTTCTGGGACGCAAGAGAGGCATGACGCAGCTCTTCGCCGACGACGGCACGGTCACTCCGGTGACCGTGGTCGAGGCGGGGCCGTGCACCGTCATGCAGGTGCGCACCGAGGAACGGGACGGCTACTCCGCCGTCCAGCTCGGATTCGAGGACGTTCGCGACAAGATCGCGAAGAAGCCTCAGCGCGCGCAGGCCCAATCGATCGGCACCGCACCCAAGCGCTTCCTGCGCGAGGAGCGTCTGAAGAGCCCCTCCGACCTCGAGGTCGGACAGACGGTGACGGTCGAGGTCTTCGAAGCGGGCGACGTCGTCGACGTGGTCGGCACCACGAAGGGGCGCGGATTCGCGGGAACGATCAAGCGCCACGGCTTCGCCCGCGGGCCGAAGACGCACGGCTCGATGAACTACCGCCGCCCCGGCTCGATCGGGTGCTCGGCGTATCCCGCCCGCGTCTTCAAGGGCAAGCGCATGGGCGGCCACTTCGGCTCCGAGCGCAAGACCGTGAAGAACCTCCAGGTCATGCGCGTCGACAAGGACCGCAACCTGCTCCTCATCAAAGGGTCGATCCCCGGCCACAACGGGGCCTTCGTCCAGGTCCAGACCGCCCGCACGGGCGTGAAGAGCTGAGCGCGCCATGAAGGTCAAGAGCTACAAGGCTGGCAGCGTCGGCGAGGTCGAGCTCGACGTCGCGCCGTTCGGTGAGAAGGTCCTGTACCGAACTCTCAAGGACGCGGTCGTCATGCACATGGCGAACCAGCGCCAGGGCAACGCGAGCACGCGCGGCCGGAGCGAGGTCAAGGGCACGAACAAGAAGCCCTACAAGCAGAAGCACACCGGGCGCGCCCGCGCCGGCGACCGCAAGTCGCCGATCTGGCGCGGCGGCGGCACGGTCTTCGGACCCCGCCCGCGCGACTTCTCGTACCACATGCCGGTCAAGGCCCGACGCGTCGCGCTGCGCAGCGCGATCGCCGGCAAGATCGCCGACGGCGAGCTCGTCGTCGCGGACCTCGGCGAGTGGGGGGAGCCCTCGGCCCGCTCCGCGCGCAAGGTGCTCGCCGACCTCGGTGCGCCGCGTCGCGCCTGCGTCGTCGTCGCCGACCGCAACGACAACCTCTACAAGTCGTTCCGCAACTTCCCGCGGGTCGAGGTGCGCACCGCCCAGGAGCTCTGCGCCTACGACGTCGTGAACGGCGGAACGATCATCGCCGAGCAGGCCGCGCTCGATCAGCTCGGCTCGCGCGTCGGAATCCGCCCGGGCACCTCGGCCGGAGCCGAGGGAGGTGACTCGTGAGCCAGCACATCGATCGCTACTACCAGATCATCAAGCGCTCGCACGTCACCGAGAAGGCGACGACCGACGGGCTGATGCGGAACGCGTACCACTTCCGCGTTCCGAAGACCGCGAACAAGGTCGAGATTCGCCGCGCCGTCGAGTCGCTCTTCGACGTCAAGGTCGAGGCCGTCAACACGCTTCGCGTCAAGGGCAAGTCCCGTCGGCGCGGATGGGTGAAGGGCCAGAAGCCGGACTGGAAGAAGGCCATGGTCACGCTGAAGGAGGGCGACACGATCGACGTCATCTGAGGCTGCGGCGCCCCCCCCGCGCTGGATCCAACCGACGACGACCGGACCACTCAACCATGCCCATTCGCAAGTACAAGCCGACCTCCCCGGGCCGCAGGCACGGCAGCGTCCTCACGTTCGAGGAGGTCACGTCGACCAAGCCGGAGAAGTCGCTTCTCCGCCCGCTCAAGAAGACGGGGGGTCGGAACAACTACGGCCGGATCACGGCGCGCTTCCGCGGTGGCGGGGCCAAGCGCAAGTACCGGGTCATCGACTTCAAGCGCAACAAGGACGGGATCCCGGCCAAGGTCGCGACGATCGAGTACGACCCGAACCGCTCGTGCTTCATCGCGCTGCTCCACTACGCCGACGGCGAGAAGCGCTACATCCTCGCGCCGATCGGCCTCGAGGTCGGCCAGACGCTCGTCTCGGGCCCCGACGCCGAGCCGAACCCCGGCAACGCGAAGATGCTGCGCGACATCCCGATCGGCGTGCAGGTGCACAACGTCGAGCTCCAGCCCGGTCGCGGAGGCCAGATGGTCCGCTCCGCCGGCGCCTCGGCGCAGCTGACCGCGCGCGAGGGCAACTACGCCGTGCTGCTCCTGCCGTCGGGCGAGCTGCGACGCGTGCACGTGACGTGCCGCGCCACGATCGGCCGCGTCGGCAACACCGACCACCAGAACATCAAGCTCGGCAAGGCCGGGCGCCGTCGCCACCTGGGCCGTCGCCCGCACGTGCGCGGTACCGCGATGAACCCCGTCGACCACCCGATGGGCGGCGGCGAAGGTCGCACCGCGGGCGGGCGTCACCCCTGCTCGCCGACGGCGGTCCTCGCCAAGGGCGGGCGCACGCGCCGTCGCAACCACCCGACCGACGTCTTCATCATCCGCCGCCGTCGCAAGCGGAAGTGAGCCACGCGCCATGTCCAGAAGCATCAAGAAGGGCCCCTACATCGACGCCAAGCTCGAGAAGAAGGTGCTCGCTCAGAACGAGGCCGGGACCCGCAACCCGATCATGACGTGGGCTCGTGCCTGCACGATCTCGCCCGACTTCATCGGGCACACGTTCATGGTCCACGACGGTCGCAAGCACGTGAAGGTCTACGTCAACGAGGACATGGTCGGGCACAAGCTCGGCGAGTTCGCTCCGACGCGCGTCTTCCGCGGGCACACGAACAAGAAGGAAGGCGCCAAGGCCGGCCGCTGATCGTCATGAAGAACGAGATCATCCGAGACAATGGGGGCTTCGTCGCCCGCCATCGCTACGCGCGCATCTCGGCGCGGAAGGCGCGGCTCATCGCCGACGTCATCCGCGGCCGTCATGCGAACGAAGCGCTGGAGATCCTCGAGCTGATGCCGCAGCGAGGCGCGGCCTTCTATCGGAAGGTCCTCACCTCGGCGATCGCCAACGCGGCCCAGGACGAGTCGGTCGACGTGAACAACCTCGTCGTCGCCGACAGCCGCGCCGACGACGGCCCGATGCTCAACAATCGCCTTCGCTTCCGGCCCGGCCCCCAGGGGCGCGCGATGCCGTACGCGAAGAAGACCTCGCACCTGACCGTGATCGTCGCGCCCGCCTCGGGGCAGGACGCTGACCAGGAGGCCGCGGAGGCCTGAGGGCCCCTCGGTTCCTGAGGAACACGAGACCACCATGGGACAGAAGATTCACCCCACCGGCCTGCGCGTCGGGATCATCGAGCCTTGGGCCTCGCGCTGGCACGGCGGGAAGCACGACTTCGCTCGCCTGCTGCTGCAGGACAAGCAGATCCGCGATCACATCACGAAGGAGTACGGCTCGGCCGGCATCCCTCGGATCGAGATCGAGCGGACGAGCGACGCGGTCAACGTAATCATCTACACCGCCCGGCCCGGCGTCCTCGTCGGCCGCAAGGGCGTGCGGATCGATCAGCTAAAGGCCGAGCTGCAGAACCTGGCCGGGACGACCGTCCACCTGACGATCCACGAGATCAAGCGCCCCGAGCTGTCCGCGGGCCTCGTCGCCGAGGTCATCGCCGACCAGCTCAAGCGCCGCATGGCGTTCCGCCGCGCGGTCAAGAAGGCCGTGCAGACCACGATGCAGGCCGGCGCGCTCGGCGTGAAGGTCATGATCAACGGTCGCCTGGGCGGCGCCGAGATGGCGCGTCAGCTCCAGGAGCGAGAGGGGCGCGTGCCCCTCTCGACCCTGCAGTCGAACGTCGAGTACGGCACGGCGCTCGCCCGCACCAGCTACGGCGTCATCGGCGTCAAGGTCTGGATCTACAAGGGCGACATCGAGCGCGGCGAGAAG
>JBCCSK010000323.1:0-7004 GCA_039200205.1 Planctomycetota bacterium
GCGCTGCCCCGGCCCCGCTGACGTCCCTGGCGCGCCTTCTGACTACGGCGCGTCGAGACTGGAGCCGACAGGGGGTTTCGAACCCCGGGCGCGAGGCGCCCAAAGCGGGGTATCAGGCCGCTCCGGAATCCATCTCCGGTGCCATCGAAATGGCTGCACCCGACGAGCGCCGGTCGAACCCGTGGTCGCGGAACGCAGGCGCGAGAGCCGTGGTAGGCTCGAGCTGCGCCGCCGGACGACGTTTCGTCAGGGTGTTCGAGGATCGCATCGTGGTGTTCATGGCAGGTGTGCCCACGGAAGGAACACTTAGAACGACAGCGCCCGCGAGACCGAACGCGAACGATCGAGATTTCCTCGGCTCGCCGTCTCCGGACCAGGCTCGGTCCATACTGAGGACGATCCATGGGACGAACGCTCGCAGTCTTGATCGCACTGGTCTCCCTCGCTCTTGCCGCGTGGGTGTTCCTCGGAACCGGCGACGAAGACGCGCCTGTCACCCCGTCGATCTCCGCGTACGAGGGTGATCCGGAGCCGACGGCCGAAGAGGCGTCCGTCGTTCCGTCGTCACTCGCGCCGTCCGAGGAGGCGGCTCGCGAGCGCACGTCTGTCGTGTACGACGTCCCGGACGCGGCAGCCGAGGGGCGCTGCCTGCTCACCGGCGTCGTCCTCGGGCCCGACGGAGACCCGCTGGCTGGCGTCGCTTGCCGCGTCGGCGCGAAGGGGCGGTGGCGACGAGGGAGCGAGCCGGTCGAGTTCGACGCGTTCGGCGTCGAGCGCGTCGTGGGCTGGGCGGGCTACGAGTCGAAGACCGACGCGAACGGGCGCTTCCTGTTCGACGTGCCCGTGCCGACCGCGCGCTGGGTCGAGCTGTTCGTCGACGCCGGGCCGTTCCTGAGCTTCGCTTCACTGGAGTTCGGCAGGGGACGCGCGCGCCTCGACCCACTCGAGGAGGGGCTGCGCGAGGTCGACGACGTTCGACTGTCCGCGTGCGGCGCCGTCTCCGGCGTCGTCGTGACGGCGAGCGGCGCGCCTGTGATCGAGGCGAGGGTGTTCCTGGAGTCGACGGGCGGCGAGAACGTCCGCCTCGACGCCGATGAAGAGGGGCGGTTCCGGCGTGCGCACCTCGCGCCCGAGACCTGGTCGCTGCGCGCCAGCGCGCCGGGGATGATGGACTCGCTGTCCGTGGATGCGGCGGTCGCCGCGGGCGCCGAGACGACCGGCGTGCGCATCGAGCTCGCGGGCGCTCCCGTCGTTCTCGGCCGCGTGGTCACGCCCGATCAGGAGCCCGTGGCCGGCGCTCTGGTCACCGCGAACGTCGCGCCGGGCGCGGCCGGCAGCAAGTCCGCGCGGGCGAAGGCCGACGCGGACGGGACGTTCGAGCTCGTGCTGCCCTCGGGCGGCGAGTTCGACGTCTCCGCCGGTCATCCCGAGTACCGCGCCGGCGCTTCGCCACTGCGCCTGGCGGGAACCCAGGAGGGCGTCACGCTCGTCCTCAAGCCGCTCGCGCGCGTGCACGTCATGGCGGTCGATGCCGAGACCGGAGAGTCGATCGAGCGCTTCGGCGTGCTCAAGATCGCCGAGGGGGGATCGAAGTCCGCCGTGCCCGAGTACGCGCGCGTCGCGAAGCCGCGGATCAAGAAGGTCCGAAGCGGCTACGAGGAGGTGTTCGGTCGACCTGGACGCGACCTCCTCGTCATCGCAGCGGACGGCTACGCCGATCGCTTCGCCGACCTCGCGGGCGCCACGTGGGTCGACGGCTACACGCGGCCCAATGCGAGTCCGACGCTCGCGAAGGCCCCCGGTGCCGAGGTGATCGTGCAGAGGATCGAGATGTCGCGCGGCGGGTCGGTCGAGGGGCGGCTGCTCGCCAACGACGCGCCGGTCTCGGCCGAGGTCTCGCTGCGCCGCGCGCCGGACGAGGACAACCTCTTCGTGAAGCTCCGCGGTCGACAGCGCCGAGTCACCGCACAGTCCGACGCGGACACGGGCGCGTTCGCGTTCGACGGGCTGACTGCGGGAACGTACCGGCTGTACGCCGCGGCCGAGGGCGGCTCGGTGTCGATCGCCGCCGTGACGGTCGAGCTGGGCGAGACGAACGACCTGGGCGATCTGGAGCTCGCGGCGAGCGGCACGATCGTCGGATCCGTTCGGATTCCGGCGGAGGTCGACCCGAACGGCCTGACGATCGAGGTCGCGGACGTCGTCGGGATCGAGCCGGCGCGGCTGCAGGACGACCTCACGTTTCGCCTCGACGGCGTCCCCGCGGGACTTCGCACGATCCGCCAGGGCGCGCTGCGGCAGGACTTCATGATGGGCGGCGACACCGAGGTCAACGTGCCGGCGGGCGGCGAGGTCCAGGTGACTCTCGACCTGACGACGTTCCGCATCGTCCCGGTCTCGCTCTTGATCGAGCTCGACGGCGAGCCCGTTTCGGGCGTCGAGGTCCGGCTCGTCGACGAGACCTTCTGGCCCGAGCGGCGCATCCCGGACTTCACCGAGGAGGTCGAGGCCTACGTCGGGCGGACGAACGCGGAGGGCCGGCTGTCCGCCTACGGCCGCGCGACGGGGCGGCGGATTCCGGTGCTGCACATCGACAGCTGGTCCGTCATCGCGCACCCGACGGCGCGTCTCGACTTCGCGCTTGGCCAGCCGATCGACGAGCGCGTCGAGTTCGAGACCGCGTCCGCGATCGTCGTCCTGCCCGACGACGTCGCGCTCCCCGAGGACGGCAGCCTGCGCATCGCCTTCGTGTCACGAGACGACGAGCGGCTCCGGTCGTCGATCACGATCGGCTTCGACGGGGGAGAGGTCGACGAGGCGTTCGGCGCCGCGTACGACGCCGACGCGCGAACCTGGACGCTCGAGCGGATCGCGCCGGGTGAATGGAGAGTCGTCGCCACGCTCTTCGAGGAGCGGATCGCACCCAGCCGCATCGGAGATCCCGAGGACACGGTCTTCGGAGCGTCATCGGGCGAACGCCGCGTGTTCGTCGGCGAGGCGACCCTGAGGGGCGGCGAGCGGATGCGCGTCGAGCTCGGTCGGCAGTGACGAGCGTCGCCGACCACGGTTGTCGGAGGCCGTGCTAGGTTGGCGATTCGACTCCCATGCTCCGCTCGATTCTCGCGCTCGCCCTTCTCCTGCTCACCGGGCCGTCCCTCGCACAGGACGTCTCGATCCCCGCGCGCGTCGTCGACGAGGAGGGGGCGCCGATCGCTGGCGCCGAGGTAGCGCTCTCGTGTCAGGCGGTCCGGACGGATTTCGGAGACCACGACCTCCTCTGGAACGGCGTCACGGGAGACGACGGATCCGTGACGATCGTCGTGCCGGCGGAGTGGGTCGAGCGACGCGCCGTCTACCGCACGCTCACGGTGGCCGCGTACAGCGCGGGGCGAAAGCTCGAGTCCTTCGGTTGGAGTCCGTCCGCCCTCCCGGTCGGGCACGATGTCACGATTCGACTCGAACCCCTCGAGACCGATAGCTCCGTTCGTATCGTCGACGCCGACGGCGCAGCGATCGTCGGGGCGCGCGTCTTCCCGGTCTACTTTCGCGACTCGGACAGCAGCCTGACGGCGCTCTCGGACGAGACCTGGTCGCGCTGGGGAGTCGAGACCGACGACGAGGGCCGCGCGCGCCTCCCGGTCGAGCTCGCGAACGTGCGCATCATCGGCGTATCGGGAGAGGGGATCGGCCTCCAGTCGTTCCAGGTCGACGAGATGGAGGGGCCCTTCGATCTTCAGGTGACCCCTCTCGTCGAACGCGGGTTCGCCTTCGAGGGAGAGCGGCCGGTAGGGCTCGGCTTCCGGCAGGACACCTGGATGCAGGTCGAGCTCCCAACGGGGCAGCCGGTGTACCGGCGCTACAGCGCGAGCGGCGTGGTGGAGGCGGATCCAGATCAGACCATCCTCGCGCCACCGGGGCTGGTGAGGATCCAGTTCGTCTCGGACGACCTCGCGGCGTTTCGGTTTGCGGTGGACTACGGGAACTTCGGCGCCTCGGACGACGATGCGCCGTTCCGCATCGTGCCAGCGGACCCGACGACGATCGTGCGCGGCCGCGTCGTGTCCGACGAAACGGGCGACCCCGTGCCTGGCGCCGTCGTGCATCTCAGCGCCTCGAACTTCGGAAGGCTCCGAACGGACGAAGAGGGCCGCTTCGAGGCGTCCCTTCCACGACGCGCGGGCTGGGTCAGCGTCACCTCCGTCGAGCCGCCCGAGGGGTTCTTCCCAGGCTCGTCCCCGGACGTCAACGGTCAGCTCGAGGGCAACGACGAGGTCACGCTCGAGGACGTGCGTCTACGTCGAGCCTGGACCGTGACGGGACGCGCCGTGCTCTCCGACGGCCGGCCGGCGTCATCCGCGTGGATCGTCGCAACGCAGCAGATCTCGACCAACCAGATGTTCTCGCGCACGGAGCACGCGACGACGATCGCGGACGAGGAAGGAGTCTTCGAGCTGACCGGCCTCACGGCCGGGGCCGCCGCGAAGCTCGTCGCGACGCTCGACGGAGCCACGGCGCGAGCGGAGATCAGCGAGAGCACCGAGCCGCTGGTGCTCACGCTCGAAGCGGGGCTCGCCGCGACCGGCCTCGTCCGCGGCAAGGACGGAGAGCCCGTCGCCGGGCTGGAGCTGCGCGTCTTCTCGGCCTCGCGCGAGGGTGTCGTCGGCGGCGAGAAGCTGGCCTCGCTCGGCGGCGCCGAGTCGTTCCGCTCGGACGAGGACGGGCACTTCGCTTCCCGCGTCGGGCTCGAGCCCGACGCGCGTTACAGCCTCCTGTGGGGCGGGCGCGCGGCGACGTCCGCGCGCAGCGAGTGGTTCACGGGCGCCGAGCTCGCCGCAGGCGTCGAGCTCGACGTCGTCGCCCGTCGCGCGGTACGGGGCACTCTGAACGGCCCAGACGGCAAGCCTCTCGCGGATGCGCGCGTCGTCGTGCGCGCGACGGGAGAGAGCGTCACGAGCGATGCGTCCGGCGCCTTCGCCCTCGACGCCGTCGCAGAGTGCGGCGAGCTCGTCCTCGTCGCGACGGCGGATGGACGTGCGAGCTGGGGCGTCGTCGAACCCTCCGGTGAGGCGGTCGATTGGACGCTGCGCGCGCCGGCTCTCTCCGCACTCGACAGGCCGCGCGACGACCAGGCGGAGCGCGCGGTCGCGAGAGATCTGCTCGCCGAGCGTCTCGACGGTGAGCTTGCGAAGGGGGACGACGGAAGGGCGCTTCGCGCCGTGCGCCTCTACGCCTGGGCCGACCCCAGCGATGCGATGGACCGGGTCGAGAAGGGCATGTTCGAGGTCTCGTGGCAGCGCGACTTCTCGCTCTCCTACGTCACCGACGCGCTGCTGGAGGCCAGTCCCGAGGAGGCGCTCGCCGTCGCCCATCGCATTGACCGCGGGATGAGTCAGGCGCTCCAGGTGCTCTCCGCCGCGGAGCGTCTCCCTCCCGAGACCGAGCTGGAGCAGCTCGCTCTCCTGCGCGCGAAGGCGCGCGCGATCGATCCGCCGGAGCATCGCGTCGTCGTCATGGCGCGCCTCGGAGGACGGCTGCTCGACCTGCGGATGTCCGATGCGGCGGCGGCGGTCCTGGACGAGGCCAAGGAGGTCGCCGCGAGGCTCCCGAACGAGGAGTGGCCGGCGTACGCGAGGAGCGTGCTCGGCGAGACGCTGAGTCGCGTCGACGCCGAGGCCGGTCGTGCGCTGATCGACTCGATGTCGGAGGCGGACAACATCCCGCGGCACCTCGGCAACACGGCGACGCTCATCGCCGCGGACGATCCTGCCGCGGCCGAGTCGCTGCTGGACGAGATGTCCGGGACGCGAGGCTCGTGGAGCCCCCAGCGCTACGCGCCTCGCGTCGTCTACGCGATGGCGCCCGTTGACCTGGAGCGCGCTCGAGCCATCGCCTCCGTCCACGACTCGACCGGCTTCTCCGACGGGATGATCGCGCTCTCTCTCCTCGACGGCAGCGGATCGAGAGAGGAGGCCCGCGTCAGCCTCGAGCGCGCGTTCGAGCGCATCGAGAACGCTCCGCCGGAGCGAGTGCGGGACCAGCGGGTCCCGACGGCAGCGGCGCTGCTTCCGATCGCGGCCCGCCTCGATCCGCTCGAGCTCGAAGCGTGGATCGCGCGCGTCCTCGCTCTCCGGCTGCCCGAGGGCTGGGGCGGCTACCAGAGCGACGACGGCCGTCTGAAGGGAGACGGCGCGATCGCCTGGTTCGTGGCAGATCTGGACCCGGCGCTCGCACGCGCGCTCGTCGTTCCAGCGCTCGACGCCGCCGCGGGCCGCAACGGCTACACCAGCCGCGAGATCCGCATCGTCTGGGCGGCGGCCGCCGTCCTCGACCCCGAGGCCACCGCGCTTCGCGCGCGCGCGGAAGGCGGCGACGCGATGGACATCGTGGGCCAGGTGCTCGCCATGCCGACGGCCGCCCGTGACCGCTACGTCTACACGAGCCTGCTCGACCTCTCACTTCCCGGAGACACCGAATGAGCCTCCTCCTGACCGCACTCGCAGCCGTCCTTCCGACGCAGGACGACGCGTTTCGCTACGTCGTCCCGCCCGCGGGCGATCCGATGCGTCGCCCGACGCTCGTCGCCCTCCCGCTGGGGACCGACGTCCCCGAGGGCCTGCGCGTCGCGCGCGAGCTGGAGGGGCGCTCGCTCCGCCTCGGCTTCGTGCGCTTCGGCGACGAGAGCTCGACGCGCGTGATCGTCGCGCTGGAGGAGCTCGACGAGGGGGGCCACACGCTCTACGCCGACGTGAACCGGGATCTCGTCCTCGACGCCGACGAGCGGATCCGCGAGGCGGCCGAGCGAGCGTGGGAGTTTTCTCTCCCCTGCTCGACCGTCGACGATACGGGGGCGCCGACGCTCGTCCCGCGCCGCGTCGCGGTGGAGCTCGGCAAGACGGGGACGATCCTCGGAATCGCGACGCTCGGCTGGCTCGAGGGGCGCGTGGCGATCGGCGACGACGTCGTCGCCGTGCGCCGCCGTGACGCGAACGCGAACGGCTTCTTCC
>JBCCSK010000324.1:0-7001 GCA_039200205.1 Planctomycetota bacterium
CGGAGTCGCACACCGGTGCCCACTCCGTATCGCCCTCAGTCCATCAGCTCCTCGATCCGCTTCGGCCAGTCGTCCTTGAGCAGGCGCGAGAGCGAGCGGTCGGCGAGCACCTTGCCGTCCGTCTGACAGCGGGCGCAGTAGTGGAAGTCGTGCCCGCTCGCGCGGGTGATGCGCTGGATCGGTGCGCCGCAGCGCGGGCACGGCTCCTTGAAGCGGCCGTGGACGGCCATCTCCGGCTGGAAGGCGGTGACGCGGTCGGGGAAGCTCTCGCGCGCCGCTTCGACGTGCCGGTCCCGGGCTGCGGTGAGCGTCTCGCGCGCGGCCTCGAAGACGCGCTCGACCCCGTCGTCGCCGAGGGTGGCGCTGCGCTGCACGGGCGAGACGTGCGCGGCCCAGAGGATCTCGTCCGACCAGGCGTTGCCGACGCCGCTGAAGAGCTTCGGACTCGAGAGGGCCCGCTTCACCGTGTGTCCGCTCGGGACGAGGCGATCGCGGAAGGTGGGCAGGTCGGCCTCGAGGATCTCGAGACCGCCCGGGTCGAGCTCGGCGAGCGCCTTCTCGCCCGCGACGACGTGCAGGGACGCGCGCTTCTTCGAGCCCTGCTCGGTCAGGACGAGCGAGCCGCGCTCGAAGTCGAGCGCGAGCAGGCCCGTCTTGCCCGGGAGGGCGGCGCCGCGCGGCTTCCATCGCAGGCGGCCGGCGACCATCGGGTGCACGACGACGAAGAGTTCGCCCTCCATCTCGAGCACGATCCGCTTGCCCAGTCGCCTGGCGCCTACTAGAACCCGGCCGCGCGCGTCGTCGAGGCTCGGCTCGACGGTGCGGAGCAGGAAGGGGCTCTGGAGGCGGACCTCCTCCAGCCGCTGCCCGGCGACGTGGGCGTCCAGGCCGGCGACGTAGCCCTCGACCTCGGGCAGCTCCGGCATCGGGCCCTCAGCGCCGGCCGTCGCGCTCGCGGTCCGACGCGTCGTCGCCGAAGGCGCCGTACTCGCGGAGGATCCCGTGGAACGTCCGGCGCGCCCAGTCGCGCGAGGCCTGGAGGCTCGCCATGCGCGCGCGGGCCCGGGCGACGACCTCGGGGTCGTCGTCTGCCTCGGCGGCGCGCTCGTCGAACCACTTGGCCCAGTCGTCGTTGGACGGCAGGTCCTTCGCCATCGCCTCGGGGTCGGAGGACCGAAGCTCCCAGAAGCCGTGGAGGCGCAGACTCGGTCCGTAGCCGACCGGGAGCCGCGGCTCTGCGATGAGGTAGGACCGCGCGACGGCCGCCCGCAGGGCGCGGTACTTGCGCAGGTTCGCGAAGTGCTCGCCGATCTTGTCGTAGAGCCGGCGGTGCTTGCTCTCGGGAACCGGGGCGATGAACGTGCGCCAGTCGTCCTCGATGTCGTGGAGGATGCCGAGACACTCGACGTCGGCCATCTCGATCTCGGATCCGGACGACCAGGCGTCGTAGAGGGTGATCGTGCGGAACGCGCGCCCGCTCCGATCGGAGTACGCGTGCGCGAACGCCTGCGCCTCGGTCCGGACCTCGCCGCCGTCGATCTCCATCTCGACCAGCGCCTCGACGAGATCCGCGTAGGGCGAGAAGCCGCGCGCCGCGTTGTAGGCGATGCGGGCGGGATCGTCCCACTCGCCCAGCTTGACGACCGTGCCCCGCGCCCAGTCGTACTCGAAGGCGGGGCGGAAGGCGCGGTCGTGGCGATCGCCCACGAGCTTCTCGTACGTGCGCCGGCTGCGCCCCGAACTCGCTCCCATGAACCGGCGGCGGATCGGGTTGCGCGGCGTGTGGACCTCGGTGTCGTAGAGCGGGGGCTCCTCGGTCGCCTCGGGCCAGTCGAAGCGGTTCGCCTGGTGGCGCGCGAGGACGTGCCGCTCGAGTCCGCTGCGGAAGTCCCGGCCTCCGTCGCACTCGGCGATGAACCACTGGATCGTGTCGGCACGCTCCGCGGGCTCGAGGCGCTCCCAGGCTGCGAAGAGCGTCTCGGGATCGGGCGTGTCCTGCGCGACCGCGGGCGGTCCCAGTGCGCAGGCGATCAGACTGAGCAGCGGGAGAGCCAGCGTGCGCATCGTGGGGGAGCGTGCGGGGGAGGCCGGCGCGCCGGTCGCGCGCTGGGCCAAGCGAATGAGAACGGAGCGTGACGCGCAGGGTTCCATCGAGGAACGAAAAAGGGGGCGGGTCCGGAGACCCGCCCCGCGGGAGGGTGCGATCAGGACAGGGAGGGGCGTCCTGACCGCAGGGCGACTTGACGTCGCCGTTGGAGGCGCAGCAACCGGAACCAGCCGCCTTCGGCAGGCCAGCCGTCACCACCGCACAGTGACGGAAGGCCGAGGGGGGGGCGCCGAGGGCGGAGTGGGCGCCGGGCGCGCCTCACCGCACACGGGAACACTACCCCCGGGCATGGATCTCCCGTCGGCCGACCGCGAAAAAAAGGCGTTCCTCGTGCCCGAATTCCCATCCCCAGCTCGCCAGGGTGCCCTGGACGCGTTGTCGCAGGCCCTCGGGGCTGGTTCGGCGCCCGATTCAGGACCCGCCGGAGGAGCGGCGGCGGCCTCGCTTCCGCCGCCGTCGACGACGCTTGCGGGTGCGCCGGCGCTCGTCCTCGATCTCGTCCGGATCAGCCCGCCGCGCCCGCTGCCAGCGCTCGCGCCAGGCCTCGACGAGGTCGAGGCCGACGCCGCGCGCCTGGGAGCGCAGGCGGAAGAGCTCGAACGCCTCGACGAACTCTTCGGACCGGGCGAACAGCAGCTCGGAGAAGCGCTCGGGGGGGGAGACGAAATTCTGCTGGGCCACGAGGATCCGCCGGGCGCGCGCAAAGTCCTTGCGCGAGAGCCGCGTGGCCTCCGAGAGCGGCTCCAGGAGGTCCCAGGCCACGTCGGCCCTGGCCCGCGCGTCGAGCGCGCCGTTGCTCGCGATCTGGTCGTCGAGGGCGAGCTCGTAGGGGAGCGCGAAGAGCAGCGCCACGAGGACCGCGGTCGACGGGACGTCCTCGGGCTCCATCTGGACGTGCGCGTCGAGGGCGGCGAGGAGGTCCCAGAAGGGCTCCGCGCGCTCGGGGATGTCGTCCTCGGGCCCGAGGTACTCCTCCAGCTGGGGGACGAGCACCGCCAGCGCGCCGCAGTCCCGCAGCATCTGGAAGGCGGCCGTCGCGGTCCCGGAGCGGCAGAGCCGCAGGAGGTCCTCCAGGATCCGCGGCGGGGCGGCCTTCGCGAGGTCGGGGGCGACGTCGCACATCGCGTCCCACGTGGGATCGTCGATCTCCAGGTCGAGGCGCGTCGCGAACTTGACCGCGCGCAGGATGCGCACCGGGTCCTCGGCGAGGCGAATCTCTGGGTCGCCGATCGTCCGCAGCGTGCGTCGCTCCAGATCCTCGATGCCGCCGACGTGGTCGAGGATCTCGTGCGACGTCGGGTCGAGGAACAGCGCGTTGACCGTGAAGTCCCGCCGGCGCGCGTCCTCGGCCGCCGTCCCGTAGACGTTGTCGTCGACGATCAGGAGGTCCGCGTCGTCGGTCGGCTGCTCGCCCGGCGCCGCGCGGAACGTGGCCGTCTCGATGATGTGGTCGCCGTAGAAGATGTGAGCGAGCTTGAACCTGCGGCCGATGATCCGGCAGTTGCGGAAGAGCGCCCGGATCTCGGACGGGCGGGCGCTCGTCGCGACGTCGAAGTCCTTCGGCCTGCGGCCGATGAACAGGTCGCGCACGCAGCCGCCCACGAAGTAGGCCTCGTGGTCGTGCTTCTGGAGCCGCTTCACGACGCGGAGCGCGTCGCCGTCGAGAAGTGACGGGTCGATCGTCTCCGCCGGAACCCAGCGGGCATCGTCGCCCGTACCTCGGCCGCCGCGCTTCCTGCGGCGCCCGCCTCGGCCCTCCTCGCGCCCGCTGCGGGGCCCCGAGGTCGGACCGTGGTTCGACTGCGACTCGTCGCGCTTCGCGCCTGGCTTGGACGATCGCCGTGACATCGAGCCGGACATGATAGTCCCGTGTCGCCGCCGGTGCATGTTCCCGGGGCGGCTTGGCCGGTTGCCCGGGGCACCGCGCGCGGCTACGCTCTCCGCCCTTCGAAGGGCAGTAGCTCCAATCGGTAGAGCGGCTGATTCCAAATCAGTAGGTTGGGGGTTCGAATCCCTCCTGCCCTGCCACGCGCCGTCTCTCTCTCCGCCAGGTCGACACACACCGAGCCGATCCCGAGGACGGGACGCATGACCTCCAGCGATTCATTGCCGCCGCCCGGCGACGACGAGGAAGAGGGCCCCGGACCGGGCCTTCCGGACGAGGATCTCGATCTCGAGGGACTCGACGACGAGCCGATCGATCTCGGGGACGACCTCGACGGTGACGAGGAGGACGAGGACTTCGACGAGGAGGAGGGCGCCGAGGACGGCGACGACTCCGAGGGCGACGAGGGCGACGAAGCGCCCAAGAAGAAGAAGTCGCGCTCGAAGAAGCGCAAGGGCTCGGACGAGGACGAGGAGGTCGAGCACCCCGACACGCCCGTCCCGACGGCCAAGAAGATGCGCGCCGCCCTCGACAAGGCGTTCGCGGGTCAGGACGACATCGACGACCGGATGCTCGACCTGATGACGCAGCACGCGCTGCATCTGCTCGAGACGAACCGGCTGATGAACCTGACGGCGATCCTCGATCCGAAGGAGATCGCCATCAAGCACTACCTCGACTCGTGGCGCGTGACGCGGATGGTGCCGCTCGTCGCGCGTCGGATCCTCGATCTCGGGAGCGGTGGGGGATTCCCCGGCCTTCCGATCGCGATCGCCGAGCCGGACTGCTCGATGATCCTCTGCGAGTCGATCGGCAAGAAGGCGAAGTTCCTGGAGGAGACGGTCCAGAAGCTCGGCCTCAAGAACGTCCGCGTCGTGCACGCGCGCGCGGAGGACTACCTCGCGACGAACCCGGTCGATCTGGTGGTCTGCCGCGCCGTGTCGTCGGTGCGCGAGAACATTCGGACGCTGCGGAAGGTCCGGCACTCGACGAAGGACGTCGTGATGCTGAAGGGCAACTCGTGGGGCCGCGAGGTGCGCGCCGCCGAGCGCGAGGCCGAGCGTCTCGGCTTCAAGCTCGACACGGTGATGGAGCACGAGCTCCCCGAGGAGCTCGGAGCGCGCGCGATCGTGGTCTACCGAGCGCCCGGCGGCGACGGACTCTGACCGACGTTCCGAGGAACGCCGCGCGCTGCTGCTTGACGCGCCGGGTTCACGCTCCTACCGTCTCTCGCCTCCACTCGCCCGGGTGGCGGAATTGGTAGACGCGCATGGTTCAGGTCCATGTTCCTGCAAGGGAGTGGGGGTTCGACTCCCCCCTCGGGCACCAGCTCTCCTAGCCGATGAGCTGATCAACCGGCGGTGACCGACACGCCGTCGACGAGGCTCCACGCGACGAGGCTCGAGCCGCCGAGCCTCTCCTGGGTCCGCGAGAGCACCGCGCCGCGCGTGAACAGCTCGAAGGCGTTCCCGCTGAGCATCACCTCCTGGACCGGGCGGACGATGCGGCCGCCCTCGACCCAGCGAGCCGACTTCGCCGTGCCCGAGAAGTCCCCGGAGGCGGCGTCGACGGTGCCCGAGAAGCGCTGGATGTAGAGGCCTTCGCCCAGCTGCGCGAGGAGCGCGTCGAGGTCCTCCGGCGCGTCCGGATCGGACGCGGAGACGACGATCGCGTGGGCCCCGAGCCCCGGCACGCCGCGTGCGCCGCCCCTCGCATGGCCCGTCGACTGGACGCCGTCGACCGCGGCCGAGTAGGCGTTGTGCAGGAAGGACCGGAGGGTGCCGCCCTCGACGATCGGGAACCTGCGGGCGGGAAGCCCCTCGCGGTCGAACGCGCAGGCCCCGGCCGCGTGGAGGTCCGTCGGATCGTCGACGACCGAGAGCCCGGGCGCGACGACCTCGCCGAGCCGGTTCGCCAGCGCGCTGCGACCCCGCTGGACCGCGATCGCCGAGACGCTCCCGAGGAGCGGCGACAGGAGCGCCGACGAGAACGCCGAAGGCGCGAAGAGGACGGGGCCGCTGTACGACGACCCCGACGTCGCGCCGAGGTTCCCGACGCAGTTCGACGCGACCTCGTCGGCGATGCGGTGGAGCTCGCCCTCGACCTCGCTCGCGTCACGCACGACGGTGCCGCGGTAGTCCATGCCGCCCGTCTCGTCGCCGTCCGTGGCGAGCGCCATCAGGCTCATCGTGAGCGCGGCGTCGCGGTCGCGCTGGTCGACGCCCTTGGACGAGACGACCATCGACTCGCCGGCGACGACCGAGAACGAGGCCTGGTCCACGGAGATCCGCGCGTCGCTCGACGCGGTGCGGCCCGCGAGCTCGCGGGCGCGCTCGACGACGTCTTCGATCGCCATCCCCGCGAGCGAGGGATCGACGCGCGCACCGATCCGGGCGCCGTCGTCGACCGCGGCCGGCTCCGGGAGGACGTTGGCCTCGTCAGCGGGGCTCAGGCGTGCGATGGCGACCGCGTCGCGCGCGGCCGACTCCAGCGCCTCTCGGTGGGCCTGGTTCGTCGAAGCGAAGCCGAGCCGGCCGTCGAGGACGACGCGCAGGCCGAGCGTCGAGCCCTCGTCGGCGGTGACCTGACCGAGGTCGCCCTTCTCGACCTTGGCGCCGAGACTCGTGTGGCTGTGGGCGCAGACCTCGGCCTCGCCCGCTCCCGCGCGGAGCGCGAGATCGAGCATTTCGCGGGCGCGCTCGGCGAGCCCCTCTGTCGCTGCGGCGCCGCCCATCAGCTGCGACCCCCGACGAGGATCGTGCAGGCGAGCCAGGGGCCGCCGGCGTCGACCTTGGCGGGCTGGCCCTTGCCGCAGTAGCCCGCGCCGAGGTCCCAGCGGAAGTCGCGACTGACGGCGTCGACCGTCGAGAGGACGTCGAACGCGATCCCGGACAGGTTCACGCCGCGCTGCAGCTCGCCCCGCTTGCCGTTCTTGATGGGCCAGGCCTGGAGCGTGCCGAACATGAACTCGCCGTTCGCGTCTGCCTGGCCGTTGCGTGGACCGTCGAC
>JBCCSK010000325.1:0-6962 GCA_039200205.1 Planctomycetota bacterium
CGCGCTCCAGCTCGTCGACGAGGGCCCCGACCTCGTCCACGACTCGCTCGTCTACGAGGCGTTCGGCGGGCTCGACGAGCTCGTCCGGCGCGAGGCGCGCGGCGTGACCGGTCACGGCTGGCCGTGGACCGGCGAGGTCGCGGACGGACGCGACGCGTTCGGCCGCCGCTACGCGCTGGGCCGCTACCCCGACGGCCGGGACACGCGCCGCAACGCGCGGGACTTCTCGTTCCAGATGGCCTCGCCGGGCGAGCCGAACGGCAACGCGCTGACGCTGCCGGCGTCGTTCGACTTCGAGTCCGCGTTCACGACCGGCTTCCAGACCTACGACGTACCGCGGCGCGCGAGCCCGCCTGCCGCCGGCCTGCCGCCGTCGCCGAACGGAGGCCTCGCCTGGCGCTGCCTCGACGAGACGGGCGGTGGCGTGATCGGCGCGCTCGGCGACGCGGCGCTCGGCGCCTCCACCGGCGTCCGGATCACGGGCGAGATCTACGTGCCGCGCGCGGACGAGCCGGCCCAGGCGATCGCGGTCGGCATCTGCGGACGCCAGGGCAGCAACTTCTTCTCCAGCACGGCCGTCGCGCGCTCTGGCTACGAGTCGGGCTACTGGCTGATCTACCAGAACCGCGACGGCGTCGGCCTGGCGAACGGCCGGCCCGACCATGGCGGCGTGTGGGAGCTGGTGCACGCGACGCACGACAACATGGACGGGTCGCCGGTCGACCTCCTGAACGCGCTGCCGAACTTCATCCTCGGTGTCGCGGAGGGCGACTGGGCGCGGTTCGAGATCGTCCTCGATCCGTTCACGCGCGTCGGGCACGAGCTGGTCGTGCGCGTGAACGGTGTCGACGTGTTCCTGGGCGCGCTGCCCGAGAACGGCCCCCGCAGCGGCGCGTTCCAGGTCGGCTTCCGCGAGAACCACTCCGGCGCGCCCGTCCAGTCCGAGGGCACGTGGATCGACGGCCTCCAGATGGAGATCTTCGGACCGACGAACCCGGCGGGCGGCGATCCGCCCTGATCGTCAGCGCAGCCAGCGGATCGGCCGCTCCGGCCACAGCCCCGTGAGCTCGGGGTGATCCGCGCGGTACTCCGCGACGGAGCCATCGTCCCAGTGAGGGGCGTCGACGAACGGCATCAGCGTCGACGCTCGGGTCGACTGGACGCGTAGGTAGAGCCGACCGTCTTCGACGAGGTGGTCGGGACACGACCACCACGACTCGATCCGGTGGCCGGAGCTCACGCTCCAGCGGTCGACGTCCGCTGCCGCGGGGACGTAGATGTGGATCCAGGGCGAGACCGGAACGAAGAGGGCGGCGACGAACAGGACTTCGAGCAGACTCAGGACCAGCCACTTCCTCATGCGGACCTGGACGCGGCCGATGCCCTGTTCTTCCCCGAGAAGGGTCCCGCGGTACGCCCGCCGCTGACCGCGCCGATCAGCGGAACGTCACCGCGAACGCGTCGGTGAAGTTCGACGTCGGTCCCGGGTTCGCGTCGCGGAACCACACCTGGAACCGCCACGTCTCGCCGACGCTCGCGGCCACGGTTCCCGTTGGCTGCGGGAGCGCGAACGGGACCGCCTCCTGGGCGAATGCGCCGTTCGCGCCCGTGCTCTGCACAGCCTGTACGTAGCGGCCGATCGAGCCGCCGAGGCAGAGCGTGCCCTGGCTCCCGCCGGCACCGGGGACGGCCGCCGGGGTCTGCGAAACGAGCACGTAGCCGAGGCTCTGCGCCGGCATGCCCGAGGCGAGGAGCCTCAGCCGGCACCCGGCGATCCGGTTGCTCCCGATGATCCGGAGCTGCGCCGAGAGGCCGCTGGAGTTCGGCGTCGCGGGGTCGCACTCGGTCACTCCGATCGGCGGCGCCGTGATGGTCACGGACGTCAGGTCGAACGTCAGATTCGAGGCGCCGATGAGGTCCCACGTCACGTCGCCGAAGTCCGACGGCAGGTACGTCCCCGGAACCAGCAGCGGATCCGGCTGATCGAACACGGATTGCGTGGGATCCTCCAGCCGCATGCGCACGCGCAGGCCCAGCGTCGCGAGCGCCTCCTCGCGCACGTGGATCCCGTCGATGCCGACGACGTCATCGATCCACCAGCAGAGACCGCCCGCCGGGAACCGGTGGCCCTCGACCGCGTTGCCGATGCGCAGCGCGAACGTCGAGTTGTCCATCCACGTGAAGGTCGTGCCGCTGGCCGCAGTCCCCATGACGGGGAGGTCGACCTCGAAGCGCAGCGTGACCGGATCACCGATCTGCGCGTTCACGAACGTGCCGACCGCGGGCGGCGTGCCGGACACGAAGGTACCGCGCGCCTCGACGATGAGGTCTCCCGCGGAAGCGGGGCCGGTGAGGAGCGCGAGCGGAGCGAGGAGCGCGCGCCACCTCATCGAACGATCAGCACCGGACAGTGCGCGAGGTGGGACACCTTGTGCCCCACGCTTCCCAGCAGCCACCGCTCCACCGTGCCGAGACCGCGAGAGCCCAGAACGATGAGGTCGACCTCGAGCTCCTTCGCCTTGCTCAGGACCGCGTCCGCGGCGGGCCCCTCGCAGAGCTCCGTCCCGACCTGAGGTCCGGCGTCTCCGAGCTTGGCGTGCATCTCGTCGAGCACCTGCTGTCCTTTCTCGGTGCGCTGCGCCAGGACGTTCGTGTAGACGGGCGAACCGACGATATCCACCGAGCTGGGGAAGGCGTGCACGAGCGTCATGCGGGACTGGAAGGCCTGCGCCAGACGGGCGGCCTGCTCGAGCGTCTTGTCGGCGTGATCCGACTCGTCGACGGCGACGAGGATGTGTTCGTACATGCGTTGCTCCGAGGATCGGCGCGAAGGTGGTCTACGCACGTCGAGGTTGTCATGCGGCAGGCCAGAGGTCGACGGTGAATCCTCAGCCCTCGAAATGCCTGGCAGGCCGGCCGACGCCGCGGGGATTCTCCAGCGTCCCCATCGAACCAGGCGTCGAGCCGGAACAGCGCCCATGCAGCGTTACACCCCTTCGATCGAGCGATAGGTCGGGCACGGCGACCGCCCACGGCTGCAGCTGTCGGCTCGCCGCGCGACACTGCCCCTCGATGCGATCACGCTTCACGCTCGCAGCTGCTTCGATCGCCTCGATCCTGCTCGTCGGGACGTACTTCGCGGGCGGCGGTCGGATCCACGGACGTGTGGAGAAGCCCGTCGGAGCGACGGTCGACGAGCCTGCCCTGGAGCCGAGAGGTCGGCCGCCGGGTCCCGGGACGGACCGTTCCGACCTCCTCGCGCTGGAGAGCGAGTCGACGCGGACCGCGCTGGTCGACGACGTGCTCGCTCTCCGGATCACGGGCGACGATGGCTCGCACGCCACTGCTCACTTCCTCATCGCAGACGGACGTGTCGAGCAGCGGACCGCGCCGGCGCGAGGCGTCGTTCCTTGCCCCGCCGGTTGGACCGACGTCGTGGTGTCCCTCCGATCCGGCGTGAGGATCTTCCGCACCAGGGCGAGCCTCACCGCGGATGCAGGCGGGGTGCACGAACTCCACGCGACCGTCGAGAAGGTCACGCTCTCGCTCTCCCCGAAGAGCCGAATCGTGGAAGGCCTGGAGCCCGCGATCTCCAGCGTTCAGGCAGCGCCTGCTCCTCCAGATCGCCTCCGAACGGCATCGCACTGGTCGACGGGCAGCGCGTGCAGGCTCCTGGGCCCAAGGCAGCTCGAGCTCGCGCTCGATCGCGAGGCCACACAGGTTCGGCTCCGCGTCGAGCACCCCTTCGCGCTCGGCACGCAGGAAGTTCCCCCGGACACGGCCCTGCTCGTGGCGAGGAGCGAGTTCCAGGAGCCTCTGGAACTCTGGTGGCCTTGTCCGATCCGCTTCCGGCTGGAGGTTGCTGGCGCACCCTCGGCGCCACGCTCCTTCCGCGCGCGGTGGGCGTTCTTCGACCTCTCGGGAGGACGACTGCACGGGGAAGGGGGGCGGCTGGAGCCCGGGACGACGCGGACCATCGCCGCCCCCATCGGCAGCGCATCCGTGCGGCTCGACGTGTACGACGGCGGCTCCGCGCCCGCCGCCAGCGTGCAAGGAGCGATCGTTCGCCGTGCTCAGATCTTCGAGATCGATCTCGACCGACGGATCGCGACCTTCGTCGTCGTGAACGACCGAGGCGCTCCGGTCCCGAGCGCGATCCTGCGTTCGGGAGGCGTCGATCGGGCGACCACCGACGACGATGGGACGGCTCGGATCCGTCGACACGCCGTGACCGCGTACGGCGTCACGGTTCGACATCCGGACCACGGCACCGTGGCCGTGTCGGACGAGGACGTGGTGGCGAGCATCACGTCGGGCCTGCCGCACAGGGTCACGCTCTCGGTTCCGACGGTCCTGCGCTTCCGCGTTGCTGGCGACGACGTCCCCCCCTCGTTCGCCGTGGGCCTGAGGTCGGCAGATCTCCTGATCGGAGGGCTCGAGGAGGAGTTCGACATGCCTGACATGGAGGGACTCGTCTTTCAGGACGAGGACACCACCTACTTCTTCAGCGACGAGCAATCGCCCCGCGTCCTCGAAGTCCGGGGCATCTTCGCGCCGCGAGCGTTCAGCGCAGGGACCAGGGTCGTCCTCTGCGACGCCCATCTTCGCGTCCTCCGGTCGGAGTTCGTGGTCCCCCGCAGGGGCCAGGTGGTCGAAGTGGCGGTCGGACCTGGTGTCTTCGGAGACACCCCGGAGCGGGCGACGGAAGCGAGCCGTTCCGGATCCCACCCGGATCGCGGACACTGAGGACGGACCATGGCGCGCACTCGTACCCTCGGCGTCCTCGCTCTGCTCGCCGCTGCGGCGGCGATCGCTCTCCTGGCTCGCACCGCACCGCCGAAGGAGGCCGATGCGGTCGCCGTGGGCTCGGCGCCGGACGCGACGGCAGGGACGGTGGACGCTTCCCTTTCTCCGCCGGGCGCCCCGTGCACCGCGCGCGCACGAGAGGATGGACACGAGGTCCAGACGTCGACCGAGGGCGAATCGCGGACTGCTCTCTCGATCGTCGTGCGCCGCAAGAGCAGCGGCGCTCCGATTCCTCGCGCGCCGGTCTGGGTCTTCGGCGACGAGCTACGGAACTTCGCGGCGGACGAAGAGGGGCGGGTGGTCGTCGACGTCGCGCCGGGCAGCGTCTCCGTCGGGGCCGGGCCGCCGGCCGGCTCCAGCCTGCTCGCGCACCCCTATGACCCCGAGACGGGCGAGCCGAGCGCGGAAACGGACGTAGAGGTCGAGAGCGGAACGACCTGCGAGGTCGAACTCTTCCTCCACGAGGGCGCGACGATCACCGGACACGTGCGCGCCGCCGACGGCTCACCGGTGCCGGACTTCGAGTTCGTCTGGATGCACGGTGTGAGACAGCAGTGGTCGCGCCCGACCTCCGCGCGCACGGACGAGAACGGTCGGTTCGTCGTGAGGCCTCTGGAGGCCAGCTGGTACCTGCTGAGTCCGCGCCCGGACGGCGACGACGTGTTCCCCTTCGAGCGTTTCGAGCTCGCCGAGGGCGCGACCCGTGACGTGACGCTGCGGCTTGCACCCGGGCGACTCGCGACGGTGCGCGTCGAGGTCGTTCAGGAGGAGTCGGGCGAGCCGTACCCGTACATGGCATGGGCCACGATCGTCCGTGCCGACGGCATCGCCGACGTCGCCGTGGACCGCACCGAGTCCTGGGAGCGACGCGGCTGGACCAGCGTTCCACCGATCGAGTTCAAGCGCGAACTGCGCGTCGCGACCTACCGCGTCACGGCCGAGCGCGACCGCAGCTGGCACTACCAGAACGACGCGACCCTGGTCGCCCGTGACTGGAACCGGTCCGCGTTCGTCGAGGTCACCGAGGACCTGGAGGATCCGGTCGTCCGGTTCGAGGTCCCGCGACTCGGCCCGATCGCCGAGGTCCATGGCCGCCTGACGCGCCCGATTCCGGGCGAGCGCGCGACGCTGTTTGCGAAGTACCAGGACCTGGACGGACTCCATCAAATCGTGCCGCTCTACCCCGATGCAGTGGACGGCGCCTTCCGCCTGGACGTCGATCTGGACGTCGTCAAGGCCGCGCGATTCGTCTTCGAGCAGAGGAACGAGAACGGACGCAGGGTGCTCGCCGAGCGCGAGCTCCAGGAGGGAGCGCAGGAGATCACGCTGACGCCGATCGACGAGTGACACCCGGCCTGGCCGATGGGGCGCGCCGCCTGCCTACCGATCAGACGAAGAACTCCTCCGGGCGCCCCAGGACGTGGTCCCGGAACGCGGTCGACATCGGCGAGCGGCGCTGGAGGTCGTAGAACGCGTCGTCCAGGTCGCTGAAGACCTCGTCCTCGAAGTCGTCGTCGTCGAGGTCGCCGGTGACCGCCCGGACCTGCTCCATCCGTTCGCGATGGTCTCGCGCCGGCGGGACCGGATCGAAACGCGCGACGGCGCGTCGAAGGATCTCTGCGTGCTCGCCGGCACCCATTCGCTCGAATCCGTCGAGCGCCTCCGGCCAGAGGATGCCCGCCGGGTTCCAGAAGAACTGGACGTGTCCACCGTTGTTGATCTCTCGCTCGTACCAGGTGCAGGCGAAGATCGCGATCTGACCCTCCGTCGCGCGCCGGAGCGCGCGCGCGAGCCGCCGCGGTTTCGCCGACGGCGAGATCGCGTCCCACATCCCGTCGATCACGTCCCACTCGACTCCTGAGAGGTCGCTGGGTCTTCGGATCCGATAGCCGCGCATCGATCGAGGCCTCCGAGGCGCGTCTCCCGGTCAGTCCCCGGCCCCGAAGCAGTACAGCGCTTCGGTCGTTCGCAGGTAGACGCGCCCGGAAGCGAGCGCGGGCGTGGCGTACACGTTCTCGCCGAGGTCGCCGGTCCAGAGCGGATCGAAGCCCCCTCCCGCCGCGAGCACCACGGCGAGCCCGTGCTCGCTCACGAAGAACACCTTCCCGTCGCCGGCCACCGGCCACGCGTAGAACGTGTCGTTCGCGTCGTCGAGC
>JBCCSK010000326.1:0-6938 GCA_039200205.1 Planctomycetota bacterium
CCTTGAGACCTGTCGAAGTGAGGTCCTTGGCGATCTTGCCCGCCATGCCCTTGCCGAGCGTGTCGGAGACCGCTCGCGTCGCCGAGCGACGAAGGCCGGACCAGACGTTCTTCTTCACGGACCGCGTCATCTTGCTCTTCATGTCGCCGAGCTTCTTCAGAGGCGCGGTGCTGCTGGCCTCGACGCCGGTGACGGGGCACCGGAACAGGACGTCGATCTTGTTGCCCTTGACGTCGCTGGAGGCGATCAGGGACTCGATGGTGGTGTGGCTGACTTCGCTCATGGGAGGTCTCCGGGCGGGGCCGTAGGGCCGTTGGGTCGGAACGGGAGCCGCCCCGGCACGTCCGGGGCGGGGAACTCCGATCGACCACGTGCGAAGGAGCGCGGGGTCACGCCACGAACCGCGGATAAAGCGCGGTCAGGAGCCGAGGAACTCGAGCTCGGCCTCGACCATCTCCAGCTCGGCCCTCTCCTCTTCCAGGCGCGCCTCGAGCGCGTCGACGACACGGCTCGGGACGAGGCCGGTGCGATAGCGCTCACGGGCCAGCTCGAGCTCGCTCTGCGTTCGATCGATCGTGGCCGCGAGGCCCTCGCGCCGCGATTCGAGCGGCAGCAGCACCGCTTGGCGCACGCAGGTCTCCGCGTCGATCGCCCCCTGGACGAACGACGTGCGAAGGTCGAGCTGCGCCTGCTCGAGCGCCAGACTCCGCCGTGCCTCCTCGACGCGCGCCTCCGAGCGCTCGCGCTCGATGAGCGACACCGCGCCCATGCCGGCCAGAGCGGCGACGCGCTCCGCTTCCTTCGCGAGCCGGTCGACGCGTCCCGACGCATGCTCGATGTCGAGCATGAGGTGTTCGGCCACGAAGTCGCGCCTGCCAATGACCGGCGCCGTGATCGCGCGGTCCGGCATGCGCCGCGCAGCGACCATCTCATCGCGCTCCAGCGCGGCGTGGTCTCGCGCGACCGTCGCCTCCAGGACCTCGCCCGCCGCCCGCGCAAACTCCCCGTCGCCGACGAGGCCTTCATCGCGAAGCCCCGCGACCCGAACGCGCTCGCGCTCGGCGCGTTCGACGCGACGCTCGGCGAGCTCCAGCTGGATCCGGTTGGTCTCCAGGTGCAGACGCAGCTCACGTCCCTCCTGGATGTGCTCGGCCGCGACGACGGCACTCGCGCCTGCGAGGACCGAAGCGACCACGACCGCGGCGATCTTGGCAAAGCGCGCGGCAGCTCGCGGAGCGCGGACCTCCGCGCCGAACCGCGCGGCGCGCCGCACCGCCGTTCGGGTCTGCCACTCCAGGAAACGGGTGAACTCGGGACTCGGGTCGTGGATGTCTTGCACGGCAATCTCTCCTCAGGAAAGGGCGTCGAGGGCGTCAGGGTCGAGGTGGCGAGCGAGCGTCCGGCGGGCGCGTCGAAGACGGCCCTCGACGGCGCGCTCACTCAGTCCGCGGCGCGCTCCGATCTCGGCGAGCGTGAGCCCGTCGAAGTGGCGCTCCGCGACGATCGATGCGAGGTCCGGCCGGAGGCGCGCGAGGCCCGCATGAACGACGGCTGCTCGGGTTGGCCCGGTCGGACTGGGCTCCGCCGCAGCGGCCTCGCCGAGCGCGTCCGTGTCCTGCGTGGGTCGCGCGCCCTGCCGGCGGAAGTGGGACCGGACGAGGTTGTCGGCAACCGTCGCGAGCCAGGCGCCGGGCGCCTTCGGGACCCCGTCGCGCTGCCAGGCGTCGAGCGCGCGCAGCCAGGTCTCCTGGGTCACGTCCTCCGCGAGGGCGCGGTCCGCGCCGACTCGACGGGAGACGCGGCGGTAGAGGGGCGTCAGCTCCTCGCGATACAGATCGATCCAGCTTGCTTCGTCCATGGGGTCCACGGGCGATGACGCGCGGACCTCCCCGATCCCACGGTCCCTTCGGCCGGAATCCAAGAAAGCGCCCCGCGCGGGCCCGCCGGGGGCGACAGAGACTTTTTCCTCGGTTCCCTGCGACCGTCTCCGAGCGCCACGGGATGGTCGGGCGGTGGACGTACGATCGGATCGAACGAACGGCAGCACGCGGGCCGTCGCCGGGGCGCCGGGCGGCCTGGACGGAGAGTCCGTCGAGCGTCTCGTGCTCGCCCACCAGGGGCCCCTGCGGGCGTTCCTTCGGTACCTCGGGTGCCCATCGGGCGTCGTCGACGACCTCGTCCAGGAGACGTTCCTGACGTTCCTTTCGGCCGAGTTCGAGGTGCGCGACGAGCGTTCGACCGCCCGCTACCTGCGGACGATCGCTCGCCACCTGTTCCTGAAGAGCCTCCGTCGCCTCGATCGCGATCCACCGCAGCTCGACCTCGAGGCCGCGGACGACGTCTGGGCGGAGTTCCAGGAGGACGCGGGCGGCGTTCCCTACCTCGACGCCCTTCGGCGCTGCCTGCACGGCGTCCAGGGACGCGCGCGGGTGGCGCTCGACCTGCGCTATAGCGACAACCTCGGTCGGGCCGCCATCGCGCGGCAGCTGAAGATCACGGAGTCCGGCGTGCACTCGATCCTGGTACGGGCGCGGCGTCGGCTCAGGGAGTGCGTCGAGCGGAGGCTGCGCGCGTGATCGACCCCGGCGATCGCCTGCTCGAGTACGCGCTCCACGAGGTTCTCGGCGGAGACGGCGCGGACGCGCGCGACCTCAGTGGCGCCGTCCGACGCGAATGGGAGCGCGGCGAGCGCCGCGAGCTATCCCCGCTCGAACGTCGCCGGATCGAGGCCGAGGCCGCTGCGGCACTGTACGTCGAGTCGGAGTCCCGGCCGCGCGCCTCGACGCGCTCGCCGTCCCTCGGCCCGCGGACCGCGGCCGCGGCTGCTGCGCTGCTCGCAGCGGCGGGCGTCCTCGCCTACCTCGCACGCTCGCGACCGGAGGCCCCGGACCCTCTGTCCAACTCCGAGTTCATCGCCCGAGCCGACACGGCGCTCTGGGTCGACGGCGTGCCGGGCGCATCCATCGAGCTCGACCGAGGCGACCTCGCGCGAACGCCTCGCGGACAGGGCGCGCTCGTCGCGCTCGCGAACGGCGGTCGACTTCGGGCGGATCCAGGGACGGCGTTCCGCGTCGACGGGCCCTCGTCGTTCGCGCTCCTCGAGGGCACGCTCGGCGTCGAGGCCGGGCCAGCGGCGCTCACGATCACGCTCCCCGGCGACGTCGAGCTCGCAGTCGACGCCGACGGCGAGGCGCGCGTCGACGTCGTGACGGAACGCGGGATCGGCGTCATCGACGTCGCCGCGAAGCCGGGCGACGCCCGCCTCGCCGGCCCGTCGGGCACAGCTCTCCCGCTCGATGCCGAAGCCGATCGGGCGACGCTCCTCCTCGGCGTCGCGGGCGTCCGCCTGGCCTCTCCGACGGAGCGAGTCGTCCCGGAGGAGCTCCGGGCCCTCGCCGACGAGGGACTCCCGCCCGGCATCCACCTCGAGATGCTGAACGTCGCCTACCTCGAAGGAGTGCTCGCGACGCTGCGCGAGCAGCCCGAGCTCTGGCCGCTCGCTCGCGAGGCGGCCCGCGACGTCCTCGATTCCGCCGCGACGCCGAAGTACGTGCGGAGCGATCTCATCGGCTCGTTCTCGATCGACCCGAGCCCCTTCGCCGCAGAGGTCCTTCGAACCGCCTGGCTCGACGACCCGGCCGCGTTCCCCGTCGATGCGATCGTCGCGCTGGCCGAACGTGGCATCCCGGAGTTCGAGCGAGAGGTCGACGCCTGGCTCGAAGCCTGGGACCCCTCGTCCGAGGACGACCCGTTCTCCGTCGCGCTCGTCCTCGCCCTCGCGGGCGACCAGGCAGCCGCACCGTTCCTGCGCACCGCGATCGCGGACGCGCCGAAGGACGAGTTCACCTTCGTTCCGCTCCTCGCCGCTGCCGGACTTTCGCGCCTTGGAGTCTCGCGCGCCTGGGACGAGATCTCCGGGCCCTTCGTCGAGGAGACGCGCGCGCTGCTCGACGCCGACGAGCTCGAGCTCGCCGCGCAGAGGGTGAACGTGCTCGCGTACGCGCTCGCGCTGCGCGACCAGCGCCCCCTCGCCGGAATCGGCTTCTCGACCGAAGCGAACCGACGGCCGCCCGTCGCCTATCCCTGGCACTGGATCCGTCTCTACGGCGAGTCGAGAGCGGACGAGGCTCGCGCGCGCGACGACCTCGTGCGCGAGCTCGAGACGCTCGCGACCCGCTAACGAATAAGCGGCAATTCGCTGCGCCCACTCGCGCGCGCCGCGAGATCAGTCGGGTGTCGCGCGGCGGTCCATCCCGATCTGCCGCCAGGCCCACGACTCGACCCGGAAACACCCCATGAAACGCAATCCGTTCGTGATGTCCCTCGCGCTGAGCGCGGCCGTCCTCTCCACCCCCGTCGCACTCGCCGAGAAGGACGCGAGCGAACACGTCCAAGAGCTCGTCGACGCCATGCTCGACGACGTCGCGAACAAGACCGAATACGCCTGCCAGTGCGGCGATCCGGACAGCGACCCGAAGGCCTGCCCGACGATGAACTCGCCTCGGGCCAAGCTCGCCGCCATGTTCAGCGGCGGCCCGGAGTTCTTCGCGGCGTTCGAGCCGATCGCAGTCGACGCCATGCGCTCGAAGTCGACGACCGAGGACCAGGGCGGCGCACTCGTGGGCCTCCTCCTGGAGAGCCGCAACGCGGCCGTCGTCCCGGTCGCCGAAGCGATGTACGAAGCGGCGCCGGAGCGCTTCTGCTGCGGGAGCCTCCTGGGCTTCTGCGAGCTCGGCTCCGAGTCGCTCGTCAAACCCCACACGCAACAGGTCAAGAAGGGCAAGGCCGGCGTTCCCGCCGCCGCCTTCGTCGCAGTGCAGGGCGACAAGACCGCGAAGCGCCTTCTGAAGAAAGCCCGCGACGCCAAGACCATCGACGCGTCGAACGCACTCGACGTGCTCATCGCGGCGCACGCGCTCGAGGCTCTCGGCGACGACGGCTCCCTCCGAGCGACGCAGGTGCGCGTCCACGAGGCGGCCATGGACGCGCTCGACACGGACGACCTCGACGACGCGCGTGCGCTGGCCGTCGCCGCCGCGATCGTCGACCGAGCGACGCGGACGCGAAACACGATCTACTCGCTCGTTGCGCTCCGCTACCACAACCAGCTCGAGAGTCTGAAGGCGCACGATGAGCTCGTCCAAGCCGACGACATCTTCGAGCTGATCGAGAGCTCGACGCCGATGGACTGATCTCTGCCGATTCCTGCTCTCCTCCGCCCCCCGGGTTCTGCCTCGACCCGGGGGGCACCTCTTCCCTTCCTCATCGCCGACGACCGCCACGATCATGCGCGCTCTCCTTCTCGCTCTTCTTGCGGCGCCCGTCGGCGCCATCGCCGCACCGGCGACGCCCGTATCTGTCGACGGTGTCTCCGAGGCGATCGCGTCGGCGGGCGAGGACGTCGGGAAGCTCGCAGCGCTCGCCGACCGCTGGACCGCCGAGAACGACGGCGAGTCGGCGCGCCTCGCGTGGAGGCGCATCGTGGAGATCGACTCCTACCACGCCGGAGCACGCGCGGGGCTGCGCCATCACCTCTACGAGGGGCGGTGGTACGAGACCTACGCGGCGCTCTCTCGGGCTCGACGCGACGAGGCGCGTCGTCGGCTCGAGGAGGACGGCGTCGTGCCGTTCGGCGATGAGTGGGTCAAGCCGGAGGACCTCCCGTTCCGCCGCATGGGCTGGGAGCGTCTCGACGACGGCGCCTGGGCGCCTCCCGGGACGCGCGAGGCTCGCGCCGAGGTCGAGCGCAAGGTGTCGCTCGGCTGGGAGCAGCAGCATCGGACGTGGATCTCACCCGACGAGTTCGACCGATGGCGCGCCGGCCTCTGGAAGGTCGGAGACGAGTGGCTCGACGCCGACGCGGCCAACGAGGCGCACGCCGAGATCGGCGCGTGGTGGGAGGTTCCCGGCGAGCACTTCGTGGCGCTGACGACCGTGACCGAAGAGCGCTCTCGCTGGGTCGTCTGGTGGGCCGACCGGACGCACGACGAGCTCGTTCGCCTCTTCGGCCTGGAGCCGCGCGAGGCGCCGGAGCTCGTCGTCCTGAACAGCATCGCGCAGTACAACGACTTCGCCGCAGGGAGCGCCGCCGCGAGCCGCGTCCCCGCCGACTCGATGGGCTGGAGCTCGATCCACTACGCGTTCTTCACCGACGGCTGGATCGATCGGACGGGCAGCGCCCCGGCGTTCCGCGGGACCGGCGCCGCCTACTACGCCGCGAACGACCCGGCCCTCGAGCCGTTCGGCCAGCACGCCGTGCGCCACGCGGCGGCGATCGCCTGGCTCGCCGCGGTCGACCCGTCGTGGGATACGGTCAGCCGGATGCTGACCGAGCCCGCCGCCGGATTCCCGGACGCGAGCTACTGGGACGAGAAGCGCATCCCGCGCTGGATGCAATACGGAGCGGCGTCGTACTGCGAGCGCTACTTCGAGGACGCGACCGTCGGCGAGGACGGCGACCCGCTCTGGTCGCGGAAGTGGGCGCTCGACAACCTCCGCGGCGGGGGACCGCTCCCGCCGGTCAAGGAGATCCTCACGCTCGACTTCGACACCGCCGATCCGCCCGCGTCCGCGCGCCGGATCCACCTCGCGGGCCTTCTGGTGCACTTCGCCGCGGACGGCGGCGACCCCGACGTCACGGAAGCGTTCGACGCGTTCCGCGCGGCGCTGGTCGCCGGCGAGGACACCGCCGATTCCGTCGCCGCGCTCGAGGCCGAGCTCGTCGACGCGCAGTCGAAGATCGCGCGCTTCGCGGGACTCTAGCCCGACCTCGTCACCAGAGTCGATGTCCAGCGGACGAGAGGACGCCGAAGGCGGCCGGTTCGGCGTGCCGGGCGTCGAGTCTGGTGACGAGGTCGGGCTAGTCAGTTCTCGGTCGAGACGTCGTCGCCTTCGCCCTTCTCGTCGACGCCATTCGGGCCGATGGACCAGACCCGAAC
>JBCCSK010000327.1:0-6916 GCA_039200205.1 Planctomycetota bacterium
GATCGTCATGCGCTCGACGCCGTCTCCGAAAGCGCCGGAGCCCGGTGCGCGCTCGACGAGCGTCGCAACGACCGGTCCGTCGACACCGGGCGCACCGGCGCGCAGCTCGATCGCCACGACGTTCTCGAGTCCGCTGAAGGCCGCTGCGAACTCGAGCTCGGTGCCCCCCTGACGGACGAGGAGCGCGGTGCGTCCCGAGGCCGGCGTCCCGGTCCCCGCATCGAGGACGAGGGACGCGTAGTCGCGGTCGTCGACGATCGCGTCGGCGGCGCGAACCGTGACGCGGACGAATGAGTAGCCGCTCATCGGGAACGTCGACTCCTGGAATCGGAAGTCGTCGACGATACCGCCCGTCCCGGGCGCGTTGAACCCGGGGTGCGATTCGACGACGCCGCCTTCGGGCGTGCCCGTATCAGGCGCCATCTGCCCGAAGAACGCGGTGTTCATCGGAAGCTCGTCGTTGACCTCCGTCCCGGCGTCCAGGGCCTCCACGGAGAAGAACGGCTCGAAGACGAAGGCTCCGTTCTGGTCGAAGATCGGGTGCGCGAGCGGGTTTCCGTTGGCGACGAACGCGTCGTTCGACGGTAGGACCATCGCGACGTACGAGAGGTAGCGCGTCGACGGAGACATCGGGTCGACGAGGAAAGAGCCGACCGCGATCTGGCCAGGGGCGACCGGTCCGGCGGGGCCGAAGAGCGTCGCGTCGGTGCCTGCGGTCTGCGCAGCTGCAAAGTTGGACGACAGCGGCCCGATGGTGCCGTCTTCGGCGATGCGCTCGAGCGAATCGTCACCGAGCGGAGAGCCGGGGCCGCCGGCGGGGACACCGCGGTCGTAGAGGTCAAAGCTGCCGTCGTGGAGGCCGACCCAGAACGGCGTCTGGAAGTTCCCCTGGCGGGGCGCGACGTTCTCGATCGACACGGTGACGCGCTGGAAAGACGTGCCGGCGCCGGACTGGGGAGTTGCGGTAAGCGCGAGCGGCAGAAGTGCGGCCGACGCGACGGAGACGGAGAGGAGCATGGCGAAAGCGGGTGCTGCGGCCCGGAGCCGCAATCGGTGGATCGTGCGCTCGGCGGGGACCGCGCATCTGCGGCGCTGTGCGAAGTGCGCCCCCGAATCGGACCGAGTAAGTTCCAGAAACCGCCAAGTTCTTTCGGCCCCCGTGCAGCGGATGCGAACCGGGGCGAGTGCGACACAATGGGCGCGGGCCACCCCGGCTCGACCGATCTCGCGCATCGATGCTGACCACGCTCTTCCTCGCGACCACACTGATCCTGCCGCCGGCGACCTCACATGGCGCCGCGACCTCGGCACCCGTCGCCGACGACCTCGACGACCAGCTGAGGAAGCTCGGGCGTGAGTACAAGAAGGCCAAGACGACGGAGGATCGCCGCGTCGTCCTCGAGCGGGTCGCCCAGTTCGGCAAGGACACCGAGGGCCCGCCGCCGCCGGCCGTGGCGAAGTTCCTGGCGGGCAGCATCGACGCGGAGGACCTCGAGATGCGGCGCCGCTCGATCGAGCTCTTGCTGGACGGCCAGGACCCGGAGGTCGTTGTCGAGGCAGTACTCGACGCCTGGAAGATCGCGGAGAAGGAGGCGAAGTGGACGCTCAAGCAGCTCCACGCGATGAACAAGGAGCGACGCAGGCCCAAGGTCGGCGGCCTCGCGCAGGAGGACATGGCTCGCATGACCGAGGCGGTGGCCCTCTCGTCGATCGTCCTGCGCGCGTTCGGTTCGCTTCCCGACGAAAGGGTCGAGGACGCGCTCGTGGACATCCTGCGCACCAAGCCCAAGGACATGCCCGTTCACGTCTTCGGCGAAGCCTCGCGCGCCGCCCTCGAGCTCGGGACGGTCAAGACGCTCCAGGCGTACGCCAAGTGCGCCGACGAGCTCGATCGGATGCTCGCGGGAAAGGGCGTCCCCGTGCGCTTCGAACGGAGCGGACCGGTCACGCTGCTCGACGCGCTGCAGGCACCCTGGTGCGAGGTGAACGAGAGGGTCTTCGAAGAGACCGCGGCGGCGGCCGTCGCCATCTCCGAGACTCGCGGCCTGACGCGCCCGCCGGACGTCGGCTCGAAGGACCGCAAGGCCTGGAGGCGCTGGGTCGAGGCCAACGAGGAGTCCTTGATTGGCGAGCTCGGAAGGCTGACCGAGCCGGTCGAGGCCGACCTCGCGGACGACGAGGACTGATGCTCGGGCGCGCGCCCCTACGCGCCTACTCCCGCAACTCTGCCGCGAGCCGCGCGAGCGCGCGGTGGAGGCGCTGGCGAACCGCCGCGGTCGAGATGCCGAGCTCTTCGGACAGCTCGGCGCGCGAGAGCCCGACGATGCGCGCCTGCACGATGAGCGTCCGATCGTCGTCGTCGAGGCGCAGCATGGCCGCCTCGAATCGCTCGAGCTCCTCGCGCATCGCCGCGTGGCGGCTGGGCGTCGCGATCCTCGCGTAGCTCTCGAGCAGCGCCGCGTCGGCCTCCTCGTCGGTCGCCTTACGCCCGACGTCGCGCTTCTCGCGCAGAAGGTGATCGCGCTGGTTCGACAGCTTTCGAAGAGCCGTCGTGAAGAGCCAGCGACGGAAGGCCCCCTCCGTCGGATGCTGGAACCGGTCGGCGTGGGTCAGGATCTCGCGACAGATGGACTGGACGATGTCGGACTGCCCCTGGTGGTTGCGCAGGATCGGCCCGGTCCGCAGGCGCACGAAGGCCCGAAGGTCGGGGAGCATCCGTTCCAGCAGCGACTCGACGGCCGCGCGGTCCCCGGATGCCGCCGCCTCGGACAGCCGCTGGAACTCGGCTTCGCGCTGGTCGTTCGATTCGTCCGTCATCGAAGGCCCGTCGCTGGCGACCCAGGACCGCCGCGGGCGCCCCTACGTTACGGTTCCGCGTTCCGCGCGTCCCTGTTCCCCCCACCATGCTCGACCTCCGCTCCGTCTCCATCCGTCTCGCCCTGCTCCCGTGCACCCTCGCGTCTCCGCTCTGGGCGCAGAGCGTCGCGGTTCAGACCGAGAACCACCTCGTCCTCGTCGACACGGAGGGTCGGGTCGAGTGGTCGATGCCGTTCGCCGGCAGCACGCAGGTCGAGCGGCTCCGGAACGGGAACCTGATGGTCCTCGTCGGCTCGCGCGAGCTGGTCGAGATCGAGACCGTTCGCAAGAGCGTCGTGTGGCGCTACGACGCCGGGTCCGAGGCGCGGATCACGTCGTTCGCACCGCTCGCGTCAGGAAAGGTGCTGGTCTCCGCCGCGGACCCGCCGCACCTCACGGCGATCGACCGCTTCGGCGTCGCCTCCGAGCCTGTCGCGCTCGCGTCGGCGATCGAGGGACTCGGGACGTCGGTCCTCGCCGCGAGCGTCCTCGACGACGGCCCAGAGGCCGACCTCCTGCGACGCGCGCGCGACGTCCACCGTCGGACGCTGACGCTCGACACGCACAAGGACATCCGCGCGAGCCTCGCCTCCCCACCGTCCGTAGACGCCGCCGTGGACCCCGAAGAAGCGGAGCGGCAGCGACTGCGCGACGACCCGACGGTCTGGGGCACGAACCAGGTCGACTTCCCGAAGATGCGCGCGGGCGGCCTCGACGTCGCGTTCTACATCGTCTACGTCGGTCAGGGCGCGCTGGACGACGAGGGCTTCGGCCGCGCCCGAGAGCAGGCGCTGGCGAAGTTCGACGCCATCGACCGGATGTGCGCGCGCTTCCCGGACGACATCGGGCTCGCACGCTCCCCGGCGGACGTCGAGCGCCTCGCCGCGGACGGCAAGCTCGTCTGCTGCATCGGCATCGAGAACGGCTATGCGATGGGCATGGACCTCGGCGCGATCGAGGAGTTCCACGCGCGCGGCGCGCGGTACATGAGCCTGACCCACAACCGACACAGCCAGCTCGGCGATTCGAACACGCCCGCCGACGAGCCGCTCCACGGCGGGCTCTCCGACCTCGGCCGCCGCGCGATCGCCGAGATGAACCGGGTCGGGATCATGGTCGACGTCTCCCACGCGTCGAAGGAGACGACGCTCCAGGCGATCGCTGCCTCCAAGGCGCCGGTGATCGCGTCGCACTCGGGCGTCGACGCCGTGCTGGAGCACGGAAGGAACCTGAGCGACGAGGAGCTGCGCGCGCTCGCGGAGAACGGCGGCGTGATCCAGTGCGTCGCCTTCGCGAGCTACGTCAAGAGCGACGGCGGTCGCCGGGACTTCATCCGGCGAACGCGCGAGGAGCTGGGCCTCCCGCCCCAGCGGGGCTCGCGTCAGGTCACGGACGACCCCGAGGTGCGCGCGAAGATGCTCGCGCTCCGCAAGCGCGTCGAGGAGTTCGACGCCCAGCGCGATCCCGCCGACGTCGCGGATTTCGTCGACCACATCGATTACGCCGTTTCCGTCGCGGGCATCGACCACGTGGCGATCAGCTCGGACTTCGACGGCGGAGGCGGGATCGCGGGATGGAGCGACGCCAGCGAGACGTTCAACGTCACCCTCGAGCTCGTGCGTCGTGGCTACTCGGACGAGGAGGTCGGGAAGCTCTGGTCCGGCAACACGCTCCGGGTCTGGCGCGAGGTCGAGCGCTTCGCGGCCGCGTCGAGCGACGCCGAGGGAGACTGACGGGAGCCGCGTCTCATGTGGAGGCATCGCGATCGCACGCGAGCCCTCCAGCAGAAAGTCGTCTGTTAGCCGTTGCGGCCCTCGTCGGGTTCGACTTCGAGGGCCCATGCAACCGACACGCGCACTGAAAGGGCTCCTGATCGCGGCCACCGGCTGCCTCGCGCTCGCCTGCAGCAGCGGCGGCGGGGGCGACGACGGCGGGAACAACGGCGGCGGCGGCCCCGCGCGCGCCTTCTCCATCGAGGACACGGCCGCGACCGGAATGGGCACCGACCTCTTGGTACAGGGCGACGCCTTCATCGGCGAGCCCGACCTGGCGACGGCCGAGGCGATCGGCGACCGAATCTGGGCGGTCCTCACGTCGACGCAGACGTGGATCGCGCCGAACCCGCTCTACTCGTACCAGTTCTACGTCGACTCGGACCCGATCACGAACTGGGGCCGCGCGTTCCGGTACACCGGGTTCAACGTCGAGGCCGGGCCGATCTCGATCCCCCAGACCGCCGGCGGCTTCTACGGCACCGGGACCTACGTGGCGGCGGACGGGCAGCAGTTCGACGCGGTGATCCTGCGCACATGGGACACGGTCTACTGGGAGCTCCTGGTCATCGACAGCCCGACGACCTTCGTCCACTCGATCCAGAACGTGAACGGGCTGCCGCTGCCCAACGGCTACGTCGCGCAATGACGGGGCCGGTGACGGACTTCGCGGGTTGATCGCGCGGAGCGCGCGCGGGCGTGGCAGCATCGCGGCCCCCACGCCCCGCGCCCCTTCGCCCCGCCATGTTCCACGACACCGTCACCGCACGCGGCCATCTCATCGACACCCACGCGCTCGAGCGGATCTTCGACCTGATCGTCGAGCACGGAGCCCGCTACGAGGTCGTGCGGTTCGACGTGGGACGGACCGTCGACGAGACGTCCGAGCTGGAGCTGCGCGTCTCCGCAGACGACGAGTCGACGCTGCGAGAGGCGCTCGAGGCGACGCTCTCGTTCGGGTGCTCGGTCAAGGGTCTCGCGGAGGCGCGGCTGGAGACCTGTGACCGTGACGCGTGCGTTCCGGAGGACTTCTACTCGACCACCAACCACCGCACCCAGGTCCATCTCGACGGACGCTGGCATGAGGTGAAGCGCCAGCGGATGGACGCCGTGATCGTCGTCGAGGACGGCGTTCCGAGCTGTCGGCTCCTGCGGAAGGTCCGGGCCGGAGACCGCGTCGTGTGCGGCGTCGGCGGCGTTCGCGTCCTGCTCGACGACGCCGAGGGCGAGCGTCAGACGTTCGCGTTCATGAGCAGCGACATCAGCTCGGAGCGGAGCGTCGAGTCGAGCATCGCGCGGGTCGCCGACGCGATGCGGAAGACGCGCGAGCGGGGCGAGCGCATCGTCGTCGTCGCGGGACCGGTCGTCGTCCACACGGGCGGGATCGAGCCCTTCAGCGCGCTCCTGCGGGGCGGCTGGTTCGACGCGCTCCTCGCCGGGAACGCGATTGCGGTCCACGACATCGAGAACAGCTTCTTCGGGACGTCGCTCGGCGTCAGCCTCGAGACGGGGCGCCCCGTCGAGGAGGGCCACAAGAACCACATGCGGACGATCAACCGGATCAACCACGCCGGGTCGATTCCCGCGGCGGTCGAGAGCGGCGTGCTGACGTCAGGGGTCATGCACGCGTGCGTGGAGAGCGGCGTCGCGTTCGTGCTCGCCGGCTCGATCCGCGACGACGGGCCGCTTCCGGACACGGTGATGGACCTCTTCGAGGCCCAGCGCCTGTACGCCGAACAGCTCGAGGGCGTCGGCATGGTGCTGATGCTCAGCACCATGCTCCACGCAATCGGCGTCGGGAACATGCTTCCGTCGTGGGTGAACGTCGTCTGCGTCGACATCAACCCGGCGGTCGTGACGAAGCTGAGCGATCGCGGGTCGTCGCAAACGATCGGCGTCGTGACGGACGTCGGCCTGTTCCTGGGTCGGCTCGCCGAGGAGCTCGCCCATAAGACCGACGGATGAGCGGGGAAGCGCGCCTCCGCCGAGGGACGCGCCAGAGACATCAACAGGGCCGGGGCAGCGCAAGCTGCAGCGATCGCTGTCCAGGCCCTGACCACGCCCAGGCGTTTCGATGACTGGACCGAGCCCGTCGGGGGGACGCTTCTTAGGAGGAACGCCGACCTTGGAGTGGCCGTCGGAGCGGGACCGACCCCCCTCGAAGCGCTCCGAGAAGGGGTCGCCGACAGGTCAATTGGCGCCCCAAACGGACGGACGGCGCGCCAGATCGAGAGCCGGTTGACTGCCACCCTCGACGCCTGAGGCGGCCGCCCTGCGCCCGTTCCGCC
>JBCCSK010000328.1:0-6906 GCA_039200205.1 Planctomycetota bacterium
GCTTCGAGGTCGTCGGCGAACTCCTCGGAGAGAGCATCCTCGGTCCGGAGGAAGAGGTCCGACGCGGCGCCGAGGAGGGCGAGCAGGGCAGCGCCGCCGGCGATCCGAAGGGCGACGTGCGGCGGCACCCGGAACTCGAAGACATGCGCGACGGGCAGCCCGACCATGCCCAGTCCGATCGCGACGCCGACGCCCACGGCAACTGCCCGAGCCCAGCGACGCTCGTCGGAGACGCTCGGGACCAGCCACGTCACGCCGGCGAAGTGATGGCGCAGCGCGCAGCCCGCGAGGACGAGCGCCGCGAGGGCGACGCTCTGCTCGGTCGTCCCTGTGACGCCGAGCGCCCACGCGCACCCGATCGCGGCGGGGATCAGCGACAGCGTCAGCCAGTGAAGCCAGCTGAGGCCGAGCTGCGACCGCCAGTCGAGGCCGCGCATCCAATCGTCGGCGCTGAACGGGCGCGAGGCTCCGAGGAAGACGAGCGCGGCCCACAGCCCGATCAGTGACACGGGCGCCCGCTCTCCGTCCGGACCGGAGTCGACCAGGACGACCACGCCCAGGAGGCCCACGAGGGCGGGGAAGACCGCGGCCATCAGGAGAGAGAACGCCAGCGTCACCTTCACCCTCGCGCTGCGGGATGCTCGCCAGCGATGCTCGAGGGAGAGCCGCGCCAGCCTCAGCTCGATCGCGATCGGGCTCCGCGCCGGCTCGTGGACGTCGGGCACGCCCATGTCCACGGGCTCGAATGCGGCGGACGTCTCGACGTCTTCCTCCGCGAGACCCCAGGTCGCCCGCGGCATCAGGCGCCTGGCGCCGCGCGACGCGAAGGCCAGCGCCGTCCACGCGAGCGTCAGCGGGAGCATGATGCGCAGCGTCGAGTCGAGCGGCGCAGGGGAGGCGGGGTCCCAGCGGCCGTAGAAGAGGGCGAGGGTCACCGCGAAGAGCAGCGTCGCCGTGGACTCCAACCAGCGGCGCGGCCTGCGAAGGATCGCTCCGCCCTCGCCGAGGGTGAGACGGACGAGCGGAAGCGCAGCGCTGAGGACCGCGACTGCGACGACCCACCCGGTGAGGTCGGCGCCGTGGTGGCGGGCGTACGCGAGCGGGATCGCGGCG
The DNA here is from genome assembly GCA_039200205.1 of Planctomycetota bacterium. Taxonomy (GTDB): domain Bacteria; phylum Planctomycetota; class UBA1135; order UBA1135; genus Saltatorellus. The sequence continues at coordinate 1,114 of JBCCSK010000328.1, forward strand.
GATGCGAGCGAGGCCCAGGCGAGCCACGGGAGCTGCTCGATGAGGCGAGCGAGCCAGACGGCCTCGCGGCTCGGACCGTAGAGGCGCAGCTCCTCGTCCCGCTCGCTCCGGCTGCTCGACCGAAAGACCGCGGGGAAGAAGACGCCGAAGGCCGCCGCGAGCAGGGCGAGCCCGATCTCGCCGCGCCACGCAAGCACCGGCGCGGCGATGGGGAGGAGCCAGATGAACGCGAACGTGATCACGCTGCCCGTGGCGTCGAGCACGGGGTGACGCTCGTCGTCGTCGTACTCCTCTACGAGGCCGCGCAGGAGCCTCTCCAGGCTCAGCGCCTCCTGCAGCTCGGCGCGGGCGATCACTGCGTCACCTCCGCGCCGGCGTGCTCGCAGAACAGCTCCTCGAGGTTGAGGTTCTCGACGATCGCGTCGTGACGTCCGCGGAGCTCGCGTTCCAGCGCGTCGTCGAAGCGCTCCGTGACGACGACGAGGTCGGAACCGCGCGACTCGCGGCTGAGCTCTCCGTCGAGCGTCGGGACCTCGGCGCCGGCGGCGTCGCGGAGCACGACGCGCTTCGTACGCCCGAGGAGGGCGTCGAGCTCGTCGTACGCCGCGAGTCTGCCATCGCGGAGGATCGCGACGGTATCGACGATCCGCTCGACGTCGTGAAGGACGTGCGACGTGAAGACGATCGTCTTGCCGTCGTCCCGGGCGAGCTCGAGCGCGGCCCACAGGAAGTCCCGGCGCACCGTCGCGTCGAGGCCGACCGTGGGATCGTCGAGAACGAGCAGGTCGGGGTCGTGGGCGAGCGTCAGAACGAGCTCGCAGCGACGTCGCTGTCCGGCGCTCATCTCGTCGAGCGGCCGGTCGCGCGGGACGTCGATGCGGCGCGCCAGCTCATCGACGCGGTCCCAGTCCCAGGTGGGGAAGAACGCGCTGTGGTAGCGCAGCAGCCCGCTGAGCGGCAGGCCGTGGTCCTCGATGGACTGCTCGGACAGGTAGCCGATGCGCTGCCGCGTCGCGCGCTGCATGCGGGTCGCCTCCTCGCCGAACACCCGGACCGAGCCCTCGTCCGGGCGCGAGAGTCCCATGAGCATCCGAATCGTCGACGACTTGCCGGCGCCGTTCGGCCCGATCAGTCCGAAGATCCGTCCGCGCTCGACCTCGAAGTCGAGGCCGCGGACAGCCTCTTTGTCGCCGTAGCTCTTGCGCAGGCCGGCGGCCTGGATCACTGCATCACTCATCGTTCGATTCCTCGGTCTCCTGCTCGCCGACGCGCTGGAGCCCGTCGAGGGTCTCCACCACCAGGTCGGTGAGCTCCTTCCCGCGCAGCCCGCTGCCCGCCAGGTCCTCGACCAGGCGAGTCAGGTGGTCACGGACGGTCTGCTCCAGCTGCTCGCGACTCGAGTCGGGCAGCTCCTCCGCCACGAACGTCCCGCGACCCCGCGTCGACACGAGCAGGCCTTCCCGCTCGAGCTCCCCGTAGGCCTTGCGGACGGTGTGGAAATTCACCCGCAGCTCCGCGGCGAGGTCCCGCGCGCCGGGCAGTCGTTCGCCGGGGCCCAGCCGCCCGCTCGCGATCGCGAGCTTCAGCTGGCCGACGATCTGCGGCCCCAGGGGGAGGCCGCTGTTCTGCTCGATCCGGAGGTACATCGCTGTGGATGGGGGTACGTGCGCCCCATTGATCTATTGATCTATACCAACCGATTTTTTTGCGCAAGGGGGGACCGAGTAGATTGCGTGCCGTCCCACTGGCCTCGCTCGCCCCTGCCCATGCCGTACTTCCTGCTGGCCGCCTTCGAGATCCTGCTGGTCGGGCGGGTGCTCCTCCGGCCGCACCGCGACCCTTCGTCGCGGATCGCATGGATCGTGGTCGTGCTGGTTCTCCCGTTCCTGGGGGCGGCGGCCTACCTGCTCCTCGGCGAGACCTCCCTCGGAGCCCGGCGCGAGCGTCGGCTCCGGAAGATCGAGGGCAGCCTGCCCCCGTACCGCCAGACGGGGGTCGACCCGGAGACGACTCCGCGCTTCGCGATGCTCGCCCGCGTCGCCACTTCGATCTCAGGGATGCCGGTCGTGGGTGGGAACACCGGGCGGCTCATGGCGGATTCGAACGCTGCGATCGACTCGATGGTCGCCGACATCGATGGTGCGGAAGACACCGTCCACCTGCTCTTCTACATCTGGCTCTCCGACGCCAACGGCACGAAGGTCATCGACGCGCTGAAGCGCGCTGCTGCGCGCGGCGTCACGTGTCGTGCGGTCGCGGACTCGCTCGGGTCGCGCGACCTGATCCGGTCGAGCGCGTGGAGAGAGATGCGCGACGCGGGCGTGCGCGTGGCCGAGGCGCTGCGCGTGGGGAACCCGATCTTGCGTCCGCTGCAGGGGCGGCTCGACCTGCGCAACCACCGCAAGATCCTCGTCGTCGACGACCGCATCACGTACTGCGGCAGTCAGAACTGCGCCGACCCCGAGTTCCGGGTGAAGCCGAAGTTCGCTCCGTGGGTCGACGCCGTGATCCGCTTCGAGGGTCCGATCGCGCGCCAGAACCAGCGCCTGTGGGCGGGCGACTGGATGGTGAACCAGGACGAGGACGTGCACGCGATCCTCGAAGCGCCCCTGGAGTCGTCGGCGGAGGGGATCCCCGCCGTCGCGTTCGGAACGGGTCCCACGGCGCGATTCTCGGCGATGCCCGAGATGTTCGAATCGCTCCTCTACTCAGCGGGCCGCGAGGTCGTGATCACGACGCCGTACTTCGTGCCCGACCGGCCGCTCCAGCAGGCGCTCTCCGCGGCGGGCTACCGCGGGATCGACGTCACGATCGTCTTCCCGGCGCGCAACGACTCGTGGATCGTCGCGGCGGCGAGCCACAGCTGCTACGCCGACCTTCTCCGTTCCGGCGTGAAGATCCGCGAGTACGAGGGCGGACTGCTGCATACGAAGTCGTTCACGGTCGACGACGACGTCACGCTGATCGGGTCGGCCAACATGGATCGACGGAGCTTCGAGCTGAACTACGAGAACAACATCCTGTTCCAGGACGAAGAGCTGACGGCAGCCGTGCGCGAGCGTCAGGAGACGTACCTGGCGTCTTCGCGCGAGGTCACCCTCGACCAGGTCGAGGCGTGGCCGGTCACGCGGCGACTGTGGAACAACGTGATCGCGATGCTCGGGCCCGTCCTCTAGCTCCATGGTCAGCATCTTCCGATCGGAGGCCGGCCGCCGCGCGATGGCGGACTGGTACGAGCGCTTCCTTCGCGAGCTTTCCTTCGAGTGCGACGTCCTGCAGGTCGACACGTCGCTCGGGCCGACGCGCGTCCTCCGATCCGGCCCCGAGGAGGGCACTCCGCTCGTCGTGCTCCACGGCGCGCTCGCCGGCGCGCCCCACGCGCTCGGGGAGTTCGGCGCGGTTCCCGGCCGCTATCGCACCTACGCGGTCGACCTCGCGGGTCAGTCGGTGCACGCGCCCGAGACGCGGCCGGACGTTCGCACCGACGAGTACGGCGTATGGCTCCTCGAAGTGCTCGACGCGCTCGGACTCGATCGCGTCGTTCCCTGCGCGGCGAGCTGGGGAGGCTTCGTCGCGCTCAACCTCGCCGTGCAGGCGCCAGAGCGGATCGCCGGGCTCGTGCTCGTCGTTCCCGCGGGCGTGGTCCGCTCGCCCGCTCTCTTGAACCTCCGCGAGGTCGCGTGGCCCATGCTCCGCTATCGGCTCGGTCCTCGCACGGAGGCGCGCCGTGACGCTGCATTCGCCGGCCTGCTGACGGAACCGCACCCGATGTGGAGTCCGTTCCTGGAGGACGCGATGCGCCACGTTCGAATCGACTTCAAGGCGCCGCCCGTGCTGTCCGACGACCGGCTGCGCACTCTGACGTCGCCGGTCCTGGCCTTCGGCGCCGCGCACGACGTGTCGTTCCCGGGGCGCGAGCTGGTCGAGCGCGTCGCGAGGCTCTGGCCCGAGAACGCGGAGACCGAGCTGCTCGACTGCAAGCACGTCCCGCCCTTCGACGAGGCGTTCCGCAGCGCGTGGAGCGAACGCGTCGATCGCTTCCTGGTTCGTCGGGTCGGCCTCTGATCGGCCTCACTGCCATCTAGGGAATGCGAAGAACGAGCGGCCCTGACGCTGGGTCGTAGCTCGCGACGAGCGGGTTCATCTCTTCCATCCAGGGCTCGATGAGCCCGTCGATCGCCCTGAGGTGGACGTCCAAGGTGATGCCTGCGGGAACGACCGCCTCGAACTCGCCGCGCTCGCTCGTCTTCGCCGTGAAGCCGCCGGCGATCTCGTCCGTCTCGAAGCCGAGGGAAACGCCGCTCGCCGGATCTCCGTTCGCCCTCAGAACGCGGCCTTCGACCTTTGTGCCAGCCGGAAGCACGATCTCGAGGTCGCGGGTGTCGGCGGGTACGTCCTTGACCGTGGCTCGCAGAAGAGGCGCGCCGCTGCGCTTCACACCGTCCGATGGGTATCCCCACACCTCGTACGGCCCGGCGCTGAGGCCGAAGGCACGGAACGAGCCGTCGGCCCGTGTCTCGACGGCTCCTTCCCCGAGGATCATCACGATCGCTCCTCCGACGGGCTCGCCGCGCTCGGTCACGACGCGCCCTTCGAGTGCAGCGCCGTCGCCGAGGACGAGCTCCACGTCGCTTCGATCCTCGCCGGGCGTGAGCTCCAGTTTGACGCCAGCCCGAGCACCCGCGCCGCCGGGAACGCTCACGTTCAGATCGACGGAGCCGGCCGGGAACTCGGGCAATCGGAACCGACCGAGATCGTCGGTCACGGTCGACTCGAACGTGCGGATCGTGTGGGCACGCTGGCTGCTCGGGGTGTCCGGAAGCCAGGCGCCCTGCGCGAGGGCGTAGACGAGCGCCCCGGCGTGTGGATCTCCGCTCACATCGACGACGCGTCCGCGGATCGACGCCGACTGCCGCACGACGATCTCACCGACGTCGAGACCGTTGCCATCGTCCTTGATGGTGGGGAGCAGGAGAGCGGGCATCCGCCAGCCATCCGCGCGAACGTCGAGGCTCGCCTGCGGCTCGTGCGAGTTGCTGGCGCCGTTCTGAACGAACAGGGTTGGAAGGTCGGCGGGCACACCCTCGACCACGAACGCCCCCGTCGACTCGACGCGGCCAATACGACGGAGGTGGTCCATTCCCAGGGGAGGGCCGTGCGGCCGTCGAACGGTCACGACGACCTCCGTGTCCTCCGGTGGCTTCGCGCGACCCACGAACCGAAGCGTTCCCCAAACGGCGACGCACCGGCGCAGCCGGAAGTCGAACCTCTCGGCGTCCACGTCACTCGGACGGACGGGGATCCACTGGTACTCCAGACCGTGCGTCGGCGCGTGGGCGATGAGACGGAGGAAGGTGTTCGACGTCCCGCCGCCGTTCACCTCGGAGTCGATCGCCTCGATCCGGTAGTTCCCTTCTGCGTCTGTGACCGTGGAGCGTCGGTCCTCGGCGGACGCGACCACCTCGATCGTCGCTCCTTCGATCGGCAATTCCGTCGCCGCGTCGATCACGCTTCCGAAGATCGCTCGCCCGGCGGCCAGGTCGATGTCGTGGAGCACGTCCTCGTCGCGGACGAAGAGCGTCGCGGCAGGCGGCGGGACGGCCTCGGTCGTGACGGCCTGCAATGAGTACGCCTCTGCCGCGAGTCCTTCGAACCGATAGGACCCGTCCGCGTCCGAACGAATGCGCTCCAGCGCGGTCGGGCGACCGCCGCTCCGGGACGTGTAGCGCTCGAGTGTCACGGTCACGCCAGCGATCGGCTCGCCCTCGAGGCGCACGTGGCCCCGGATCTCGA
>JBCCSK010000329.1:0-6866 GCA_039200205.1 Planctomycetota bacterium
CATCGCGGCGGATTTGCCCGCGGATGTTCGACTCTCGGTCCGCTCTCTGCGAGAGTCCATCCAGAGGGGCGTCCTGTCGCCCCCGACCCGAACCGTTCAACGGCTGGCCGCGGCCGCTCACACGAGCCCGGCGAGCCGATCCCCACCGATCCCCCGACGTCCGGGCTCCTCGAGCGCCAGACGCGGCTCCGGATCGGGGCGCTGCGCCGGCGTCCGTCGTGCGCGCGCTCATCCCTGAGAACCTGACCAGCGCGCCCTCCCAGGGCCGCACGTTTCGCGCGGCCGCAGCCGCTGCGCTCGACCCCCGAGCGGTCCTCCGTGGTCCCTCGGCGCTGAGCGCGCGCTGCCGCGCCGGAGCCCTCTCCACGCCATGACAGATCAACGCCCCGCCGACGGCGACACGCCCGGCGACCTGCCCCCCGAGTCCGAACGATCCTCGACCCCGCCCACGAGCGACGCCGCTGACGACGCGGAGACCGTGTCGTCCTTCGGCGCGGGCGTCGACGGACGGCCCGCGCGCAAGCGCCGGCCGCGGCGCAAGAAGAAGGCGACGGCCCGGTCGACCGCCGAGGCCGAGGCCGCACCCGAGGCCGAGGCGAGCCCGAGCCCGAGCCCGAGCCGCGAGGAGGGCGAGGCCGGCCCCGAGGAGCCCAAGGGCTCCGAGGACGCGAAGGGGACCAAGCGTCGCCGGCGCGGCTCGCGCGGGGGACGTCGGCGCAAGCGGTCCGAGGACTCCGCCGCGGTCGCGATCGACGTGATCCCGGGGGAAGACGACGACCTCGGTGAGCCCGAGATCCGCGGCGTCGACGGCGATTCGGCGGACGACGCCTCCGCCGACGGAGAGGCCTCCGAAGGGGGCACTTCCGAGGGCGGTTCGAAGAAGAAGCGGCGGCGCCGGCGCTCGCGTCGGAAGTCGTCGAAGAAGGACGACGACGGGGACGAGGCGCCCGCCGAGGACGCGCCGGAGGACGACGAGGCGTCGGAGGACGACGAGGCGCCGTCCGGGAAGAAGAAGCGCAAGCGGAGCCGCTCGAAGAAGAAGGCGTCCACGCGTGCGCCCTCGAAGACCGCCGAGGAGAAGGCGGCCGAGGCCGAGGCGCTGCGCACGCAGACGATCGCGGTCAACGCGGCCGAGCCCGAAGAGCGGCGGATCGCGGTCTTCGAGGACGACGTCATCCTCGACTTCATGATGAACGCCGAGAGTCAGAAGACCCTCGTCAACGACATCTACCGCGGACGTGTCGTCAACCTGGAGCCGGCCATCGGGGCCGCGTTCATCGACTTCGGGCAGGGGCGCAACGGCTTCCTCCACACGTCGGACGTGATGCCGATCTACGGCGAGAAGGGCTTCCAGCTCGAGGACCTCCTCACCGCCGGGCACCACGACGTCGAGGGCGATCACGACGCCGACTGGTCCGAGGAGGCGGACGCGCTGGAGGACGACGCGTCCGAGGACTCTCCGGACGACGCGGCCTCCGACGGCGACGAGCCGGCTGCGGAGGACGACGCGGATCCCCAGGACGGGGACGACGACGGCGATTCCGGTGAGTCCGACGAGCCGCGCGGGCGCCGGACTCTGCGCTCGCGGTCGCGTCGGGCCGCGTCGCCGATGATCGCCGTGCTGGGCGACGGGGACGACGACGCATCCGCGCCGGCGGACGAGCAGTCGGGCGACGAACCGCCCTCCGGCGGGACGCGCAAGAAGCGAAAGCGGTCGCGGAAGAAGAAGGCCTCCACTGCGAAGGGCAGCGACTCCGCGGAGGGCGACGGGGAGCGCAAGAGCTCCAAATCGTCGAAGAAGTCCGCCAAGAAGGCGGGCAAGAAGTCCGCGAAGAAGTCGTCGAAGAAGTCCTCGAAGAAGGGCCGCTCGAAGGCGACTGCGAAGTCTCGTGGCTCGCGCGCGCGCGGGCGCGGCGAGCGACGGACGCCCCGCGAGCGGCGGCCGATCGACCAGCTCCTGAAGGTGGGGGATCCGGTGGTCGTCCAGGTGACGAAAGACGCGATCGGCGACAAGGGGCCGACGCTGACGACGTACATCTCGATGCCGGGTCGCTACCTCGTCCTGATGCCGTCGATGTCCAGGACAGGCGTGAGTCGGAAGATCCCCGACGAGAAGGAGCGCAAGCGTCTCAAGCGCATCCTCGCGAGCCTCGACACGCCGAACGACATGGGCGTGATCGTGCGGACCGCGGGAGTGGGGCGGACGAAGGCCGATCTCCAGCGGGATCTCGACTACCTGCTCGGACTGTGGGAGTCGTTCGGCAACAAGCTGAAGTCGAGCCGCGGGCCTGCGCCGCTCTACCTGGAGTCGGACGTTGCGACCCGCACGCTCCGCGACCTGTTCAACCGTCGAACGAAGGAGGTCCTGGTCGACGACCACGCGGTCCACGAGCAGATGGTGGGGTTCGCTGACCAGCTGATGCCCGAGCACGTCGAGCGCATCAAGCGCTACGAGGGCGACCGGCCGCTGTTCCAACACTGCGGGATCGAGCAGGACTTCGAGCGGATCTTCGCTCGCCGGGTCGATCTTCCCTCCGGCGGCTCGATCGTGTTCGACCAGGCGGAGGCGCTCGTCGCCATCGACGTGAACTCCGGCCGGACGCGGACCGACAGCTACGACTTCGAGGACATCGCGCTCAAGACGAACCTCGAAGCGGTGCCCGAGATCGCGCGGCAGATCAAGCTGCGCGACCTCGGCGGGATCATCGTCTGCGACTTCATCGACATGACGCGCTCGGCGAGCAACCGGCAGGTCGAGCGGGCGCTACGCACGGCCCTGAGCGACGACCGGGCGAGGAGCAAGCTCGGACGGATCAGCCAGTTCGGGCTCCTGGAGATGACCCGTCAGCGGCTGGGGCCGGGAACGCACAAGAAGGTCTTCCAGACCTGCCCCAGGTGCCGTGGCACCGGGCGGATCCGGACCGTCGAGTCCCGCGCCCAGGCGATCCTGCGCCGACTCGGCGGAGCGGTCATCCAGAAGGGATTCTCGAAGGTCGAGGTCCGCGCGCACCCCGAGGTGATCGCGTACCTCAAGGAAGACCTCTGGGACTGGGTGCGGGCCCTGGAGCACCGCTCCGAGAAGGAGATCGAGCTGACCTCGGTCCCGGACCAGGCCGAGGACAGCGTCCTGCGCTACCTCCGGGCCGACGGGCGCGAGGTGCGTCCGGGCGGCCGCCGGAAGCGCTGATCGGCAGCGACCAACCTGGCAGCGTGGGGGGCGGGGCCGTTGTCGGCCGTGCCCCCGATCCGTACACTCTGCGCCCCCTCGGCCGAGCCGAGCGGCCCCCGGGAGAGTTCACCGGGGGAGAGCCGGAGCTCCTCCGCGGTCCCCCCGGCCCCGAGGTCCCGGCGCCCGCACATGTACGCGATCATCAGCGACCGAAACAATCAGGCCACCGTCCGGGTCGGCGACGAGATCCTCTGCGACCTCATGGACGAGTCGGAGCGCGGGTCGACCGTGACGTTCGACCACGTCCTCCTCGTCGGCAAAGAGGGCGACGTGCGCGTCGGCAAGCCGACCCTCGAAGGCGCCACCGTCTCCGGCGAAGTCATTGGCGAGGCCCGCGGCGACAAGGTCGTCGTGTTCCGCTTCAAGCGCCGCAAGAACATCCGCGTCAAGCGCGGCCACCGGCAGCGCTACACCCGCGTTCGCATCACGGACATCAGCGCCTGAGCGCGCCCGAGGACAAGGACAAGCTATGGCACACAAGAAGGGACAGGGCTCGACCCGTAACGGCCGCGACTCCAACCCCCAGTTCCGCGGCGTGAAGCGCTTCGGCGGTCAGAGCGTCACGGCGGGCACGATCCTCGTTCGCCAGTGCGGGACCCGGTACAAGAAGGGACAGAACGTCGGCATCGGCAGCGACTACACGCTGTACGCGCTCGTCGACGGGACCGTCCGCTTCCAGTCGGGTCGTCGCGTCCACGTCGACGCGGCAGCCGCCGAGTAGGGCCTTCGTCGGGCGCGAGAGCCCGCGATGTCGAACTTTCGCGACGAAGCCGAGATCGAGGTCGTCGCGGGCAAGGGCGGGGACGGGATCGTCTCGTTCCGCCGAGAGGCGCACGTGCCTCGCGGAGGCCCCGACGGCGGTGACGGCGGTCGTGGCGGCAGCGTGGTGCTCGTCGCCGAGCCGGATGTGCACTCGCTCCTCGATGTCGGCCGTCGCTTCCGCTACGCCGCGGAGTCGGGCCGTCCTGGCGGCCCACGCAATCGGACCGGCCGCAGCGGCGAGGACGTGACCGTCGCCGTACCGGTCGGGACGCTGGTCCACGACGCCGAGCACGGCAACCTTCTCCGGGACCTCGCGACCGCCGGCGAGGAGCTCGTCGTGGCGAAGGGCGGCACGGCGGGGAAGGGGAACGTGCGGTTCGCGACGTCGGTGCGGCAGGTCCCGCGCCGCGCGACCCAGGGCACGCCCGGGGAGGAGCGGAGACTCCGCCTCGAGCTCAAGCTGTTCGCCGAGGTCGGCCTCGTCGGGTTCCCCAACGCAGGGAAATCGACCTTCCTCGCGCGCGTCAGCGCCGCGCGTCCCAAGGTCGCTGACTACCCGTTCACCACGCTGGTCCCCGAGGTGGGGATCGCGCGGGTGGGGGAGTACGACACGCTCGTCATTGCCGACCTACCCGGGCTCATCGAGGGCGCGGCCGAGGGGGTGGGGCTCGGGCACCGCTTTCTGAAGCACGTCGAGCGGTGCGGGGTCCTCCTCCACCTCGTCGACGTCTCCAGCACCGCCGAGCGTGAGCCCGCCGACGCGTGGACGGCCCTGGAGGACGAACTGCGCCGCTACTCGCCGGACCTCGCCGCGAAGCCGCGTCTGACGGTGGGTTCGAAGTGCCACGAGGACGACGGCTGGGAGGAGCGACTCGAGGCCCTGCGGGCCGTCGCAGGTCCCGACACGCTGGGCGTGTCGTCGATCCTCGGCGTGGGCCTCGAGGAGGTCCTGCGCGACGCCAGGGGCATCGTTCGTCGCTGATCTCTCCCTGAGAGGGCCGGCGCGGACCCTCCGAGCCCGTCTCAAGAGGGGCGTCTTCAGGGGTCGATGGCACGGAGACAGCCCGAGCCGCCCAGGCCGGGGCCCTCCCCGCGCGCTCTCCGAGGCGCGGTCCGTACCGGAGCCAGCGACGTGCACGAAACCCCCAACGACGAGTTTCACTTCTCAGGGAGCGCCCCCGGCGCACCCAACGGGCAGACGCCGTCTCCGCTCCCGGTCGACGGGCTCGAGGGCCTCGATGGAGCTCCGGAGCCCCCGGCGCCTCTCCCGTCCGAGCAGCGTCCTTCGCCGCTGTCGGAGATCCTCTCGTCGACCCCGCCGCAGCATGCCGCGGTTCCGGCCCACGCGGTCCCGGAGGGCATCGCGCCGCACCCCGCGCACGTCGCTCAGCCGCCGGTCCCGCCCCAGGCGGACGACGGTCTCGCCGCCGTCAGCTTCGACGAGCCCGCCGCGTCCGGGTTCCACCCGGCGCAGCCGCCCCAGGTCGGCGGCCACCACCCCGTCCCCCCGCCGTCCCCCGAGCCGCACATGACGCCGGGCCCGCTGCCTTCGACCGGCGGCGGCGGTTTCCTTCCCGAGCACGCCCAGCCGGTCTTCGCGCCCGCGACGCCGCCGCCTGCGCCGCCGCCCGTCGACGAGTTCCATAGCGACGCGGCCGCCGCGATCGAGCTCACCGAGGATCCGCCGCCCGCGCCGATCCCCTCGCAGCCGGTCGCCGCGCCCGAGCCCGCTCCGGCTCCGGCTCCGGCTCCGCCGCCGACGCCTCCGCGCCGGAAGGTTCGGGTCGAGATCGAGGAGGAGGGCGCGTCGCGCAAGCAGCAGTCGGTCAGCCCGCGCCACCTCGTTCAGGACTGGCTCGGCACCATGGTCGAGTCCAAGGCGAGCGACCTGATCCTGCGCAGCGGCGGGCGCCCGTCGCAGCGCCTCGACGGCAAGATCAGCTTCCTCCCCGGACGGGTTCCCGGCCCGGGGCCGATGCTCGAGGTTCTCCGCGGCATCCTCGGCGAGAAGCGGATGGAGACGTTCATGGAGACGGGCTCCGCGGACGCCGCGCTCGACCTCGACGGCCTCGGTCGCTTCCGGATCAACGCCTACAAGCAAATGGGGGAGCCCGCCGTCGTCATCCGGCGGATCAACGAGGACGCGCCGAGCCTCGAGGACCTCAACCTGCCGGCGGACGAGCTCAAGGAGCTGTCGCTCCGCAAGCGGGGACTCGTGCTCGTCACCGGCGTCGCGGGCTCCGGCAAGTCGACGACGCTCTCCGCGATGATCGAGTTCATGAACCGGAACGTCGAGCGCCACGTGGTGACGCTCGAGGACCCGGTCGAGCTCCTCTTCAAGGAGAAGTACTGCGTCATCAGCCAGCGTGAGGTCGGCACCGACACGGTCTCGTTCAAGCAGGGGCTGAAGCACGCGCTGCGCCAGAGCCCGGACGTCATTCTCATTGGCGAGATGCGCGACGCCGAGACGGTGCTCGCCGCGCTCGAGGCGATCGAGACCGGTCACCTCGTCATGTCGACGATGCACACGGTCAACGCCGCGCAGACGGTCGACCGGATCCTCGGGTTCTTCCCTGCGGAGCGTCACGTCCAGATCCGCCAGCGGATGGCCGACACGCTCGCCGGCGTCCTGTCCATGCGACTCGTCCAGCGCTCCGGGGGCGGCCTGGTGCCCGCCTACGAGCTGATGACCGCGACGCCGCAGGTGCGGGAGCTCCTCGAAGAGGGCAAGACGACCGAGCTCGGTCGCGTGATCCAGGCCGGCATGGAGCGCGGTCTCGTGGCCTTCAACGACTGTCTCGCCGACCTCGTCCAGTCCGGTCTCGTCGAGCTCGACGACGCGGTCGCGACCTCGGACCGGCCCGACGAGCTCCTC
>JBCCSK010000330.1:0-6863 GCA_039200205.1 Planctomycetota bacterium
GCGCTCGACGCCGCCCACCGCCACGGCATCGTCCACCGCGACCTGAAGCCCGAGAACATCATGCTCGTCCAAGGGCGTGACGGGCTGAAGGTGAAGGTCCTCGACTTCGGCCTCAGCAAGCTCGTCGACACTCGCATGGAGGCGAGCCTCGCGACGGTGCCGGGGCGCGTGATCGGGACGCCGTTCTACATGGCGCCCGAGCAGTCGAGCGGCGAGGAGGCCGACGCGCGCACGGACCTCTACGCGATGGGCGTCATCTTCTACGAGCTGATCGCCGGCCAGCGTCCGTTCACGGGTCGCAACCTGACCGAGCTCCTGTACGCACAGGCGACGCAGGACGTCCCGCCGATCCGCGAGCTGCCCGCCGTGGAAGGGCTTCCGGAGTGGGTCGACGCGTTCGTCGAGCGCGCGCTCGAGCGCGATCGCGGCGACCGCTACCAGAGCGCCGGGGCGATGGCGCACGATCTGCGCGAAGAGACCGTGGACGGCGAGCGCAGGACCGATCGTCCGCGCCCCGTGGCCCCGGCGCCCCGCGCCGCGCCGTCCGCGAAGGTCGACGCCGGGCGCCCGTCCTGGGTGCTGCCCGTCGGGATCGGCGCGGCCGCCCTCGCGGTCGTCGCATCGGTCTTCGCGCTCCGCGGGAACGACGGGGGCAGCGGCGGAGCCCGGTCGGGCGACGTCGTCCGCGTGCGGGAGCGCGACCCGCTGGAGCGCAGCGAGGCGGAGAGGGCCTACCTCGATCTCATCGACAGCGCCCGGACCCAGATCGCTTCGGGGAGTCCCGAGGCGGCCGAGGGTTCGGTCAACGCGTTCATGCGCTTCGGCCAGGTCGACGCCGAGGCCTTTGTCGTCCGCGCCAGCCTCCAGGCCGCGCGCGGCGACCTCGACCTCGCCGCGGCGGATCTGCGCGAGGCGCGCACGCGCGACCCGCGCTACGCCGAGGCCTTCGCCCTGTCGGGCTGGATCGAGCTGGAGCGAGACGAAATCGAGAAGGCGGGCGAGTTCTTCGAGAGCGCGATCGAGCTCGACGCCGACGATGCGAACGCCCTCGCCGGGAAGGCGGCGGTGCTCTCCGCCGCGGGCGGTGACGACGCCGACGTTCGAGGTCTCCTGGACCGTGCCGTCGCCTCCGATCCGCGGAACTGGCGCGCGCAGTTCGGCCTCGCCGAGCTCGCCCTCCGCACGGGAGATTCGCGCGCCGCCATCGACGGCTTCATCGAGACCAAGCGACTGCGCGGGAGCTCGCCGGAGGTCCTCGTCGGGCTCGCCGGGGCCTACCTCGCCGGCGGGCGCCCGCAGGACGCGATCCAGCAGTACGAGGAGGCCCTCGACCTCGCGCCGCGCGACCCCGAGATCACGCGCGCCCTCGCGGCGGTGCAGCTCGACCAGGAGCAGTTCCGGGACGTCGTCGACCTCCTCGATTCCCTCGTCGGGCGCGGCGGCTCCTCGGCGGTCGACAGCGCACTCCTCGGACTCGCGTACCACGGCCTCGAGGACGTCCCGAACGCCGTCGCGTCGCTCCAGGTGGCCGTCGACGCGGGGATCGACGACGCGCGTCCGCGGGTCTTGCTGGCGTCGCTTCTGGTCGAGACGGACAAGCCGGAGCGCGCGCTCCTGGTCCTCGACGACGTCCTCGAGCGCGAGGACGCGCCCGCCGAGGCGTACCTGTACCGCGGCGCCGCGCTACTCCGCCTCGAGCGCTACGAGGAAGCTGAAGAGACGCTGCGCGCGGCCGTCGAGATCGACCGGGGCTGCACCGCCGCCTGGCTGATGCTCGGCGTCCTTGGGATGGACTACCTCGAGGATGGTTCGCGCGCTGCCGACGACCTGCGCGCCTACCTCGACTCTGGCGGCCAGGATCCCCGCGTCGAGGGCTGGCTCCGACAGCTCACGTCGCGCTGACCACGTCGCCCGAGATCACCAGCTGTCGAAGTCGAGCATCTCGGCTTCGAGAAGGTCGAGCTCGGTGCTGAACAGCCTCTGGATCGGGTCGTTGGCGACGTCCTCGCCTCGCAGGCGACGACGCAGATAGTTCTCGAAAGGCCCGATGACGTCGGCGCTGCCGTCAGGGAAGACGTTGCTCTTCGTCTCCTCCTTGAAGTGGCGCAGGTAGACGAAGAGCATCGCGAGCTGGAACAGACGGTCGGCGCCGCGCTCGGGGTACGCGTCGATCGGATCATTCAGGAGGGAGCGCAGCGGGATGAGCCCGCTCTCTCCGCTTCCGTCTCGGAGGGCGAGGTAGCGATCGACGAAGTACCGGTAGTCCCAGAACGACTGGAAGTAGGCGCCAAGTCCCTGGGTCAGGGCCGGCTCGAGCTCGACGTTCGGGAAGGCGCGTGCGACGTACTGCTGGACGGCCGCATGCGTCAGGTGCATCCGCTCGAGTGCCACGTTGTCGCTGTGAATCGCGGCGGCGGCGCCTTCAGGGTTGCTCGGGTCGTAGAAGCCACCGAAGACGGACGAGCGTGCGTCGCTGTACTGGCTCGCGAACTCTCCGTAGCTCGTGCCGTTCGGGTGCAGCAGCATGACGAGCGGAATGCGCGGCTCGAAGTCCGTGCCGAGCAGGAACTGGTAGCGGACCAGCATGTCCTCGAGATCGCGCGCGCGCCGCAGGGCGTGCCCCCGCGACTCGGTCGTCCGCAGCTCGTAGTTCCGCGAGGACACGACGCGCGGCTCGTCCCAGCTGACGACGGGCGCCCTCAGCCCCGACCCTTCGAGGCGAGAGGCGGCGCGCGCGAACGCGCTCTCGTACGCACCGTCGACCGCGATGCCGACGACGTCGACGGGCGGAGCGGCGAGCGCGACGGGACCGGAGCAGACGAGTGCGATGGCGAGGTCGATCATCTTGGAGCAGGCCGCGTCGGGCCCCTTCTCTCAGTCGGATGATGCCCGATTCCGTTTCGTGCTGCCGTACCAGGTGTGTGTGGCTTCGCGCCAAGTGTCGCGCCCCCGCCCCGCTGGGAGAGCGGGACGGGGGCGCAATGGCGACAGCGGCGATCAGTTGAACATGATCTCGAGGCCGTCCGAGAAGTTCGACGTCGTCGCGCCTGCACCGTCGGTGTCGCGGAACCAGCACTGGAAGTTCCACGTCTCGCCCGCCACGATCGACGTCGGGCCCGTCGGGGTCGGCGTATTCGTCAGGTCGAGGACGAGGCTGACCGTGCCAGCCATACCGCTGTTTTGGACCTGACCCGGGCCGACGTAGCGGCCGATGTTGCCACCGAGGCAGAGGTTGCCCGAGCTGCCGCCCGGGTTCATGACGAAGTCCTGCATCTGGCTCGTCAGGAAGAACGAGAACGCGAACGCCGGGAGGTTCTCAGCCATGAGCGTGACGTCGTTGTCCGCCGCTGCGCTGCTACCGTCCGCCGACATCACCGCAGCCACACCGGTCGAGTTGGCGTTCGCCATGCAGTAGTTGGTGCCGAGGCCGTCGCCGATCGGCGTGTAGCCCGGCGTCCACGTGCCGCCCGAGAAGATCTCCGACGCCGGGATCGTGTTCATCGGCGGCATCGGGTCGTACATCATCGTGCCCAGGTCGTAGTTGTGGAGCGGAGCCGGGTTGTCTTCGAGCATCCAGACCACGCCGGCCGGATCGAAGGCGAGGCCGTCGATGTCGATGACGGTGCCCGGGTACGGCCCGACGATCGTCTCGGTGCCCATGACCGTGTCGACGGCGACGATGCCTCGGCCGGCGGTTCCGGACGTGTCGACGTACGTCGTGCTGTCGTTCGAACAGTAGATCAGGCCCGTCGCAGGGTCGATGTCCACACCGCCGAACTCGGCGCTCGTGGTCGAGACGGCGTAGGCCAGCGTTGCATCGCCGGTCACGACGTCGACGTCCCAGAAGCCTTCGAGCCCCAACGAGTCGTTGTCGAAGCCGAGGAGCACACCGTTGTCGTACCCGAGGCCGATCGGAACGAGCGTCCGCCCGGCGTCGTTGAAAGTGCCGACGTTCGTCGGCGGCGCGGCGTCGTTGTACGGCCATGCGAGCAGCGTGGCGCCGTCGCCGACGTACATGACGCTGTTGACGTCGTCGTCGGCCAGAGCCCAGCACTCGCCGTTCATCCAAAGGCCGACGGTGCTCGTATCCGAGCTCGTGTTGTAGAGGTGGTTGTCGTTGCCAGCTGTATCGTCGGTGCCGTAGGCGACCTGGCCGTGGGCGATCGCACCGGTCGAGAGGACCGCGAGAAGCGAGAGCGGGAGTCGGTTCGTCATTGTCGAGAGCGCACGAGCGGGAAGGATTGGAGCGACGCTGGTCGCGGGCGGCAGGGAATGAGGGAACGCCCGTGCGCGGGGCGCCGTCGATGACCAGCGGAGAGAGTTATGCTAGGGGCAGCGGCGATGCGCGCTAGGTGTCGCCTGCCCGGACCGCGACGCCCGGCTGCCCGACGTACACGGTTCCAACGAAGTCTTGCTCCATGCTGCGCCTCCTCGCTCTGCTCGCTGTCGTCGCGGGGTTCGGTCTCTTTCTCTGGCGTGTCTCCCCTTGGGATTCCACGCCAGAGGTTCAGCGGTCCGACGTCGTACCAGACGGAGTCGATCGAGCAGAGGCAGAGCTCCTTTCGCCCTCGTCGGAACCCCGGGCGGACGTGCGCGGTCGAGCAGCGGTCGAAACGGCCGAGTGGCATGTCGTCGTCGTCGACGAAGCAGGGCGCGTGCTCGAGGGGGCGCAGCTCGTCGCGGTACGGGCGGGCGGACGCCTTGAGGGCTTCGGGTCCACGACCTGGCTCGATGCCGAGCCGGGCGTCTGGACCCTCATCGTTCGATCCGAGGGGCTCCCGGTGTGGCGAGACGAGGTCGAGGTCGCGTCGGGTGAACGCACGACGACCCGGATTCAGCTCGGACAGGGAATCCGCGTGGACGGTTCCGTGCAAGACCAGGGCGGAGTCCACTGTGCCGGGTACATCGTCGGTTTCGTTCCCGATGGGGGAGCCGCGCCCACCGTTCCCTCGCGCTGGCTCGAGTTTCCGCACACGCGGACCCGCGGCGACGGACAGTTCACGGCACTGCTCCCGGAGGGCACCTACCGGCTCTTCGTCGGCTACGGAGGGAAGGTCCTCTTCGAGGAGAGCTCGGCGCGCGCTCTCGCGATCGGCCGTCCCGAGCGCGTCGATGTCACTCTCCCGTCGCCGACGCGGCTGTTGATCGAGGTCAGTGACCCGCCGGGGCACGTGCGAGAGAGCGCCCACGGTGTGACGGTGTACCGCGAGGCCACCCTCCTCGCGCTCGACCGACCTCCGCGGCCTCGCGGGAGCACCGAGTCACTCGGTCGCGCTTCGCGGGAGGTCGATTTCCAAGCGGATGCTGAGACAGCCGCCGAGCACGCCGCGGCCGACGATCGGATCGAGCGGGCGACCGAAGAATCGAACTCGGTCGAAGCTCAGAGAGCGCGCGCACTGCGCGAGGCGGTCGTGCCGGAGGGCTGGGCGAAGGCTCGAAGCGGATTCTGCAGCGTCGAGGGCCGACTGCTGCTCGAACGCATGCCGGTCCACGAGGAGCTACGGTTCGCGGTCTACCGCGCCCCCGAAGCGTTCCGGGTCGAGGGCTCGGCGTTCCTCGAGCCGGGCTCTCGGACCGTGGTCCGGCTCACGCTTCCACCTGCGCTCCCCGCCGACGCTCCTCCGCGAACGGAGCCCCGCACGGTCGTCGCCGAGATCGAGTCGATCGCACCTCCGGATTCGGAGGCGGAGGTCGGCGCGGTCTGGCGCTGACAGCGTCGGCGATCGCCCGACGATCGACGCGCGAACGGCGCGCGCGCGAACGTTAGGATGCGCGCATGACGAGCACGGCGAAGCGACGCTGGAGCCGCGAGCTGGAGACCGAGGTCGACGGAATCGCATTCGATTCGACGGGCCCCGTCCTGCTGCACGGGTACGACCCGCCGGCCGGCGGCAAGTGGCTCGACGACGTGATCCCCGGGAAGCTGGGCGCTTTCGATCGCAACACGGGGGAGCGGCTCTGGATCGCGCCCTGCGAGGTCGGCTACGGGCGCGGCTTCGGCGCGGGCATCGGCCAGCAGGGCCAGGTCCTCGTGCTCGGCCCCAGCCAGGGCGGCCACCGCATGGTGCGGATGCGCGTCGCGGACGGCGAGCTACTCGACGCCGCCGACATCGATTCGTTCGACGATGCGATCGTGCGACCGGAGGTCGTCGTCTGTGCGAACGCCCGTTCGGTCTGGGGCGTCGACACCGCCACGCTGCGCGAGAAGTGGCGCTACTCGCGGGAAGGCGAGCGCTACCACGGCCTCTCGGCGAGCGGCGACTCGATCTACGTCGTCGTGTCGAACAACGAGTCCGGCAAGTACGGTGCGGTGCGGCTGATCGCCAGTGACGGCGCGTTCGACGGGTACGCGCTCGACCCCCGCATGCCTTCGATCCACGACATCGGCGCGACGGGGGGCGTCGTCGTTCTCGTGACGTGCGAGCTCGAGTTCCTGCTCGATCCCGACGATCGCATGGACTTCATGATGCAGCTCGCGTCCCACCCCGACGAGGGTGCGCGCGACACGCTCAGTCTCGTCGCTCTGCGCTCGGACGCGCCGCCGGGCGACCCTCCGCTCTGGTACCGGATCCTCGAGACCAAGCCGATCGACGACCTCCCGGAGGTCTCGATCACGGCCGACAGCGGCAAGCTCTACGTCGAGCGTCGGGCGCACCTCGAGGCGATCGACGCCCTCACGGGCCGGACGCTGGGCGACTGGACCGTGCCGGGCCTCGACGAGAAGATCGCCTGGTCGGTGGTCGACGGCGCGGGCTTGCTCGCCGAGGAGACCCGCGTCTCGATCTTCGAGCTGCCCGCCTGACGAAGGGGCCCGCCCCGAGGCGGCGCGGATGAGCGCGCATTCAGCCTTCGCGAGGGCCGAA
>JBCCSK010000331.1:0-6863 GCA_039200205.1 Planctomycetota bacterium
CGCTCCAAGCCAGTGGGTTCAGGTCGCTCTCCCGCTCCCGTCCCGGAACGGGGCACGCGCCGGAATCGCGGATCGGCGGCCCCGCCATGAACGGTCGCTGCGGAGGGAGGGGACGGTCCGCCGTTTCCTTCACCACGCAAAGCGATGCTGCGACGCCTCCTTCCTCTCGTCCTCCTCGCCGCTCCCGCGGCCGCTCAGCTCGACTGCGACGACGTCGAGCCGCTGCCCCTCGACGTCTTCGTCGGCGCCGTGCCCGGCACCGTGCCCTTCGACGTCGGCCGCGCCGTCCTCGACGGCGACCTGGCGGTGCTTTCGTCGCCCGACGAGCCCGCCGGCGCGGCCGGTGAGCGCGGCGCCCTCTACGTCCATCGGCGCACCGGGTCCGGCTGGGTCGTCGAGCAGCGGCTCGACCTGTTCGACGCCGGCGCGACGCCGACCGGAGCGACGGATTTCGCGGACCGCTGGGACGCGCACGGCGAGTGGCTCTTCGCGCGGTTTCGCGACGGGTCCCTGGCCGGTTCGCCGCATCGCATCGCGGTCTTCCAGCGCGGTGCGGGCGGCTGGTCGAACGTCCAGACGCTCGACGCCGATCCCACCTTCTTCGAGACCGGCACGTTCGGCTCGCTCGTCGCGTTCGACGGTGCGCGCCTCGTCGTCGGCTCGTTCGACGCGCGCGCGTTCCAGGGCGTCGGTCGCGGGACGCTGGAGTCGTTCACGCTGTCGCCCGGCGGAGCGTGGGAACGCGCCGACCTGACGACGGGGCAGAATTTCGACATCGAGGAGGCCCATCGCGTCGCCATGGACGGCGATCGGCTCGCTGGGCTCACCGGCGACGAGCTGCGCGTCGTCGAGCGGATCCCGACCGGGTGGCGGACCGAGCACGTGCTCGACGTCACGTTGCTGCCGACGTCGTCGGGAGCCCAGGCGGCGGCGAGCGTCGCACTGGCCGGTGAGCGCGTCGTGGTCGGCGGCGTCGTCGACGCGGCCGCGTACGTCCTCGACCTCGACGCCGGGTCGTCGATGCCGGTGCTGCAGACGATCGCCGTCGACGACTTCCCGGCGCGGTCCACGGGCACGCCGCGCTCGGCGCTGGTCGCGGCCGCGGGCGATTTCCTGGTCGTCGCAACCGGCGACGACGATCCCGGGCAGCCCACGATCCGGCTGTTCGAGTGGGACGAGGGCACGTACCGAACCTTCGACGTCCTGCGCGCCGGCGCGGGCTCGTCGGCCGTCGCCCTCGATGCGGGGCGCGCGCTTCTCGCTGCGCCGTGGCTCTCCGCGCCGATGGGAAGCATGGCGGACGCGCGTCTCGAGGTCCGTCGCGTCGACGGTGCGCGCGCGGTACCGCTCTGCCTCGACGTCGGGACGCTCCTGGTCGGCGGCTCGGGGGCTGCCCCGTTCGACGCGGCGACGATCCGCGGCTACGACCTCCCGCCCGGCGCCGTGGCGCTCGTCCTCGGCGGTCCCGTCGCGGGCAGCGCGACGTTCGGCGGCGCGCCCCTGTGCATCGATGCGACCCAGGGCCTCGCGCGCGTCGGCGGTCCGGTGACCGCGGGCTCGATCGGGAGCTTCGTCGTGCCGACCGCGAGCATCGACCTCTCTCCGCTCGCAGGGTGGCTCGTCGCCGGCGCGACGTTCCACCTCCAGGCGGTGTACCGCGACGGCAGCGGCGTCCGCGCGACCAACGCGCTGCGCGTCACTCTCTGCGACTGATCGGTCGGTCACGCTCGGGGCCCGAGCGCGTACGCTCGGGCCCATGCCCACCTCCGTCGCTGCGCTCCTGCTCGCCGCGCTCTCCGCCGACGAGATCGACCCCTCCGTCTGGTCCACGTCGGGCCAGCGCGTTCCCGCCGTCGAGCTTCCGCTCATCGACGGCTCTGGGACGCTCTCGCTCGCCGACCTTCGCGGGCGGAAGCTGCTCCTGATCCAGTTCGCCTCCTGGTGAGCGGGCTGCCGACGGATCGTGCCGGTCTGGTACGAGAAGCTGAAGCCGTTCGTCGAAGAGGGGGCGCTCGACATCGTCGGGATCGTCCAGGAGCAGCACCCCGACCGCGCCGCGCTCTACGCCCAGTGGAGGGGGTTCGACTTCCCGATCCTGTGGGACCCGTTCGGCGCGACCGGGCTCGAGGTCGTCCCCGTGCTGACGGGCATCGACGAGCACGGCGTGGTCCGCGTCGCGCGGCCCGGCCTCGACCGCTTCGTCGACGAGTTCGTCGCCGCGTTCCTCCAGGAGAGCTTCGAGGCGCCCGAGGGGGAGGAGCCGGTCCCCGGCTTCGAGCTGACGCGCGCGATGGCGAGCGAGCGCGAGGAGCCCGTCGGCAGCGCCGACCGCGCGATCGCAAGGCTCCTCCTCGGTCGGTCCGGCGCTCCGACGATCGGCGCCGACGTCGCGGCGCTCGAGGCCCTCGCCGACGTCGGGCGTCCGGTCGACCGCTTCCGCGCCGGCGTCGCGCGTCGACTGCGCTACGACGGTCCGGCCGCCTCGGCCGAGGACTTCCAGCGCGCCGTCGATCACTGGCGCAGCGCCCTCCTCGCTCGCCCCGACCAGTACATCTGGCGCCGGCGCATCCAGCAGTGGGGGCCGCGGCTCGACAAGCCCTACGCGTTCTACGACTGGGTCGAGAGCGCCCGGGCCGAGGTCGAGGCGCGGGGCGAGGTCCCGGTCGAGGTCCTCGTGCCTCTGTCGGGCTCGGAGGTCGCCGGAGCGTCCCAGGCCATTCCGATCGGCGAAGAGGACGACCGCGAGCCCGACCCGACCGGAGGCGTGGCGCGAGACGCCGGCGCGCACGCGCAGCTGGAGACGGCGGTCGCGCGTCACACCGCCGCCGCCGGACCGAGGATCCGCGTGCCGAGCGGGTCGGCGCGCGTCCACGTGACGCTGCGGCCCCGCGGTCCGTCGAAGTGGGCCGTCGACGCCGATCCGGCCCAGCTCTGGCTCGAGCTGCCCGACGGCTGGACCGCCGAGCGCCGGCTCATCGAGTTCCCCGCCCCTCGCGAGGGGCGCGAGCAGAGGCCGCTGCGCGTCGACTTCGGCGTCTCTTCGCCCCTCGTCGACCTCGGTCCCCCCGATCCCGACGCGCCGCCGCCGCCGAGCGCGGCGACGCTCGGGGGCTACGTCGTCTACTCGATCTGCCTTGAAGACGGGACGTGCGTCTTCCGCCGTCAGGACGTCGAGATCGCCGTGCCGCTCATGGACGGCGCCGGCGATGGGGATCAAGGCGATTCCCCGGGCGAACGAAAAGAGAAGGGCGACGACTGATCCCCCGCCATGGGGAGCGGCACGTGAATTGCCGCCTTCGGGCGGCGCCCCCGCGCGGCTGCCCGCTTCGTCGCTCCCCGACCGCCCCCGATGACGCTCGCACGCTCGATCCGCGCCACGGCGGCCTCCTGTCTGCTCCTGGCGGCCTGTGCGGCTCCGACCGGTGCGGGCGCTGAACGTGTGCGGGGACCGCTCCCCACGCGAATCCACCATCCGGTGTCGCTGCTCTTCCCGGGCCCGCGACCGCGCACGGCCCAGGTCCTCGAGCCTGGAGCGGGGCGCCTCGACGTCGACTTCGGCTACAGCTCGATCTTCGAGGTCGAGTCGGAGCCGCTGCGCGCGGCGAGCTTCGACGGAGAGATCGCGCGGGTGGGGACGCGGCTCGCGTACGGCGTCGCGGACGGGTTCGAGCTCGTCGTCGAGCCGGCCTTCATCTACGGCACGAGCGGGTTCCTCGACCGGATCGTCGACGAGTTCCACGCCTTCATGGGGGTTCCCCGGCGGGGGGCGCGAGGACGCGCCGCGCGACCAGTACTCGATGGAGCTGCGCAACGATGGGATCACGGCCTACTCGATGGAGGAGGACACCATCCTGTTCGCCGACCTGCCGGTGACGCTCGTGGCGCGGGTTCGCGAAGAGGACGACGCGGGTCCGGGGATCGCGGCGCGCATCACGATCGAGATCCCGACCGGCGACGAGGACCGCGGGTCCGGAAGCGGCGGCTGGGACACGTCCGCCGGCGTCCTGTTCGAGGGATCGATCGGGCGCTGGACCTGGACGGCGAGCGCCGACGGCGTCCTCGTCGACCAGCCCGACTCGTTCGCCGACGCCGGGATCACGATCCGGACGCTTCTGCTCGCGTCCGGCGGACTCGAGTACCGCCTGACGAACCGGACGTCGCTGCTCCTGCGGCTGCTCCTGCAAACGCCGCTGACGGGTGACCTGCCCTTCGAGGAGATCGACCGTGAGATCCTCGACATCGGCGTCGGGCTCGCGCACGACCTCGGTCGGGGATCGCTCTTGCGCCTCGGGTTCCACGAGGACGCGATCGCCGCGACCGGGACCGACCTGACGGTCTACGCCGGGCTCAGCTTCGGGTTCTGAGAAGTCCCGATCCGCGTACGTGCCGGCCGTCTCGGTTCGGCGTGCCCGACCCTCGCGCGCGACGCTGTCCGGCCCGCGCTCCGAGAGTGGGATAGGGTGCATTGGCGGACACCCGCCACAGGACCATCGAACCGCACGGATGCGCCGCCTGACCCACGCCACCATCGCCCTTCTCATCACCGTCGTCGTCGGCGCCAATCTGGGCGTCGTCGGCGCGCCCGGTGCCCCCGAGAATCCCGTGATGACGACGGCGGCCGCCGATCGAACGGCGCCGCCGGTCACGCACGCCGCGGTGAGCCCGCCCTCGCCCCTGGAGGAAGAGGACGAGGCCGCCGCTGTGCCTACGATCGAGGTCGTCGAGCGGATGGCCGCACCTGCGCTTCCTGCAGCCTCCGAGATCACGCCTCCGTTCGTGCTGAGGCGCCCCGGCGAGCCGATCGTCCTCGACGACGTGCTCCACCTGCGGGGCCGAATCGAGATCGACCACGACTCGCTCGAGGAGTTCGCCGAGGAGCTTCGCCGGCGCGACTCGACCGCGTCCGTGCTCTCGCGCGATCGGTTCCGTCGGGAGTACCTCGGGCGCCTGCAGGTGACCGTGCGATCGACCGCGGCGCGTCGGGCGCTGCCCCACGTCCTCGCGATCGACGCCGACGGGACCTTCGAGTGGCGCTGCGCCGTCCCCGCGGGGGACTTCGAGGTCGTCCTGGAGCCGCGCCGTCGCGGGTCGTTCGAGGCGCTGCCGGCACGCATGTCGCGGACGCTCGACGCCGATGAGGCCGGCGCCCACGAGGTCGTCTTCGCGTGCGTGTCCGAGCCCGTCGGCGCGGTCCGCGAGGGCTACTGAGCCCGGCGCTGCAGCTCGACGTCGAACGCGCCTCGGCCCTCGAGCGCGCGCACGGCCCGGACGCCCACGCCGCGTCCGTCCGGCCCCTCGAGCCAGGCCTTGACGGCCGGGCCGAGCACGCCCTTGCCGCCAAGGCTGCCGAAGCCCTTCCCGGTGATCACGAGGACCGGGGAGCGGCCCGAGGCGCGACAGCGCGTCAGCTCCTCGAGGAGGCGGCGCTGGGCCTGCACGACCGTGCAGCCGTGCAGGTCGACCTCGTGCGCCCACTGGCCCTCTTCTTCGTCCGTCGGCTCGTCGGCGTCGACCTCCCACGCGCGGCGTCTGCGTCTTCCCCCTCCCATGGGGTCGAATATCGGCGCTCGCGGCCCAGATTCCGCCTGGCGCGGCCGATGAATGCCGCGGCTCACGTACCGTTTCGGGCGCCGAACCGCTCCGGAACCACCGATCGGACCCCAAGCATGCTTCGAATCAAGATCGCCGCCGCCCTCGCCCTCCCCCTCGCCGTCGCCTGCACGACGCCGGAGCAGGCGAGCGAGCCGGTCGAGCCGCAGGCCGCTGCCACGCCGACGACCGAGGGAAGTGAGACCGCCGAGGTCCTCGACCCGAACGATCCCGACGTCCTCGTCTGCCCGATCACGGGTGCGATGCAGCGCAAGAGCGACGCGGACGGAGACGTCCACGGCGAGGACGGACACGGCGACGGCTACGGCGAGTCGTACGACGACTCGTACTGATCCGCGAGGCGGGCTACGCGCCGAGCGCGGCCGCGATGCAGGCGACGTCGACGATGTCGTCGCTCGTGCAGCCGCGCGAGAGATCCATCAGCGGTCGCTCCAGTCCCTGGACGAGCGGCCCGAGCGCCGTTGCGCCCGCGAGCCTCTGCGTGAGCTTGTAGGCGATGTTGCCGGCGTCGAGGTCGGGGAAGACGAGCACGTTCGCGCGACCGCCGAGCGGCGAGCGCGGCGCCTTGCGCTCGGCGACCTCGGGCACGATCGCCGCGTCGACCTGGAGCTCGCCGTCACTCGTCAGTGACGGCGCGCGCTCGGCGAGCATCTCGGCCGCCTGGCGGACCTTGTCGACGCGCGGGTGGTCGGCGGAGCCCTTCGTCGAGAACGAGAGCAGGGCGACCTTCGGCGTGGTACCGACGAGCCGGCGGTGGCTCTCGGCCGTCGCGATGGCGATGTCGACGAGCTGTTCGGCCGTCGGGTCCGGGACGACGCCACAGTCGCCGTAGGTCAGCGCGCGGTCGTCGAAGACCATCAGGAAGCACGACGACAGCGTCTTCATCCCGCGCGAGAGGCCGATGACGTGAAGGCCCGCCCGCAGGACGTCGGCGGTCGCTGCGATCGAACCGGCGACGCCGCCCGTGCAGTCGCCGGACGCCACGAGGGCCGCCCCGAACGTCAGCGGGTCGCGCATGCGCTCGCGCGCCTCCTCGATCGTCATCCCCTTGGCGCGACGCCTCTCGTGCAGCGCTGCGGCGAACGACTCGGCGCGGTCGTCCCGCTCGGGGTCGACGACCTCGATGCTCGACGGAATCGAGCCGAGCCCCTTCGCCGCGACGAGGACGGGGCGGACGAGCTCCTCGGACGCGAGCCGCGTCGCAGCGCGCACGACGCGCTCGTCGTTCGCCTCCGGCAGGACGATGCGCGCCC
>JBCCSK010000332.1:0-6845 GCA_039200205.1 Planctomycetota bacterium
CCCCGATCGCGAAGAAGTCCACGTCGAAGAGCGTGACGAGCGTCGCGAGGCCCGCGCCCCCCCCCCCGCCCCCGCGGGGGGGGGGGGGGGCCGCGCGCGAACAACCCCGGTTTTGGGTCGCTCGCTAGCGCGTCAGGCGGGCTGCGCCGATCCAGCCGGCGTCGGCGCCGAGGGTGGCGGGGACGATCCGCGCGGGGCGCGTCCCGTAGCGCCGGTCTTCGAGCACCTCGTGCGCGCCGGCCTCCAGAAGATCCAGCGCCGCGCCGAAGCCGCCCCCGATCGCGAAGAAGTCCACGTCGAAGAGCGTGACGAGCGTCGCGAGGCCCGCGCCCAGGTCGCGTCCGATCGTGTGCATCAGGGCTCGGGCCCGCCCGTCGGTCGCGCGCGCCTCGTCGCTGAGCGCGGGGAGGTCGTCCGTGAGGCCTGCGGCCCTCGCTCGACGCTTGGCCGCCGTCGCCGAAACGAGCCGCTCGAGGCAGCCGTACGAGCCGCACGCGCACTCGAGTCCCGCGTCGTAGGGACCGCAGTACGGACTGTCGGACGGACGGGGGTAGATCACCACGTGGCCAATCTCTCCCGCGTTTCCTCCCGGACCGGTGAAGAGCTCGTCGAAGAGCACGACGCCGCCGCCGACGCCCGTCCCGAGGGTCAGGAGGACCAGGCTCTCCTCCTCCAGGCCGGCGCCGAGCCACTGCTCTCCGTACGCGGCGACGTTGGCGTCGTTCTCGACGATCACCTTGCGGCCGTCGATCCGTCGACCGAGCCCTTCGGACAGGCTCGTGTCGACGAGGTTCGGCATGTTCGCGCTCGCGAGCACGCGCCCCGACGGCCGGTCGAAGAGTCCGGCGCACCCGAGCCCGATCGCGGGGGGCGAGACAACGACGGCCTCCTCGAGCTCGCGCACGATGCTCGCCGCGCGATCGAAGATCTCGTCGGCGGCCACGTCGGGATCGAACGGACGCGTCGCGCGCGCGAGGATGGCGCCATCGGAGGCCCGCACCGCGCCGGCCTTGATCGACGTTCCGCCGAAGTCGAGTCCGATGAGCGCGTCCGGAGACATCCGCGCCAGGGTAGCGCGCGCGCTACGACTTGCGGGTCTTCGATCGGCGCGTCACGCGGCGGTACGCCTTGAGGTACTCGCGACCGCTCTCGGCCCACGAGAAGTCCTGCTCCATGCAGCGCGCGATGATCAGCTTCCAGTCGGCCGCCTTCTTGTAGAGCGTCCGACCGTGGTCCACGGCTTCGACGACGGCGTCGGGCTCGTAGCGCTCGAAGAGAAGGCCCGTACCCTTCTTCGGCGAGCCGACGAGGTCGATCAGGGTGTCCTCGAGGCCGCTGTGGGCGTAGGCGATCGGGACGACGCCGTAGCGCATCGCGATCGCGGCGAGCGCGTTGGTCGCGTGGTAGTGGCCCGGCAGCATCAGCATGTCGGCGCCGGCGAGGAGCGTGTGCGCCGTGCTCACGTCGTAGCCCTCGATCACGCGGCAGCGTCCTGCGAACGTCTGCTCGATCGTGTGCAGCCGCTCGATGATCTCGGGCGGACCAGGACCCATCAGGACGAGCTCGACGTTCCGCTCCAGGATCGGAGTCAGCGCCTCGGCCAGGATGTCGAAGCCGCTGTCCGCATCGAAGCGGCCGATGACGGCGAGCATCGGCGTGCGCGGGCCGACGTCGAGCTTGAGTCCCTCCTGGAGCGTCGCCTTGCACTTGCGCTTGCCCGGAAAGTCCTTCTGCTCGGCCGAGTAGTTCTGGGCGAGGAGGGGATCCGTCGCGGGATCCCACGTCCGGTAGTCGATGCCGCTCTGGACGCCGACGAGCTCCTTCTCGCGCCGGCGGAACGTCTCTTCGAGCCCGTCGCCGCGGTCCGTCGAAACGAGCTGCAGCGCCTTGCTCGGCGACGTCGTGCCGACGATCGTCGCGAACTCCGCGCCCGCCTTGAGGTAGTTGACGCGCCCCCCGAGCTCCACGCCGTCGACGGCGCGGAAGTACGGATGGGGGATCCCGATCTTCGGGAGGATCTCGCGCTCGAACGACCCCTGCATCGCGAGATTCTGGATCGCGAAGAAGGTGCCGGGGTGCGCGGCAGGGTGCTGGTCGCGCTCCTCGTACTCGAGCTTCTGTACGAGCGGGATGAGCCCGGCCGTCCAGTCGAAGCAGTGGATCACGTCCGGCGTGAACGCGAGCGGGCCGAGCCCCTCCAGCACGGCCCTGGCGAAGATCGCGTACCGGCGCCAGTTGTCGGCGTACGGGCCGTTCTCGTCGCCGTACGGATGGCGCGAGCGGAACAGGTCCGCGTGGTCGATCAGGTGGACCGTCAGGCCCTCGACGTAGCCCGTCCGGATCGTGATCGGCGTCCGCGTCGATCCGTCGCGGATGCGCAGCAGCGCGCTCTCCTCGAGCGGGCCCAGCACATCGGGGTCGATGTCCACCGAGTACGGCAGGAAGACACGGACGTCCGCTCCGAGCGCCTGAAGCGTTCTCGGAAGGAGCTCGGCGATCTCGGCGAGCTGGGTCCTGCGGACGAGTGAGTTGAGCTCGGGGGTCGCGAACGCGATCTTCACGCTCGATGCTCGGGGCGGGGGTGCGAGGCAGGGACGAAAAGGCCCGCGCGATCCGCGCCGCAGGGCCGCTAGGCCCAGAGAGCGTAGTGAGGAGATTCGGTCAGACCCTAGGGCTCGCTCGGGGGTAACTCCCTAAGTCATGGTCCTTGAGGGGCTTGCGTCAATTTGATCCGCCGGATTGCTGGTAGATCGCGAGCGCCTCGGGGAGGAGCTCCTCGATCTGCTCGATCCGCGTCGAATTCGAGGGGTGGGTCGACAGCCACTGGGGGGGCTCCTTGCCGCCGCTGGCCGCCTGCATCCGCTTCCAGAAGTCGACCGCCTCCCGCGGGTCGTACCCGGCGCGCGCCATGTACTTGAGCCCCCGCGCGTCGGCCTCGAGCTCGTCCCCGCGGCCGTACGAGAGGTTGACGAACGACGCCGCAGCGCTCGCGATGCCCGCAGCGAGCGCCTTCTCCTGCAGGTTGTCTCCGACCGCAATCGCCGTGATCGCCACCAGCGCGGCCGTCCCCATCTGGCGCGTCATCTTCTGCGTCCCGTGGCGCAGCGTCGCGTGGGCGATCTCGTGGCCCATGACGACCGCGAGGCCCGTCTCGCCCTGGGCGACGGGGAGGATCCCCGTGTAGACCGCCATCTTCCCGCCCGGCAGGCACCACGCGTTGACGATGTCGTCGCGCTTCACGAGTCGCACCTCCCACTCGAAGAGGTCCGCGATCTCGGGGTCGAGCTCCTTGGCGGCTGCGACCAGGTTGTCGGTCATCCGCGCCACCATCTCGTAGTCCTTGCCGCTCGAGATGATCGGGTCGTTCGCGAGCAGCTCCGGGTACGACTGGGCGCCGAGGACCGAGTCGCGGCTCACCGGGATCAGGTTGAGGCTCCCGCACCCCGGAAGCGTCAGAGCCAGGAGGGCGACCGTCGAAACGAGGCGCGTCGCGCGCGACATGAGCGTTGCTTTCGCGTCCATGGGGGGGGCGGTGGCCGGGGGTCCCGCGCTACGTCAGGATAGGGCCCCAGTGAACGCTCTGCACTCGCTTCGCGCCACCGACGATCCCGACGCCCCGCTCCACGACCGCCGATGACCCGCTCTCCCCTCGTCCTCCTCATCCTCGACGGCTGGGGCAAGCGCGACGACCCCGAGTTCAACGCGGTCGCCGCGGGCGCGCCCTACTTCGCCGAGGTCTTCGATTCGCATCCGCACACGTTCCTGACCGCGTGCGGGCGCGAGGTCGGACTTCCCGACGGCGTCATGGGCAACAGCGAGGTCGGACACATGAACCTCGGCGCCGGTCGAGTCGTGTACCAGGACGTCAGTCGCATCGACCGTGCGATCGAGGACGGCGTGTTCCAGGCCAATGCCACGATCGTCGACCTGATGGCGGGCGTCCGCGAGCGCGGGACGAAGCTCCACTTCGTCGGCCTCGTCAGCGACGGGATGGTCCACGCGAGCGACGAGCACCTGCGCGCGCTGATCCAGCTCGCCGCCGATCTGGGGCTCGGCCGCGATCAGGTGATCATCCATGCGATCACCGACGGCCGAGATACGCCGCCGCGTTCGGGCGAACAGTTCGTGCAAGAGCTGGAGAGCGCGTGCGAGCGCATCGGCGTCGGGCGCGTTGCGAGCGTCATCGGGCGGTACTTCGCGATGGACCGCGACAAGCGCTGGGAGCGCGTTCGACAGGCGTACGACCTCTTCGTTCACGGCAAGGGCGGGCGCGCGGAGTCGGGGGCGGACGCCGTGCGCGCGTCCTACGAGAGCGGCGTCAACGACGAGTTCATCGAGCCGGTCGCGATCGGCGATCCGGCCGAGGGACGCATCAGCTCCGGGGACGGCGTGATGCTCTTCAACTACCGCGCGGACCGCATGCGTCAGATCACCGACGCATTCGTGCAGGAGACGTTCGACGGGTTCGAGCGCGACGGCGGGGCGCCGAGCATCGACGTCGCAGCGATGACCTCCTACCGCGACGACCTGGAGGTCCCGGTGGCGTTCCCCCCCGTCGACCTGACGGGGATCTTCGGGGAGCTCGTCAGCGAGGCCGGCCTACGGCAGGAGCGGATCGCCGAGACCGAGAAGTACGCGCACGTCACCTACTACTTCTCCGGCGGAAGGGAAGAGGAGTACGACGGCGAGTCGCGCACGCTCATCCCCAGCCCGAAGGTCGCGACCTACGACCTTGAGCCCGCGATGAGCGCCGAGGGCGTGACGACCGCGCTGCTGGAGAGCCTCCAGCGGGGGGAAACGGACGTCTACGTCGTGAACTTCGCCAACCCGGACATGGTCGGCCACACCGGCGTCTACGACGCGGCGGTCGAGGCGGTTGCGACGGTCGACGCGTGCCTGCGGAGGATCGTGTCGGCCGTCGAGGCGCGCGGCGGCACGCTCGTCATCACCGCGGACCACGGGAACTCCGAGCAGATGTGGGACCCGACGACCGACCAGCCCCACACCGCCCACACGCTCAACCCGGTTCCGTTCGTGCTCGTCGGGGCTCCGGTCCGCGACGCGCGCCTGCGCGCGAGCGGCATCCTCGCCGACGTCGCGCCGACGCTCCTCGAGCTCCTCGGGCTCGAGAAGCACGAGCAGATGGACGGGGCGTCGCTCCTCCGCTCCTGACCCTCGGATGAGTCCCGTATGAAGATCGCGTCCCGATCCGGAACAGGGTCGCGGCGCGTGCATGTCTCGCTGAAGGAGGCGGAGTGTCGCGTCGGCGGGCGCATCTCTCCCCGTGCTATCTTCTCCGACGGCTGTCTCTCCACCGATCCCCAGTGCCGCCTGTCGAGGTGCGTCGGGCCCCCGTCGCGCATCGTCAGGCCTCGCTCCGCCATGGCTCTCGTCTCCCTCCGGCGCCGTTTCACACGGTGCGTCGCCGCTTTGCTCGCGGCGCTCGCCTCGCCCTTCGCTTCGACCGCGTGGGCGGGGACAGGACTCGATCTGTCGAGCCTCTTCCTCCCGCCGACCGCGACCGAGCTGGACGCGGTTCGCGCTGACTGGGCGACTCGCCCGCTCGTCGTCGAGGGGTTCCGTCTCGAAGCGACGGGTCTCGACTCCCAGGGCGCGCTGTTCCACGTGCTGAGTCACATCGTCGAAGGCCAGCGGCACTTCGGCGCGATCCGCTTCCCGCGCAACTACACGCCGGGCACGCCCTACGGCGCACTCGTCGTCTGTCACGGCGGTCTCCAGGGCGTCGGGATCGAGGAGGCGAGCAACTTCCTCACCGTCCTTCCGGGACAGTGCGTCGACGACGAGTACTTCCTGATCATCCCGAGCTTCCGCGGCGAGGGACTCGGCACGAGCTTCGCTGGCGTCTTCAACTCCGGCGGAACACCGAGCTGGGCAGACCGCGACGTCGACGACACGCGCGCGTTGCTCTCGACCGTGCTCGCGAACTACCCCGACGTCGACGACGCGCGGATCGGGGCGTGGGGCATCAGTCGCGGAGGGGCCGTCGCGCTCCTCCTCACCGCCCGCGACGACCGCATCCGTCGCGTCGTCGACATGTTCGGTTTCACCGACCTGTCGCTGCCGAGCGTCCTCGCCGAGGTCGACAAGATCCTGAACGCGAACGCCACACCGGCCGGGATCGGACGCGTCGTGTTCGAGTCCGTCGTCAACCCGTACCTCACCGGTGCGATCACGCTCGACGAGGCGAGGCTCGCCTGGATCCGGCGCTCGCCCTGCTACTTCGCCACGGACATTCCTGCGGTCCAGGCGCACCACGGACTCCTCGACCTCCAGGTCGACCCGTCCCACACGATGGTGCTCGTGGACGCGATGCTCTCCGCCGGATTCAGTCCGGCGGATGTCCAGGCGTTCTACTACCCGAGCGGGACGCACGGACTGAACTCGCTCCAGGACCACGGGGATCGCGTGGAGCCCTTCCTTTGCGCGCTCAACTTCGGTCCGCGCGGATACTGCGGCCCGATGTCCCCGACCGCGGACGGACGGTTCGCTGCAGCCGACTACCGCGGGAGCGCCTCGACGTCGACCAACGACTTCGTCTTCCGGGTCAACAACGGGCCCTCCCAGAGCGTCGGGATCGCCTTCGTGTCCGACGTCCCCGCCTATGCGCCGAGCGGTGCGGGCTTCCTGTGTCTCGGCCTCGGGGCGCAGCGACTGGGGGTCGCCGGGCTGGACGCGTCGGGCACGTTCGAGCTGTCGGTCGACCTGACGACGACGCTGCCGAACATCGCGCCGTACTTCGACGTCGGGTCCAACGCGTACTTCCAGCTCGTGTTCCGCGACGTCGGCAACCCGGCCGGAGCCTGGAACTTCTCGAACGGGCTGCA
>JBCCSK010000333.1:0-6840 GCA_039200205.1 Planctomycetota bacterium
CGCCGCGCCACTCGACGACGCGCGGCGCGCCGTGCGTGAGCGTGCCCGTCTTGTCGAGGACGAGCCGTCCGCCGCGGACGATCCGTTCGAAGACGGCGGCGTCCTTGACGAGCAGTCCCGACCGCGCCGCACGTCCGACCGCGACCGCGAGCGTCAGAGGCGTCGCGAGGCCGAGCGCGCACGGGCAGGCGACGATCAGCAGCGCGACGGTGTGGTCGATCGCCGTCGCGAGGTCCGCGCGCAGGAGCCACAGCAGGAAGCACGCGAGGCCGAGCCCGCAGACGACCACCACGAAGACGCCGGCGATGCGGTCGGTGAGGCGCTCGATCGGCGGCTTGTGCGCGAGGCCCTCCTCGACGAGCCCCATCAGCCGGCCGACGCGACTCGAGGACCCGACCTCGGCCACGCGCACGCGGACCGGCTGGGCGACGTTCTGGCAGCCCGCGTGCACCGCGTCCCCTTCGGCGACCGCGACGGGCTCGGCCTCGCCGGAGAGGAGCGCGCGATCCACCCGCGTCGCCCCCGACTCGATCGTCCCGTCGGCGGGGAAGGGTTCGCCCGGGCGGACCTCGACGAGGTCGCCGGCGGACAGCTCTTCGAGCGTGACTTCCTCGGTGCGCTCGCCGTCGCGAACGACGCGGCACGACGCGGGGGTCAGCGCGCGCGTCAGTTCGACGGCGTCCGACGCCCAGCGCTGCTGTCTCGCCTGCACGTAGCGGCCGACGAGCAGGAGGAAGACGAGGACGGTCAGCGAGTCGAAGTACGCCTCGCCGCGGCCGGTCACGGTGTTCCAGGTCCCGGCGAGTCCGCCCGCCACGAGCGCGATCGCGATCGGCAGGTCGAGGTGTCCGGTTCCGGTTCGGAGCGCCGCCCACGCGCCGCGCAGGAACGTCCGGCCGGGGCCGAGGATCGCGATCCACCCGAGCGCGAGGCCGACCCAGCGGAACAGCGCGGCGTGGCTCTCCTCGAGCCCGCCCTCGCGCCCCGAGTACAGCGCGAACGCGACGAGCATCGCGTTGCCGGCGCAGACGCCCGCGATGCCCATCCGCACGAGGTGTCCTCGCTCGGCGCGCCGCGCGAGGGCCTGGCTCTCGTCCGAGCCCGGCGGGTGGGCGGGGTAGCCGAGCGCGTCGAGCTCGCGCGCGATCGCCGAGAGCGTTGCGCGCTCGGGGTCGTAGATCACCGTGACGCGCGCGTCGCGCATGCGGAGGCGCACCTCGACGACGCCGTCGAGGAGGCGCGGGAGCCGCTCGACGAGCCAGACGCACGCGGCGCAGCGAACTCCCTCGAGGAGGAGGTCGACCTCGGCGAGGCCGGGCTCGCCGTCGGCGCCGCTCCGCGTCCGAACGTAGCGCGACTGGAACGCCTCGCGGTCGAATGCGTCGTAGCTGCGTCCCGTCGCTCGCGCGGGCTCCAGCGAGGACCGCTCTTCGAACTGCGAGCGCAGCTGGTAGTAGTCGTCCCCGAGGCCCGTCGCGCGCAGCGTCTGATGGACGATGCGGCAGCCGCCGCAGCAGAACTGCTCGGACGCGCCCTCCTCGACCAGTCCGGCGGGCACGTCGAGCCCGCAGTGGGAGCAGGTCACGCGCTGATGGGCGCGCATCGAAGGCGTCATCCCTCGGCCTCCTCCTCCGCGGCCTTCGCCGCGCAGCACGCGGGCGTGGCCTCGGGGTCGGGAACGTCGGCGGGGGCGTGCAGCGCGGCGGACTGCGCGCTGCTTGCGATCGCGACCGAGTCGAGGCCGATCCTGCCGCTCAGCGTGGCGAGTCCCGCCGCAACGAGGAACAGGCCGGCCACGGGTCGAAGGCGCGGACCGAGTCTTCCCGCGATGCCGCGGACCCCCGCGCCGACCGCGCTCAGGACCGGGAGCGTCCCGAGCCAGAAGGCGACCATGACGAGGCCGCCCAGGAGCGGACTCGCCGTGCCCGCCGCGGTGACGGCGAAGGCGTAGAGCCATCCGCACGGCAGCAGCGTCGTCGTCGCGCCGATCGCGACCGCGCGGGCGGTCGGCGGCAGTCGGAACGCGCGCTGCTGGAGGCGGCGCAGGGGTCCAGCGAGCCGTTCGGGAAGCTCGAAGTGGGGGATTCGGCCGCCGAGGTGGCGGACGAGGATCGCGAGGCCGACGACGGCCAGCGTGGCGCCGGCCAGAGCAGCGGCGAGCGGCTGAAGGCCAGCGAGCACGCCCGCGAGGTCGACCAGTCGGCCCGCGGTCCCGGCAGCGACGCCGAGCAGCGCGTAGCCGAGACCGCGAGAGAGGTGGTACGCCGCGTGGAGCTTGACGGCGCGGCCGCCGGAGCCGCCGATGGCGAAGGCCGCCAGCGGTCCGCACATGCCCGCGCAGTGCAGCGAGCCCAGGAGGCTCGCCACGACGACGGCGGCAAAGGCGGGGAGCATCTCCACGGGAAGGGCGCGGCTCGCTAGTGACCGGGGGCGTCGGTCGAGAACGGGGAGACGAGATCGAGCTCAGACGTCTCGACGAAGCGCGAGGGGCCCTGGTCCGCGACGAGATCGACGTGCCAGCGGCCGGGACGTTCCATCGCAGCGCGTCCGACGTAGACGCCGGGCTCCGCGCTCGCCTGGAACGCGACGTCGATCGGATCGCCGACGGCGAGGTGCCACGTCCGCGCCGTCAGCGCGGCGCCCTCCACGGCGGCCCCGAAGCGATCGTGCAGCACGACGCGGATCTCGCGTCGACCGCGCTCGTCCGTCAGGACCGACGGTGTGACGGACGCCGTCCAGCCGAGGCGCGCGCTGGCCCGGGCCTCCGCCTGCAGGTCGTCCCACGCCACGGCCCGCTGGTAGTAGTCGGGGAGGACGGCGTGTCCCGTGTCGCCCGAGGCGATCTTGACCGCGAGCATCATCGCGCTCACGTGCGTCAGGAGCATGCCGACGATGATGAGCGGCCAGCGCAGACTGCGCGGGCGCGCGGCGTCGTCTCGTTCTTCTCTCATTGGCTCTGGCCTGCCTGTCCGGCGGCCTGGGGCTGCTGGTTCGGACCGAAGAGCAGCCAGGACGAGTCGCGACTCCAGCCGGTGTCGTCGGAGATTCGGAGCGTCACGTCGAGGCGGCCGCTGACGAACGCGTCGGGCGGAACCATGACGTGTACTGGCTCGGTGATCGTCTCGCCCGGCTCGAGCGAGAGACTCTGATCGACCTCGAAGAGGCGCGGTCCGGGCGGGTCCACGATCTCGAACGTGTAGGTGCGCGTCTCGCCGGTCCGGTTCGTCAGCTTCACGCGCATCGGGTTGTCGATCTCGCCGGAGTCCGTGACGAAGTACGGCTTGCCCAGCGTGCGCAGCATCGTCACGTCGGCCTGCGGCTTCGTCGCGAGCAGCGTGATGAAGAGGGCTCCGAGGCCGGCGATCAGCGTCCCGTAGATCGCGACGCGGGGGCGGAGGAAGCGCTGCGGCTCGCCCTCGATCGCGGCCTGCGAGCTGTAGCGGATCAGTCCGCGCGGCTGACCCGTGCGGTCCATGATCTCGTCGCACGCGTCCATGCACTGGGTGCAGTGGATGCACTCCAGCTGGAGGCCGTCGCGGATGTCGATCCCGGTCGGGCAGACGTGCACGCACTGGTGGCAGTCGATGCACGACCCGCGGTCGGCGAAGGGGTCCTTGCCCTCCTTCCGATCGCTCTTCCGCAGCGGCGCGCGCGGCTCGCCGCGGCCCGGATCGTAGGTGACGATCTTGGAGTTCCTGTCGAGCAGCACCGACTGCAAGCGACCGTAGGGGCAACCGATGATGCAGAGCTGCTCGCGCCAGTACGCAAAGTCGATCATCATCAGGATCGTCAGCACGACGACGATCGCGAAGGCGGCGGGGTGGTCCGTGGGCGAGCTCCACATCCACTGCTTCACGTTCTCGACGCCCACGAAGTAGGCGACGAACGTCTGCGCCAGGTGCAGAGCGATGACGAAGTAGACGACGTACATGCCGCCCTTGCGCCAGCCCGCGACGTCCTTCCTCGGCTTTCCTCCGACGCCTGTGCGGCCCGTGAAGAGCCTCTCGATCGGTCGGAAGACGAACTCCATGTAGACCGTCTGCGGGCAGGCCCACCCGCACCACACGCGCCCGAACAGCGCCGTGAAGAAGAAGATCGAAAGGAACGCCGTCAGGACGACGATCGCGAGCAGCACGGTGTCCGTCGGCAGGAACGTCACGCCGAAGAACGTGAACTCGCGCGCGGGGACGTCGAGGAGGATCGCGGGCTTCCCGCTGATCTTCAGCCACGGAAGGCCCGAGTAGATCAGGAGCAGGACGTACGCGACGACCCTCCGCGCGTGCCAGAACCGTCCCTTCGCCAGCTTCGGCCGCAGCCATCGCCGGCTCCCGTCGGCCTCGAGGGTCGACAGGACGTGCTCTTCCGGCTGCAGCAGGGATTCGGCGGGGTCGGCCATGGCGACGCGGGGCTCGCTGGGGGAGCGGCGGCTGCTTGGCGGGTCAGTTCGTGGCTCCCCAGGCGGGGATGATCTCGCCCTCCGCGCCGCGCGGGCCCGGGAGGTTCGGGCCGCGCAGCGACGCGACGTACGAGGACACGAGGACGATCTCGTTCGTGCTCAGGCGCGTCGACCACGCCGGCATCCCGGCGGTCACGGAGCCCTCGATGACCGTCTTCGCGACGTCCTCGATCGTCTTGACCTTGATGTAGTGATCGTCCGTCATGTTCGGGCCGGACACACCGGCGCCGTCTCGGCCGTGGCACGACACGCAGTTCGTCTGGAAGATCGCGCTGCCGACGTCGAGCCACTTGGCCTTCTCCGGATCCTGGAGGAAGGAGAGCAGCGTCGCGGCGTCCGGCTCGAGCTCGCCGATCTCGGCGAACTGGCGCTGGAGCTCGCGCGTCTTCGCGGCCTCGTAGCGGAGGTTGGTGTCGGTCCACTCCGCGCGCACGAGCGACACGAAGTAGTAGCAGGCGGAGAAGACGATCGTCAGATAGAAGAGGAGCGTCCACCAGCCGGGGAGGGGGTTGTCGTACTCCTGGATCCCGTCGTAGACGTGACCCGTCGTCGGGTCGTTGACAGCGTCGGACATCGTGAGGTCAGCGGTTGGGTTGATCGGGTGTTGGGATCGAGCGTGGGTCAGGCGGCGCCGTTCGGAGCCGATCGCTCGGCGTCCTTCTCGCGGTCCTCGATGGGCGGCTCGTCGTCCTTCGTCAGCGGGATGCGCGACCACTGGTCGATCTTCCGCTGCTTCCGCGTCAGGGCCCAGACGGTGATCCCGACGAAGACGATCACGAAGATGACGAGGCCCGCGGTTGCGAAGACGGTCAGGCCGGAGCCGCCCATGATGTCCTTCAGCATCACTGGCCTCCTTCGCCGTCAGCGCCTTCGTCGTCGACGACCACGACGGGCTCGCCGTCGGCCGGCGGATCGGCGTAGAGGTCGGTGCCGAGCCTCTGGAGGTACGCGATCAGCGCGATCGCGTCGCGATCCGCGAGGTCGATCACATCACCGCCGCGCGTCGTGTACGGCGCGCCGCCGTTCTGGGCGATGAACTCGTCCGCGAACTCGCGCGCCTGCTTCTCGGCGTTGGCGACCGACTTCTCGACGTCGTCGTCGCTGTAGGGGACACCGAGCGCCTGCATCGCCCGCATGCGCAGCGGCAGCGAGGACAGGTCCAGCTCGTTCGTCATCAGGTGCGCGTACACCGGCATGATCGAGCCTTCGGTCAGCGCGCCCGGGTTCTCGAAGTGGAGGACGTGCCACTGGGTCGACTGCTTGCCGCCCTCGCGCGCGAGGTCGGGGCCGATCCGTCGGCTGCCCCACTGGAACGGGTGGTCGTAGACGAACTCACCCGGCTTGCTGTAGTCGCCGTAGCGTCGCGTCTCGGCCAGCATCGGCCGGATCATCTGCGAGTGGCAGTTGTAGCAGCCCTCGGCGATGTAGATGTCGCGCCCGCACAGCTCCAGCGGCGTGTAGGGCTGGACGCTCGCGATCGTCGGCACGTTCGAGCGGATGACGAACGTCGGGATGATCTCGAGGAGGGAGGCGACGGCGACGGCGCCGATCGTCCACACCGTGAAGCGGAACGGCGTGCGCTCCCACTTGCGGTGCCACCAGAGAGTCGAGAACACCTCGAGCTTCTTCGCCGTCTCCAGTGCCGCGACCATCTGCGGCTCGGGCCGGACCTCGGGATCGCTCGCGAGCGGTTGGAGGGGGGGCGCCTCGTGCACCTCGACCTCGTACTCCTTCGGGCGAGAGGCCCAGGTCCGGAAGAGGTTGTAGGCCCCGATGACGGCACCGGCGAGGAACAGCACGCCGCCGATCGCGCGGATGACGTAGAAGGGCAGGATCCGCAGCGTCGTCTCGACGAAGTCCGGGTACGCGAGCTGACCCTCGGGCGTCAGGGCGCGCCACATCAGGCCCTGCGTGACGCCGGCGACGTACATCGACACGACGTAGAGGAGGATGCCGATCGTCCCGAGCCAGAAGTGCGTCGTCGCGAGCTTGACCGAGTGGAGCTTGGTCTGGAACACGCGCGGCGCGAGCCAGTACACGAGGCCGAAGCCCATGAAGCCGTTCCAGCCGAGCGCGCCGGCGTGGACGTGACCGATCGTCCAGTCCGTGTAGTGGCTGAGCGAGTTGACGCTCTTCACCGACAGCAGCGGGCCTTCGAACGTGCTCATCCCGTAGAAGGTGATGGCGACGACGAAGAACTTCAGGACCGGGTCGGTCGTGACCTTGTGCCAGGCCCCGCGCAGCGTCAGCAGGCCGTTGATCATCCCGCCCCAGCTCGGCATCCAGAGCATGACCGAGAAGATCATGCCGAGCGTCGACGCCCACTGCGGGAGCGCCGTGTAGTGCAGGTGGTGCGGGCCCGCCCAGATGTAGATGAAGACGAG
>JBCCSK010000334.1:0-6833 GCA_039200205.1 Planctomycetota bacterium
AGTCGCGGATCACGTCGGGGTCGCCGTTGAACGTCCCGACGATCGGCATCTGGCTTCCGCAGCCCGGGTTCGGCAGGAGCTTCTCGTAGAAGAGGCTCGCCGCCGGATCACCCGGAACGACGTAGGTCGAGCCGCCGCAGTCGAACGAGGTCGACTGCACGTTGACGAGGTTGGCGTACGCCGAGTTGACGTCGATCATCTCGAGCCCGCCGAATCCGCCGACTCCGTGGCAATCGACGCACGACGGCCCGAAGCCGTTCGGCGCGAGCATCAGCGGCCAGACGTCGACGGAGAAGGTCGGCCCCGCGGGCGGATCGAAGACGATCTCGAGGCCCTCGCTGAAGTTCGACGTCACGCCGGTCGAGCCCGAGTCGCGGTGCCAGAACTGGAAGTTGTGAGTGTCACCGGCCATCGCGACGACGTTGCCGGTCGGAGACGGGATCAGATCCAAGTTGATCGAGAGACTCACCGATCCCGTCAGCCCCGACGACAGGACGTTGCCGGCGTAGCGACCGATCCCCCCGCCGAGGCAGAGGTTGCCGGCGCTGCCGCCCGGCGATGAGACGAAGCCCGCGAGAGGACTCGTGATGAAGTAGCCGAACGCGTTGATCGGCAGGTTCGAGCAGGCGAGCGTGACGTCGTTGTCGTCCACGTTCGTGCTCCCGGTCGCGGAGATGATCGAGATGCCCCCGGTGGAGTTGGGGTTCGCGGTGCAGTAGTTCGTCCCGATCTGGGCCGTGGCAGCGGGTGCCAAGGCGACCGCCGCGAAGAAGAAGAGTGTTCTGACCATGCGTTGGGGAGGAGAGGCGGAAGCGTGAGCCGACGGCGCACTGCGGGTGTGCGGGTCGTCCGGGCGATCCCAGGGAAGATCGAGCCCTTTGCGACGCCGCGACAACGCGCTCGGTTCCCGCCTTCGCGGGGAACCGCCAGGGGCGCGCAAGGTCGTACGGTACCAGGGTGCCGCGCTCGGCGCGGCGGGAGCGTCAGGCGGTGGAGGCGCCCGGAGCTCCAGCCGCCCAAACGAGCCAAAGTGACACCCCCGCCAAGCCCAGAAGCGAGACGAGGCGGGACCGCGAGAGGGCGGCCGCCTGCGCTCGGCGCCGCTCGCGGGCGCTTGCGACGAGGGGCTCCAACCGTTCGACCTCGGCCCCCCACCAGGCGTGCGCTTCGGCCCCGAGATCGGCCCGCGAGAGGCTCGTGCGCAGGTCCCCAAGCAGGTCTTCGGAGAGCTCCGAGGCCTCGAGAACGAGCCCCAGGTCGACCGCGATCCGAACGAGCGAGAGGTCGGTCGCGCCCGCCCCGAGCGCATTGGAAGCGACCTCGAGCGCCCGCAAGGGATCGCCGGCGCGCCAGAGAAGCTCTGCCTCGAGCGCGGCACGAGGCCCCAGCGCTTCGACCTCGCCGGCGGCCTGGAGCGCCCCGGCGAGCTCACCCCGCCCGGCCAGCGAGCGCGCGGCATCCAGGAGGTCGGCGTCTCCGTCGGCGAGCTCTGCGGTGGGCGCCCCCTCGGCGTCCGCACTCCGCGCGACGTCTTCGATCGCTCGCCGCCTGGACTCGGCCGCGCGGATCGATCGCACCTGGAGTTCTTCCAGCGCCGCCGTGTCGTCGGTCGGTGCGTCCGCATCGGCCTCGGCGAGACGCAGGGTCGCCCATGCGCCCTCGACCTCGAGCGGCGAGAGGAGCGCGCCGACGTCCCCGATCAGCGCGGCCCCGCGCGACCCGAACTCGCTCGTGCCCGGCGACGGCACCTCGCGCCCGCGACGCGCGAACAGCGTGAGGTTGCGCGAGAAGGCGACCCGCGCCACGTGCACGTCGGACTCCATCCCCCTGGCCGCGGCCGAGGCGACGGCGCGCACGACCGGATCGTCCAGCCCGAATCCCCCGATGTTGACGGTGAGCCAACCGCCGTCGACCAGGCGCTCGCGGGCTGCGCGGAACGCCTCGACGCTCGCGAGGTGCGAGGGGATCTCCATGTTGTTGGCGTAGGCGTCGAGGATCACCTGATCGAACCGGCGCTCGCTCAGCCGCAGCGCGGCACGCCCGTCGAGTCCACCGACCACGACGCGCGCCTCGCCGTCGCTCTCCAGCTCGAAGTAGCGTTCGCCGAGCTCGACGACCGCCGGGTCGAGCTCGACGCCGACGCTCGCGAAGCGCGTCTCGTCCGCGACGACTCCCTGGAGGACCCGCACGGCCGTCCCGCCTCCGAGTCCGACGACGAACAGGTCCCAGGACGCGGGCGGTTCGCCCGCCTCGCGCGCCGTCCAGGCGTACGGAAGGGCGAAGTGGTCGTAGTAGTGCCCGGGCGGGAGGAGGCCTGACTCCGGCTGCCAGACCGACTGGAACGAATCGAGCGCCTCGTTCACCTGCAGCAGGCGGAGACGATCCGGGCCCTCGCCGCGCTCGATCACCCGCAGCGACTGGACCGCCGACTCGACGCGCGCGAGCTCGCGGTCGCCCGAGGCCGCCGAAGCCCGCGTCCGCGGCGCGCTCCACGAAGCGATCGCCCCCGCGAGCGCGAACACGACGAGCGCGGCCGGCACCGCGGCCCTCCCTCCGCGACGGGAGGCGGCGAAGAGCACCGCCCCGCAGACGGCGAGGACCGCCGCGGCGAGCAGGAACGTGCGCGTGATCCCGAAGACCGGCACGAAGAGGTGCGTGGTGCCGAACGTTCCAGCGAGGCTCCCGATCGTCGACACGGCGAGGACGTGACCGCCGGCCCGGCCCGCGGGTCCGCCGCGGCGTCTCTGGAGGACCTCGACCGCCAGCGGTCCGGCGCAGCCGAGCGCTGTGGCAGCCGGGAGGAACAGCAGGATCGCAGCGGCCAGACTGCCCCACACGAGCAGAGTCGCCGCGCCGTGCAGAGCGACGCCCGTCGGCATGAACGCATCGCCGACGAGGGGCGCCAGACACGGCAGCCACGCCGCGCACGCCGCGCCGACGAGGAGCGTCAGCCCGAGGCTTCGCAGGGGGGAGCGGCCCAACGCGAGCCGGGCTCCCGTCGCATACCCGAGGGCGAGCGCGGCCAGGACGACGCCGATCACGTTCGTCCAGACGCTGCTCGAGGTGCCGAACCAGGGCGCGAGCAGGCGCACTGCGCCCAGCTCGATCACCATCGTCGCCGCGCCCGCCAGCCCGACCACGGCGAGCAGGGCCGGAACGGCGAGGCCTCGTCCCTCGGACGGCGCGGGGCCGGTCGCCGCCGTCCCCGCGGAGTCCGTCGTCATGCTCTCGGTCTTCTTGGCTCGACTCAGCCGTCCG
The DNA here is from genome assembly GCA_039200205.1 of Planctomycetota bacterium. Taxonomy (GTDB): domain Bacteria; phylum Planctomycetota; class UBA1135; order UBA1135; genus Saltatorellus. The sequence continues at coordinate 3,259 of JBCCSK010000334.1, forward strand.
ACTCTTCGACGGTCTGGAAGCTGTACTGCTTCGACGCGACGAACACGCGGCCCGGATCGACCCGGCCCGTCTCGAGCAGGTTCAGGAACTGGCGGAAGCTCCGCGAGAACTGGTCGACGCTCTTCTGACCGTTGGCGATGACCGTGACGGGCTTGTCGAGGTCGACGATCCCGTCGCAGAGGTAGATCGTCGCCTCGGTGATCCCCGTCGCGTTCAGCGTGATCGTGTTGGTCTCCCGGTCGGCCGTCGCTTCGATGCTCGCGCCCTCGGGATCTGCGAGGGCGGGGATCTGCACCCAGTACGCGCCGGTCGGGAACGGCGCGCCCGGGATCAGCTTGATCGAATCCGGGTAGGCCTTGCGCTGGACGCCGTCCATCCAGCCGAGGATCTCCGTCTCGCCGCCGCCGGGGTCGAGCGTGACGGTCTCGATGCCCGCCTCCTTCGCGCGCTCCTGGAGAGCCGTCGCGTTGGCGCCGCCGCCGGAGACGTACACCGGCACGTGCGCGAGGTTCTCCGCCGGGATGCCCTCGCCCGCGTCGCCGGACCAGGAGAACGCTCCCGCGAAGCGATCGGGGAACATGTTCGCGATCGCGACGGCCGTCTCACCGCCGCGTCCGCGGCCGCCGATGTAGATCCGGTCGAAGTCGACGGCGAAGGTCTCGATCACGCCGCGGAAGCTGAGCATCACCGCCCGGATCCCGTCGCCCGAAGCCCAGGTCGTCGCGTCGCCCGGCATCTTCGGCGCCACGATGATCGACTTGTCGCGATTGGCGCCGTCGACCCAGTTCTCCTGGATGTGCTGCTCCGGGTTCTCGCCCTCCTCCGGGATGGTGATGATCACGCGGTAGGGACCGTCCTTCGGACGGTACTTGGCCGGGAACCACGCGGCGTAGTCGACGGTGCCGCGCTTGCCCCCGTCGAGCTGGCGCATCGAGATCTTGCCCGCACCGCGACGCGGCTGCTTCTTCGCGTAGTCGTTGCCGAGGTAGATCAGCTGACCGAGGTCGCTCGGGGACGACAGCAGATTACGGTCCTTGAGCTTCTTCGAATTGATCTTGTCGAGTTCCTTGCGGAGCCCCTCCTCGGCGTCGAGGCGGCCCTTCCTTTCCTCCAGCGCCGTGAACCAGTCGGTGAGCTCTCGCGACAGCTTCGACATGTCGCGGTCCGACAGGAGGCGCTCGCCGCCCTCCTGCACGAACGGCGCGGAGAAGGCGACGGCGGCCGCAATACCGCCCAGGACAGCGGTACGGAGAGGGTGCATCGAACGCATGGTCGGAGAAGGTCGGAAAGGAGGCGGAGTGGAGGGTGGATGTCGGGGGAAAGTGTGCCTTGAGGAGCGTCGGCTCTGGGCGGAAGCGGCTGGATTCGGCGCGTCGGGGCGGAAGGCTCAGTCGGGCGTTCCCGAACGCAGGAGCTCGAGGGACCCGAGGCCGTGTCCGCGCACTGCCCACGGCAGCACGTCGGGCGAGTGCTGGCCGTCGAGGAGCGAGCCGAACAGCCGCGCGGCCGACCGCCCGTCGCCGTCGCGCAGGGCCGCGAGCCCGCTGATCTGAGCGCCGTCGATTCCGCCCAGCGCGAGTGCGCCGCCGAGCGCTCGGCGTTCCGCAGCGGTGTCGTCGAAGCCTGCCGCGAGGATCGCGCGGCGGTGGACGACCGCGAGACCGTCCGCGGGCCCCAGGTCCGCTCGCGCTTCGAGGGCGGTGAGGACCGCGTCCGCGCGCTCGTAGGCCTGCCTGGAGCGCACGCTCGTCGGGTCGGCGTCGGCGGACCGACGCAGTGCGCCCTCCAGGCAGAATGCGCTCCAGACGGCGTCGGCGCGCGCGTGCATCAGCTCGGCGAGCCGCGTCGCTCGCTCGCCGTCGAACGCGTCCTCCAGGCGCTCGAGGAACGACTGGAAGCCCTCGACGAGAAGCGCCTGCTCGTCGGAAGCGTCCGCGGGCGGCTGGCCCGCGAGGCGAGCGCACAGCGCGTCGGCGCGCTCCGCGCCGTCGCCCACGGGCTCCTGCTCCACCCCCCCGATCCCGAAGGCGATGGAGGCGGCTGACGCGAGAGCCCCGAGCGCGAGGGTCGTTCGCGTCCGCATCAGGCCCAGCGCACCACGCCGGTCTCGCCCTCGGCCGGAGCCGTCCGGCCGATCACGACCGGGTCCTCTCCCACCGATTCGAGGTGGGCGACCACCGGCGCGACCTGCTCCTCGTCGACGAAGAGGACCATCCCGATCCCCATGTTCAGTGCACGGAACGCTTCCTCGCGATCGATCCGCGCGGCGTTCACGATCATGCGGAACAGCGGCGGGACCTCCCAGCTCGACGGATCGACGACGGCGTCGCACCGCCCGAGGACGCGCGGGACGTTGTCGATCAGCCCGCCGCCGGTGATGTGGGCGAGCGCCGCGAGACGGCCCTCCTCGAGGAGCGGCCAGAGCGGACGGAGGTAGCTCCGATGCGGCGCAAGGAGCGCCTCGCCCACCGACGTGCCCCCGAGCTCGGTCGGCCGATCCCCGACGTCGAGCCCCAGTCGATCGAACACGACCTTGCGAGCCAGCGAGTAGCCGTTCGTGTGGAGGCCGCTGGAGCGGAGTCCGAGGAGCGTCTGACCGGGCTGTACCCGCGACCCGTCGAGCACGCGATCGCGCGCGACCGATCCGACGATGAAGCCGACGAGATCGAAGTCTCCGTCGCCGTAGAGGCCCGGCATCTCCGCCGTTTCGCCCCCCAGCAGCGCCAGGCCGTTCTCCTCGCAGGCCTCGGCACAGCCGCGAATCAGGTCCGCCACGACGTCCGGCTCCAGCCGCCCCGTCCCGACGTAGTCCATGAAGAAGTGCGGCCGCGCCCCCTGGACGAGGATGTCGTTGATGCAGTGCTGCACCAGATCACGGCCGACCGTGTCGTGGATGCCGCAGCGCTTCGCGACCTCCAGCTTCGTTCCGACCCCGTCCGCACTCGCGACGAGCACGTGGCCGCCGGCCCCGACGCGCTCGAGGTCGAAGAGTCCGCCGAACAGGCCCACGTCCGAGAGGACGCCGGGGGTGAACGTGGATCGGACGGCCTTCTTCGCGGCCTGGAGCGCCTCTTCCTGCGCGTCGATGTCGACGCCGGCGTCGCGGTAGGTGATCGGGGCGGGTTCGCTCACGGGTGCGCCTGGGCTCCTGGCCTCGGGGTGGCGCAACACGATAGTGGCCCAGGCCCCGTCCACCTACAGGAGTGGCCCACCTGAGTGTGGACGAACGCCCCGAAGCCCGCTGCGACAGTCGATTCGGGCCGAACGAGCCGCGATCGCCACCTCGTCGGACGCAAGTCGTATCCCGCTCTCGGCGCCGTAGGGGCCGATCCACACTCAGAGGGGCCACTCCCCCGGCTTACACTGGCGCGACACGAAGGACCGGCGGGTCCCGCCGACGCCGAGAATCCCACCGAGTCCTCGAAGGTCCCCCTCCCCCTCGGCCGCCGCACGGCCGATGAGTGGCAGGCGGCGCCCCCACCGCTCCCCCCCCCCCCCCTGTGACCAAACGACTCCACGGCCGCGGCTGCACCGGCGCGATCGGCCCGCAGACCCCCGAGCGGGGTAGCGCCGAC
>JBCCSK010000335.1:0-6808 GCA_039200205.1 Planctomycetota bacterium
CATCGCTGTTGATCCTACGACAAACGGGCCCCCGTTGGGAGCCCGCAAGCGTGTCAATTGTGATGGTGCGCGCCTCGAAAAACGAAGCGTCGCTGACCAAGGGCCTAATCAGGCAGTCAGCTTCTTGCGGCCGCGGCGGCGACGGGCGCGCAGCAGTTTGCGGCCACCGACCGTAGCTTTGCGTGCAAAAAAACCATGGCGACGCTTGCGCACAAGATTGCTGGGCTGGAAAGTCCGCTTCATTTCGTCCTCGATAATTCTGGTTCGGCTTGATCGCGGCGCCGACATGGCGGTGGGGGCCCGCATCGGCGGTGACGTGCACATTCCCTGGCAGCGCCGACCGGCCAAGGCCGTCCTGCGCTGGATCGCGTCGTACCTGGCAGGGGCTCCGATTCCGGACCTGAACTCGGGCCTGAGGGCGATCCGCCGGGATCTCGTCCTGCGCTACGAGTCGATCCTCCCCGAGGGGTTCAGCTTCACAACGACGATCACGCTCGCGTCGCTCACGAACCACCACCGCGTGGACTACGTGTCCATCGACTACGCGGAGCGCTCCGGGACGTCCAAGATCCGCCCGATCCGCGACACGCTGGGGTTCCTCGCGCTGATCATCCGGACCGTCGTCTACTTCAATCCGCTCAAGGTCTTCTATCCGCTCGCGGCACTGCTGACGGCGCTCTTCCTCATCTCCCTGACCTACGATCTCTTCTTCGTCGAGTCCGGCGCCAACCTGGGCGACAAGACGGTGCTGCTCTTCGTCGCGCTCGTCCAGACCCTGACTCTCGGCCTCGTCGCCGACCTGATCGACAAGAAGTCCCGCCTCGGTCCGCCTCCTTCACCATGAAGCTCTCCGCACTGCTCACCGTCGCGCTCCTCTTCTCCGTCGCTCCGGCTCTCGCACAGTCGTTGGAGGAGCTCGAGGAGGAGATCAAGACGAAGCGTGACGAGGTCGACGAGGAGACGATCGTCCAGCTCGCGGAGATCGAGACGCGCGACGCACTCGACGCTCTTCTGCGCTCCTACGAGCGGTTCGGGAGCATCTACATGCGGCGCGAGGTGGTCTATCAGCTTAAGCGCTTCGACGAGTACCCGGACGCGTTCGAGCCCGCGCTCGAGCACCTCATGAACGTCGCCGTGGGCGACGAGGCGGTCGAGCTGCGCGCTGCGGCGCTCAACACCCTCGGCGAGTGCCCGCAGAACGGCGCGAGCTTCCTCTCGCTGATCGTCGAGTCCCCCGCGGCGAACGAGCTGCGCGAGCGCGCGATGGAGCTGCACGTTCGCCTCGGCGGGCCCGACTACTCCTCGTGGTATCGGAAGATCTACGAGCGCGACTCGAAGAAGGCGAAGAAGGAGTTCAAGGAGCTCGAGGAAGACCTCGAGAAGTCGGAGCGCGGCCGCAAGAAGAACGACGCACCCCCGCCCAAGGTGCCTGCCGTCTGGCCCACGGCGAAGCTGCGTGCGACCGCCCTCGGCGCGATCTCCGAAGAGCTCAGCGAGGACGATCTCGTCAAGGCGTTCGAGAAGGACCTCAGCATGTCGGTCCGCCGGACCGCGCTGACCGAGCTCGCCTCCCGCAACTACGACCGCGTCGACGAGCTGGCCGAAGACATGCTGGAGCGCGTCAACGTGCGCGGAACCGACCGCGCCTTCGCGGCCGAGGTCCTCCTGGACGCTCGCGGGACGGACGCCGCGGACGACCTCATCGACCTCGCGCTGAAGGCGACGACGCCGGCCGTGCTGCGCGAGGCGATCGCGGACATGCTCGTCGAACTCGACGACGAGGACGTGAACGGCGACCTGGCGAAGATGGTCGGCAAGGGACGTGACTCACAGCGCGTGTTCGCGCTTCGCGCGACGCGACACATCGACGACGAGAAGCTCGTGAAGAAGGTCAGGCGCGACCTTCGCTCGAAGGAGCCGGAGCTCGTCATCGCGACCGTCGACGCGCTCGCGGCGCGCCGCGACCGCGAGTCGATCGAGGACATGGAGAAGATCGTCGAGAAGACGAAGGACGACGAGGTGCGCGCCGCCACGCTCGCCGCGCTCTCGACGATCTACGACGGCGAGAACGACTGGGTCGATCGGCTCGTCGTCATGGCCGACCACGAAGACCTCGACATCGGGAACGCTGCGCTCAACGAGATCGCCCGGCTCGGCCGCAGCAACATGTCCGATCTCTTCCTGACGAAGCTCACCGCCCAGAACTGGTCGACGCGGCTCGTCGCTCTCCACGCGCTGGAGGCGCAGCGCAAGGTCGAGCACCTCGAGCCGATCATCGACCAGATGGGCAAGGAGACGGGTCGGATGTCGATCGAGTTCTCCGACTCGCTCTTCCGGCTGACCGGAAAGCCCTTCGGCCGCCGCCAGAGCTCGTGGAAGTCGTGGGTCACGTCGGGCGACGACGTCGAGCTCGTCCCGAAGAAGGAGGTCGACGAGCTCATCGCGCAAGCCGAGGAGCGTCGCCTGCGCGAGGTCTACGAGGCGAAGTTCTTCGGGATCCGGATCGAGTCCCACCGCGTCCTCTTCATCATCGACGTGTCGGGCTCGATGAACGATCCCGTTCGCACCGAGTACGTCGGCGAGTCCGGACGGCCGCGCATCGAGGTCGCCAAGGACGAGCTGAAGAAGGCGATCGAGGCCCTCGAGCCGGGCGCTCTCTTCAACATCATGCCGTTCTCCGGCGGCGTCGAGACGTGGCTGGAGGAGGGTGTCGTCGGCACGAACGACAGCACGCGCGAAGAGGCGCTGGAGTACGTCGATCGCCTCGGCGCGCTCGGTGGAACGAACCTCTACGGCGCGCTCGCACTCGCCTTCGACGACGAGGACATCGACACGATCTTCGTCCTCTCCGATGGCGAGCCGTCCGTCGGCGACATCATCGATCCCCAGCTCATCCGCGAGGACATCGCCGAGCGCAACCAGACGCGCGGGATCGTGATCAACACCGTCGCGATCGGCGGCAACCTCGAGGTGCTCGCATGGCTCGCCGAGGACAGCGGCGGAACCCACGTGAACCGCGACTGATCACGCCTTGAAGCTCCTGGTCTCGCTCGCGGTCGCGGTCCTCGCGATCGCGCTGCTGTTGCGCTGGGGCGGGATCAGCGCGGGCGAGATCGGCGAGGCGCTCGCCCGCATCGACGTCGCGACGTTTGCGCTCGCGCTCGCGATCCAGGCGTCGATCTACGTCTTCCGCGCAGCGCGGCTCCAGGTGCTGCTGCGCGCGTCGAGCGGCACGAGCGCGCCGCTCCCCGACCTCGTCGCCGCGTCGGCGGCCTGGATCCTCGATAGCCACGTCCTGCCCGCGAAGGTCGGCGAGGCTACGCTCGTCGTTCACCTGGCGCGGGTCGGCGTGAAGCCCGAGCACGGCCTCGTCGGCCTGCTCCTCTCGCGACTGCTCGATCTCGCGACGCTCGTCGCGATCCTCGGCATCGCGTGCGTCGTCACCGGCGCGAGCGGCGCGCACCCCGATCTGCCCTGGCTCGTCGGGCTCGGCGGGATCCTCCTCGCCGCCGCGCTCGCGCTCGCGCTCGCGATCCTGCGCGGCGGGCACGTGATCGGCCTCGCGCGGCGCACGCTCGTTCGACTCGGACTGGAGCGGACGCTCGTCGGCGCCCGCGCATCGCGCTTCGCGGGGAGGGTCGAGGCCGCGCTCCACGCGGTGCCGAAGAGCGCGCTCCGAACCGCGGCGCTCCTGAGCCTGCCCGTTTGGGCGGCGGTCCTCGGCGTCTACGCGGTGCTCGGGACCGGAGTCGGCCTCACCGGCCTCTCCGCGTTCGATCTCGTCTTCGGTTCGAGCCTCGCGATCCTCGGCAGCCTCGTGCCCATCAACGGCTTCCTCGGGTTCGGGATGCTCGACATGGGCTGGGCCTGGGGCTTCGCCGCCGTGGGCGTCCCCGAGGACCGCGCCGTCGCGACGGGGCTCGCGTTCCACACTCTCTACGTCGTCGGCGTCGGACTGCTCGGCGCGCTCGGCCATGCGCGCCTCGTCGGTCGAGGTCAGCGCACGAAGCTCGGGCCGAAGAGCTCCTGAGCCGCGTCGGAGGCGACCGTGGTCAGGTCGGAGCCGGCCTCGTCGAGTGCGTTGACGAGGCGCTCCCAGGAGCCGCGCCCGAGGTGGGCCGCGAACACACCGTGCTCGTCCAGCACGCTCCACGCCTCCTCCGGCTCGTTCATCGCGAGGGCCGAGTCGAAGAGGAAGCGCAGCGCGGTGGGTTCGTCGCGGAGGAGCGTCGCCGCGTACCGCGGGTCGGCGAGACGCTCGCGAACCGCGGCAGGGACGTCGATCACGCCGGCGATCACCTGCGCCGCTTCGTCAGGGGCCGACTCGCGAATCGCTGAGATCGCGGGCCGTGCCGAGATCCGCGGGTTGCGCGGCTCGACGACGACGTAGCCGGTCGCGCCGCCGAAGGCGTAAGCGCTCGCCATGACCGTGACGGCCGCCGTCGCGGACGAGCCGACGATGCCCGCGATCAGCAGCGAGAGGGGAGATGTGCGCATATGCCGCAGTTCGCGGGGGCGCGATCTGCGGATGCTGCGCGTCAGCTCATCGATCGGAGTCGCTTCATCGCCTCGTAGAGCCGCGACTTCACGATCGACGGCGGGAGGTCGAGCACGAGTGCGATCTCCTCGCGGCCGAGGTCTTCGCCGTATCTGAGTTCGAGGACCTCGCGCTGGTCGGGCGTCAGCTTCTCGAGCCGACGGCGCAGCTCGGCCTCGTTCTCGGCGCGAAGCAGGCGCGTGAGCTGGCCCGTGCGTGAGTCGGTGAATCCAGCGCGGCTCGGGAGCTGCTCCTCTCGGCGCCCGCGCAGGAGGTTGAGGCAGTGGTTCCGCGCGATCCGGTAGAGCCACGGCCGGACCGACTCGGGCACCGAGCGCGACGAGAGCGCCTTGACGAACACGTCCTGGGCGGCGTCCTCCGCCGCCGCCGCGTCGCCGAGCATGCCGTAGGCGTAGCGGACGATGGCGGGTCGGTAGTCCGACTCGAGGATCCGTGCCGCGGTGGGGTCGCCGGCGCGCATTCGCTCGACCAGGGTCGGTCCGCGGCGGGAATCGGTAGAGGGGCGACTCATACGATCGTCTCCCAGATGAACTGCACGAACTCGAAGGTGCCCTCGATCATCGCCTGCACGAACTCCGCGACGTTGTCCAAGAACTCCTCGATGTCGACGCCGAGCGCTGCGAGGACGATGAGCAGCACGAAGGCGTGAAGCAGGATCACGAGGGCGCCGGACGTCCACTTCGGCGGGCCCGGGAGGCGTGACGCGGCCGAGCGTGCGCGGTCGTTCACCGCGCCGGCGCCGCGGCCGATCGCCGACGCCGCCCGTCCGGCGACGTCGATCGCCGGATTGAGGTCGACGTGGATCGTCTCACCGCGCCACTTGCGTTCGCGCATGCGTGCGTGTGCTCGCTTCGCCCGGTCTCGCGCGTCGCCGGTCGCGCGCCGCGCCTGCTCGGCCGCGCTGCGCACGGCTTCCTTCGAGCGGTTCACCGAGTCGCGCGTCGTCTCCGAGCGGATCGCGGAATCGGCCGCGCGCGCGAGATCCGCCGTCATGCGGCCCAGGGCCTGGCCGAACTCGTTGCCCCAGCGCTCGATGCGTGCCCCGATGTCGTCCGAGCTCGGCGCCGCGTCGACGGGCTCGCCCGCGATCACGCGCTCGATGTCCTCCGCGAGCGCCGCCGCGGATTCGTAGCGCCGCTCCGGATCCTTGGCGAGCGCGCAGAGCGTGACCGCGTCGAGCTCGGGCGGGAGCGCCTTCTGGTGCTTCGACGGCTTCTCGGGCTTCTCCTCCGCGACGCGGCGCGCGCACTCGAACAGGTCCGCGCCTTCGAAGTCGTGGGGGAGTCGGCCTGTGCACAGCTCGTAGAGCAGCACGCCCATCGAGTACACGTCGCTCGCGGGCGTCACGCGCGATGCGTGCCCGCGCGCCTGCTCCGGGCTCATGTAGCGAACCGTCCCGATGACCTTGCCGCTCATCGCGGCGGTCAGCGAGGCGTTCGCGCTCGGGTCGAGGATCCGCGCGAGACCGAAGTCGAGCACCTTCGCGCGACCGTCGACCGTGACCAGGACGTTCGACGGCTTGAGGTCGCGGTGGATGACGCCCTTTTCGTGGGCGTGGTGCACGGCGCGCGCGACCTCGGCGACGACACGGAGTCGCTCCGAGAGCGGACGTCCCTCGGCCCACTCGTCGAGCGGGAGCCCGTCGACGAGCTCCATGACGAAGTACGGGGCGCCCTCCTTCGTCTCACCTGCGTCGTAGATCCGCGCGATCCCGGGGTGGTCGAGGCGACCGAGGACCTCGGCCTCGCGCTGGAACAGACGCCGCGTGCGATCGTCGTCGAGCCACGCTCCGCGGATGACCTTGATCGCAACCCGGCGCTGCGTGCGCACCTGGTCCGCCTCGAACACGACGCCCATCCCTCCGCTGCCGAGGCGTCGCCGGATCGGATAGGGGCCGATGCGCTCCGGAACCTGCTCCTCGCGCGCGTCGCCCGCGACCGCCCGGATCGCCCGCCGGAGCTCGTCGACCCGGGGACGATCCTCCGGATGAGCCTCCAGGTGGGCCGCGAGCTCGGGAGCGTCCCGATCGACCCAGCTCCAGAGCTGCTCGTCGGGGACGGCGGACCTGCGCTGGTTCGTGGGGGTCTGTGGTGTGCGGTCGAACATCGCCTGGGGGTCCATCCGAACTCGAAGACACCCCGTACGCCGGAACGGCGGACGGATTCTCGCAGGAATCGCGGTCTGAGATGCGGCGAGCGACCCAAACCCGGTTTGGAACGTCCGCGGCCCCTCGGCGGCTTTGCCGCCGAG
>JBCCSK010000336.1:0-6799 GCA_039200205.1 Planctomycetota bacterium
CGCCCGAACAGGTCGACTCCGGCGGTGAGGCGATCGACGCGCGCGGCGACGTCTACGCGCTCGGCGTGATTCTCTACGAGCTCCTGTCGGGGCAGCTCCCCCACACGACGAAGGGACTCCGTAGCGCCGGCACGGCGTCCATGCTCGACGCGCTCGTCGAGCTGAAGCGTCGTGAACCGCAGAGGCCGAGCGTGAAGGCGGCGGAGGCCGTCGGCAGGGACGCGGAGGCCGCGCTCCAGCGAGGTCTCCGCCCGAACGAGCTCGCGAAGGCCCTCGGCGGCGACCTCGACTGGATCACGATGAAGGCGCTCGCGATCGAGCCGGAGCGGCGCTACGACTCGGCGGCGGCTCTGTCGATGGACCTGACGCGCTTCCTCGAGCACGAGCCGGTCGTCGCCGGGCCGCCCGACGCGGCGTACAGGCTGCGCAAGCTCGCACGGCGCCACCGCGGTCCGCTGATCGCGGCGTCGCTCGCTCTGCTCACGCTCGTCGTCGGCTTCTTCCTCTTCTGGATGGAGAACCGCAAGGCGGTTGCGCAGTCGCGCGTCGCCACCGCGTCCGCGACGGAGATCGAACGGCAGAGAGACGCTCTGCAGGCGCAGCGCGGCGAGTTCGAGCGGCTCTCCGCGGTCGTTCAGGCAGAGGATCTGCTCGCCGAGTCGGCGAGGCTGTACCCCGCCTGGCCCGATCGGCTCGATGACCTCGAGGACTGGGTGACGAAGTGTGACGCGCTCGTGGCGACGCTGCCTGCGATCGAGGCGACGCTCGCCGACCTGCGCTCGCGCGCGGCCGTGCAGGCGGCTCACGTGGAACGGCCGGCGACGGACGAGGTCGTTCCGCTCGGCGAACTGGAGCGAGCGCTCACCCTTCCCGAGCTCTACACGCTCGCCTGGGAGCGCGTCAGTCCGGACCCCTCCGAGCGCCGTGTCGACGGCGAAGCCGGTCGGGGCCTCGCGTACGCGCTCGCAGGACTGGACCGGCTCGAAGACGCCGGCGTTCCGCCGTACCCGGCGCTGCTCGACGCGGCCGCCTGGGCCTGCGTCGCGCTCGGCCGAGACGCCGAGGCTCTCGACTACGCCGCGGAAGCGGCCGCCTGGGCTCCGCCCGAGCAGGCGGAGGAACGGCAGCGTCGCGCTGGAGAGATCGAGGCCGCACTCGCGACGACGGCTCGGGACGAGACGAGCGCTCCCGATCGGGCTTCGCTGCAGACGCAGAGCTTCGGGCGCGAGTCGGAGGCGTTCCTCTACGAAGCGCTCGACGCTGCGGTCGCCCGCATCCGCGAGCTCGATGTCGAGGAGCGCGCGACGATCGACGAGCGAATCGAGTGGGCCCGCGTTCTCGCGGACCTCGCTCAGCGCACCGATGTCGCCTCGGCCTGGCGCGAAGCGTGCGAGTCGATCGCTGACGCCGACGGCGTCGTCGCAAGCACCCTGTACGCCGGCCTCGACCTCGAACCCCAGTGGGGTCTCGTGCCGCTGGGCATGAACCCGGCGACGGGCCTGTGGGAGTTCTATCACCTCCGCTCGGCCCACGACCCCGCCTCGGACCGCGACCCGCGCACGCTCCCGATCCCCGAGCGGAACGCCGACGGCGCATTCGACATCACCGAAGCCACGGGCGTCATCTTCATCCTGCTCCCCGGCGCCGAGTTCACCTTCGGCGGGCAGCGGCGTGACCCCGCCCTGCCGAACTACGACGAGACCATCAGCGACATGGCGGTCCTCCGCTGTCCGACGGTCGAGCCGTTCTTCATCGCCAGCCACGAGCTGACGCAGTCCCAGTGGATGCGACTCAGCGGCGACGAGAACCCCAGCGCCCACGCTCCTCCCGACGATGCGGGTGGCGGATTCCCCGTCGACGGAACGCACCCGGTCGAGAGCGTGATGTGGACGGAGTGCTCATCGCTTCTCGAGCAGCTCGGTCTCGCCCTTCCGAGCACGATCCAGTGGGAGTACGCCTGCCGGGCCGGCACCTCGACGCGCTTCCACTCCGGGCGCGCCCTCGACGACCTGATCGACGTCGCCAACGTCATGGACCAGTCGACGAGCGCGACCGACTGGCTCGGCGAACGGGTCCCGTGGGAAGACGGTTTCGTCTTGCACGCGCCGGTCGGGAGCTTCGCTCCGAACGACTTTGGCCTGTACGACATGCACGGGAACGTCTTCGAGTGGACCCGCACGCTCTCCAGGAACGGCTCGTGGCGCGTCGTCCGCGGCGGCTCGTTCCGAATGACGTCCGCCGCCGCAGGCGCGGCTGCCCACGGTGCCGTCGCCGTCGACCTCCGCGACGATCAGACCGGGCTGCGCGTGGCGCGATCGCTCGACCGAAGAGGAGGTGCGCAATGACCGACGATCGCGCAGTCCTCGAAGACCTCGTCTCACGCGCCATCGTCGCACTCGAGATCGAAGGCGACACTGCGGTCGCGGAGATCTGCTCCGAGCATCCCGAGTACGCGCAGGAGATCCTCGCGCGTCTCGAGCGACTCGCAGAGCGCGGACTGCTGCAGCCGGTAGGCGCCGCGGTCCCCGAGACGATCGGCCCCTACCGCATCCTCGAGAGACTCGGAGCGGGTGGGATGGGGCTCGTCTATCGCGCCGAGCAGCGCGATCCGGTGCGCCGCGCCGTGGCGCTGAAGGTCATCAAGCCCGAGTTCTCGAGCGGCGACGTGCTCGCGCGCTTCGAACTCGAGCAGCGCGCGCTCGCAGCGATGAACCACCAGGGCATCGCGCGCATCCTCGACGCGGGGACCACGGAGTCCGGCCAGCCGTACTTCGCGATGGAGATGGTCGACGGCGTTCCGATCACCGAGTACTGCGACAACCACCGCCTGCGCGCCGCCGAGCGGATCGACCTCTTCCAGCGCGTCTGCAGCGCGGTCCACCACGCCCACCAGAAGGGCGTCATCCACCGCGACCTCAAGCCGGCGAACATCCTCGTCGCGCGCGAAGGCGAGCGCGGCGTCCCCAAGATCGTCGACTTCGGCGTCGCCAAGGCGACCGAGCGGGACCGCGTGACCCGGGCCGTGCTCACACAGCACGACCTGTTCGTGGGGACGCCCGAGTACATGGCTCCTGAACAGGCCGGCGGCGACGACGAAGAGGTCGACTCCCGCGCGGACATCTACTCGCTCGGGGTGGTGCTGTACGAGCTCCTGACCGGGCTGCTACCTCTCGCGTCGGAGGACATTCGTGGCGGGGGTCGCGGCGATTGGATCCAGATCCGCAGACGCCTGCACGAGCTCGAGCCGCCGAAACCGAGCCAGCGAGTCCTCGGCCCGGAGTTCGGTTCCGAGCGCCTCGTCTCGCGCAGGTCCCTGACCGCGCGCGCCCTCTCGAAAGAGCTGCGAGGAGACCTCGACTGGATCGCGCTGCGCGCGCTGTCCAAGGACGTCGACGGCCGATACGAGTCTGCGGCAGAGCTCGGAGCGGACCTGGACCGCCACCGAACGGGGGCGCCCGTCCTCGCGGGCCCTCCGAGCACGACCTATCGACTCAAGAAGCTCTCGCGTCGGTACCGCGCGCAGTTCATGACGGTCGCGGCCGTGGCGCTCGCGCTCGTCGCGGGATCGATCGCCTTTTGGCTCGGGAGGAACCGCGCTCTGGCGCAGGAGAGGCTCGTCCTGCAGCGCGCGGCGATCGTCGACGAGCAGCGCGAGGATCTCTCCGCAGAGCGAGCCCAGTTCGACCTGCTCTCGGAGGTTCTTCGCATCGACGCTTCGGAGGTTCGCGAGCGCGAGCTGTTCCCGGCCTGGCCTGCGAACGCGGAGGCACTCCAGGCCTGGCTCGACGATCACGACCAGAGGATGGGAGAGGTCCTGCCCGAGCTGAAGCGGACGGTCGCCGACCTCGAGCGCCGCGCTGAGGAGCCGACCGATGATGAGCTCCGCGAGGCTCGCGAGGCTCACCCGCTCTACTCCTATTCGCTCGATCTTTCCGCGTTCGTCGAGTCGCTGCGCCAGGCGGACACCGCGCGCCGCGGCGAAGGCTATCTCGAGCTCCCACAGCTCTCGGACGAGGAGCAGCGCCTCGGCGCCCTGGACCTGATGGACCTCGGGTGGCGCAGGATCCGCCCCGCAGTCGTGAAGCGCGACGTCCACGACGAGACGGCGAAGGGCACGGCGTACGCGCTCGAAGCCTTGAACCGGGCGGATGCGAACGACCCGGAGCTCTTCCGCTACCACGCGACGCTCGCCTGGGGCTGGTTCGGTCTCGGGCGTGACGAGGACGCAGAGCGCAGCATGGAGAGTGCCGTGTCGCTCGCGCCGGTCGGCATGCGCGCGATGATGCTCGAAGGAGCCTCAGAGCTTCGAGAGGCAATCGCAGTCGCAGACGAGGCTCACGAGGCTGCGGAGAGCACGCTCGAGACTCTCGAGGCCGACCTCGCGATTCGCCGAACGTGGCGCTTCGCCGACGCTTCCGAACAGTTCCTGCACGACGCGCTCACGGATGCGATCGCGCGCATCGAGGCGCTCGATGCCGAAGCGCGCCCGTCGGTCGAACGACGCCAGGCCTGGGCCGAGCAGCTGCCGATCCTCACCCGGCACGACAACGCACGGGTGACGTGGCGCGCAGCGAACGAGGCGATCCGCGCGGCCGACGGGATCACGGCGAGCGAGGCCTACGCCACGCGGCCGATCGACCTGCAGCCTCAGCTCGGCCTCGTCCCGCTGGGAATGAACCCGGTGACGAGGCTCTGGGAGTTCTACCACCTCGCTTCTGCGTTCGAAGCGGGCGCGGACCCGGCGAAGCTGCCGATCCCGGTCCTGCGGGACGACGGTTCGCTCGAGCCGGTCCCGGGCATGGGAATGGTCTTCGTCCTCGTCCCCGGGGGTGAGTTCACGATGGCCTCGCAGAGCGGGGATCCCAGCGCTCCCCACTACGACCCCTGGGCCGCCCCGGAGGCCTTCGCGCACATCCAGTCGATCCCGCCGTTCTTCATCGCCAGGCACGAGGTGACCCAGGGCCAGTGGCTTCGCCTGACGGGCGCGAATCCGAGCGGATTCGCTCCGCCGCGCGGAAACGGCGAACCGATCGACCTCGACCATCCGGTCGAGAACGTCAGCTGGACCGAGTGCGACCAGGCGCTGACCCGTCACTCGCTCGCCCTGCCCAGCGTCGCGCAGTGGGAGTACGCGTGCCGCGCCGGGACCGAGACGCCGTTCTCGACCGGCGCGCGCGTGGAGAGCCTCCAGGGTTACGCGAACGTCCTCGACGCCAAGGGCAGCTACCACGACGTCAGGCAGCGACCCGCGTCATGGAACGACGGGTACGGCGTGCACTCGCCGGTCGGCTCGTTCCTCCCGAACGCCTTCGGCCTGTTCGACGTGCACGGAAACGTCTCGGAGTGGTGCTCCAACTTCGGCCCCCCAGGGCGCCTGCATCGCGTCAATCGCGGTGGCTCGTACCAGCACGTCCCGGTCCGATCGCGCTCCGGGGCGCCCGGCAGCATTCAACTGCCGAGTTTCCGTACGCCCGAGGTCGGCGTTCGGGCCGTTCGGGCGATTCAGGATTGAGCGCCAGAGCACGGCCTCTTCGACCCGCAGCTACGCGTCGCCGAAGAGCGTCTCTCCCCTGCGATCGAGCCGCCCGATGACCTTGCGCGCCATCCCGGTCAGCGCGAGGTCCTCTGCAGCATCGAGGGCGAACCACCGGAGCTCGGAGGTCTCCTCCAAGGCTCCGGCGAGCCTCGCCGCGCGAACGCGCGCGCGAATGCGGTGGTGCGTGATGCCGTGGGAGAGGTCGAACAGGTCGTGCTCGGGCTCGAGTCCTGACGCGAGCGACGCCGGCAGCTCTTCGGGGAACAGCCGGCTCTTCGTCGTCTCGACGGTCGGGAACTGCCACATGCCCGCCATCCGCCCCTCGGACGGTCGGCGCTCGAGCAGCCACCGTCCGGACCGTTCGACGACGTAGATCTCCAGGGCGACTTCGATCGTCTCCTTCGCTCGGCGTGCGCGCGGGATCGACTCCGGGTCGCCGGCGGCGCGCGCCTTGCACTGCGGCGCGACGGGGCACTCGTTGCACCGCGGAGCGCGCGGCGTGCACACGAGCGCGCCGAGCTCCATCAGCGCCTGGTTCCATGCGCTCGGCACGATCCCGTCGCCCTCGCGGGCGATGAAGAAGCGCGCTGCGTCCCAGCACGCGCGCTGGAGCGGACCCGACGTGCGCTCGCCGTCGAGACCGAGGAGGCGCGCGAAGACGCGCTCGACGTTGCCGTCCACGAGCGGCGCAGGCTCGTCGTAGGCGATCGAGGTCACCGCGCCCGCGGTGTACGGACCCACGCCGGGTAACGACAGCGCCGCATCGAGGTCCCGCGGGAAAACGCCGCCGTGCTCGCTCGCGACGACGCGCGCGGCGGCCTGGAGCGCGCGCGCACGGCGGTAGTAGCCGAGCCCCGACCAGGCTTCCAGCACCTCCTCCTCCGCCGCCTCGGCGAGCTTGGCCGCGGTCGGAAAGCGCTCGAGGAATCGCGGCCAGTAGTCCAGCACGACCTCGACCCGCGTCTGCTGAAGCATCGCCTCACTGACCCAGATCGCGTACGGATCGCGCGTCCGGCGCCAGGGCAGATCGCGCTGCTCCGACGCGAACCACGCGCCCAGTCGCTCGCGGATGCGCCGCGCCTCGTCCTCGCTCGGCTCGACGAAGCGCGGCCCGCTGGCGCCGCGGCCGCGCTCAGCCATCCGTTCGGAACAGCACGCGCGACCTGAGCGTCCCCGGCACCTTGCGCAGGCGCGACTCCAGGTCGAGCGCAGCGCCGCGCTCGGCCGCGACGTCGGTCACCACGTAGCCGACGTCGTCGAGCG
>JBCCSK010000337.1:0-6794 GCA_039200205.1 Planctomycetota bacterium
GGGTCGCTCGCCCCGTCGCGCGGAGGCTCCAAGCCAGTGGGTCAGGGTCGCTCGCCCTCTAGCCCTTCTTCGCGCGCTCTCGCCTCTCCCGTCGTTCGCGGCGCTTGCGCTCGCGCTCGGCCCGCTTCGCACGTGACGCTTCCGTCGCGGCCGTGAGACGCTCCATGATCGTCTCGTGATCCCAGACGAAGTCCTTGCTGTCGATGCCGTCGAGCCGGGTCGCCGCGTCCAGGACGAGCAGCGAGACCCAGATCGTTCCGTGGACGTGGGGGTGCAGGAGGTCGGGCTGCAGCGCGTCCGACAGCTCTTTGGCGGTCCAGGTGAGATCCTGAACAGCGATCGGTCGCCCCTCGACCATGTTCGCCGTCATCTCGGCGAGCGGGACGATCGCGACGTCGCCGCGCTTCTCCGCCCACTCGCGGATCCGTCGGTTCATTCGCGCGCGCTCCTCGTCCGTCGGGAACAGGTCGCGGGTGACGAGCGGACCGCCGAACGGCCCCTTCCCCTGGAGCGCGTGGGAGACGTCGGGGAGATCCCCGATGACGAGCGGACAGCCGAAGCGGTCGAGCTGGGCCAGGCCCGCTTCGAGGCCGACCTCGCGCCGGGGATCGCTGCTGTTCGAGTTGCCGAAGGCGTGCCAGAAGAGGTAGTCGACGCCCACGACGAGGGAGGGTGACGCGGCCAGCGCGTCTTCGACCTGCCGCTTCCCGACCTTGCCGGCGTTGGAGAAGAACCAGCGATCGCCCTCCCCGGTGAAGCGGGCGTTTTCGTCAGCGGCAGCCGCCGCGAGGAACACGGCCAGCGGCGCGTCTTCGTCGGTCTTCAGCTCGCTCGCGTTCCCGTAGCCCGCCGTCACGCTCGCTCCGATCGTGACGACGTTGGAGAGGGGGTCGGCCTCTTCGTCGATCGGGCGCGGCGTGGGCGCGAGGAAGGCGGCGGCGAGCAGGAAGGCGACGGGGGACGAGAGGGCCATGGGAGACGTGCTGAGGCGGCGATTCGGTGTGGACGTCAGACTGTAGCCCACGGCCGACCGTTCGTTCAGGGGACGGGCTGCGTCCCTGCGGTCGGGCCTCGTCGACGTCGCCGTTCCTTCCCATGTCCGATCTCAATCAGCTGCACGACCGAGTCGTCTGGTTCGACATTCCGGTCTCCGACCTCGATCGGGCGACCGCCTTCTACGGCGCCGTCCTCGCGCTCTCGATCGAGAGGGAGTCGACGGGCGAGACCGAGTTCGCTGTCCTCGACCACGGAAGCGGAGTCGGCGGGTGCCTCGTCGTCGAGCCCGGCTGGATCGCGCGCGAGGGAGGTCCGCTCCTCTACCTCAACGCAGAGGGCCGGATCCGGGACGCCGAGGCGAAGGCGCGGGAGCTCGGGGCGGTGATCCTCCAGCCGGTGCACCCGATCGGCCCGCACGGCTTCCGCGTCCTCCTGCGCGACTGCGAGGGCAATCGCATCGCGCTGCACTCGACGACCGACGGCTGATCCTCAGCGCCAGATCGACTCCAGGAGCGAGCCGATGAGGTCTTCGAGGAGGCCGCCGCCCGCGAACCGTCTGCGGTAGCGCGAGTCCTTCGCGTCGAAGATCTTCACGCTCGTATGGCGTGCAGGGGCCGTGGCCGAATTCTCGGGGCGCACGGGGTCGAGTCCCGAGCCCTGGCGCACCTCGGAGCGGACGAAGGCGAGTGCGTTCTCGAGTTCGTCGCGGTCGAACCACACGCCGTGGTCGCGACAGACGTCCAGGACGATCCCAGCGGCTCGATGGCCGTGCCGGAACTGACGACGCTGCATCAGCTCGCCGCAGACGAGGCACGGAACGTACTGACGCACTGCGCCCTCTGGGGCGCCGAGTGATCTCACGTGCGGCGCCTCTGGAGCGTCCGAAGCTCCGGTTGCAGCCGCGTGGCGAGCGGAGCGCTGCATGCGCTCGAAGGCATCGCGCGAAACCCACATTCCGCCGCAGCCGCCCTCGTCCTTGCACTCGATGACCTCGCCGTCCTCGAGGAGGTGGACCCGCAGACCTCCGTCGCAGCGCGGGCACTTGGCGCCGTGCGGGATCGCGGGGACCGCCGCGGCGCGCAGCTCGACGCCGCACGCCTTGCAGTGCTGCGAGTCGTTCGGCAGCCGCGCCGCGCAGACGGGACAGATCGTCGTTTCCTTCCGATCCTCGCGCGACAGCTCGGCGTTGCAGTACGAGCAGGTCGTGTCGGTCTCCGAGACCACACCGCCGCAGTGTCCGCACGCCAGTCCGCCCACGGTCACCTCGCGCGGCGGGCCGACGACCAGCACGGCGTCACAGACGCACTGGACCTCATCGCCGACCTCCAGTGCGGTCACGTCGAGCTGGCGCTTGCACGACGTGCACGAGAGGAGATGGATGCGCTTCGCGGACACGGAGTGTCGATCGACCCCCGGGCGTACCGGGCTTGAACCAGGTGACGAAGGGTGCGGCCGGCGCCCGTCCGCCCACGCACAACGGGAGCGTCACAGCATGGGACACGGGCCGGGTGAGTCGGCACGAGGCACCCCGGAAGGCGCTACGCTGCTCCTCCACCGCGTCCGGGCTCCGGGCGCCCGCAATGCAGCGATCTGCTCCTTCCACCCCCCCGCTGAGCCACATGAAGTCCCTTCTCCACGCCGCCGCTCTCCTGAGTGTGACCGCAGCCTCCGCCACGGCCCAGGTCGTCATCAGCGACGACTTCGAGGTCGACTCCTCCGCCGACTACACGATCGTCGACGACGGAACGCCCGACGGAACGCAGGCGTTCGCGTTCGACTACATCGCTGCGGGCCTGCCTCTGGCGCCCCGCTCGGCGGCCGGCGACGTCGGCGGTCTCCGCCTGACGGCCAACGACCTGGCCAACGTGTCCGACGCGATCACGTGCTTCCACAACACGCCGGTCACCGCCGATCGCTACCGCCTCACGGTCGACGTCTACATGAACTTCGTGCCCGGCTCGATGGGGACGACCGAGCACGCCCACGTCGGGGTCGGCGGCGACGCCGTGACCCCGAACCAGCTCTTCCTCCCGATCCTGGGGTCGGGTGGCTACATCGCGTTCGACGGCGACGGCGGTTCGAGCTCGGACTACCGGATCTTCCGTGACTCCGCGAACACGCCGATGGGCGACCCGGACAGCACGACGCTCCCGAACAGCAACGCGGCGTATCTGAACCGCGGCAGCAACAACTCGGGCTTCTACTTCGGGAACCTGTTCCCGGCGCCGCCGTCGGAGATCGCGGGGTCGCCCGGCAACATCTGGACGACCGTCACGCTCGAGGTCGACAACACCGCCGGTGTCTTCTCGATCTTCTTCGACGACTCGCTGACCTTCCGCTGCCCGTTCTCCGGCAGCCTCGTCGGCGCGATCAGCATCGGCCTCGCCGACGCGTTCTCCTCCGTTGCGACGACGCAGTTCACGGTCTACGACAACCTCGAGGTCGAGATCCTCGGGGCGCTCCCGGGCTCGAACTACTGCATGGCAGCGCCGAACTCGACGCTGAACACTGGGCTGATCACTGCCGACGGCAGCACCGCGGTGGCCGACAACAACCTCTCGCTGCGCGCCGACATCCTTCCGCAGAACGCGACGGGCTACTTCCTCGCGAGCACCACGCAGGGCTTCGTCATGAACCCGGCCGGAAGCGAGGGCAACCTCTGCCTCGGCGGGTCGATCGGACGCTACGTCGGACCGGGACAGATCGGGGACACTGGGCGCCTCGCCGGCATCAAGCTGGACGTCGACCTGACGCAGATTCCCTCGCCGGTTGGCCCCGTCGCGGCCCTGCCGGGCGACACGTGGAACTTCCAGTGCTGGCACCGCGACAACAACGCGGGCGCGGCGACGTCCAATTTCACGGACGCGGTCTCGGTGACGTTCAACTGAGCCGAAGCCGTTGACGGCAGCCGGGAACGGCCGCTCCAGCGTGCGCTGAAGCGGCCGTTCTCATGTTCTGTCGGGGCTCCACGCGGGGGCGAGCAGCTGGCGCTTGCCGTCGGCCGAGACGGGAGAGCCCGTGGGCTCGGGAGGAGCTTCGTGCGGCTCCTTGGGCCGATCCCAGAGCTGGCACGTGACCTCCTTGTGCTTCTGGTCCAGGCCCTCGCAGTAGTTCGTGTAGATGCAGCGGCGGACCTCCTCGCCTCGCCCGAGGAGCATCTTTCTCCACCAGTCGGGGTCCGCGAGGGACTGACGCGCGGCGGCGACGATGTCGCACTCCGCGCGCTCGAGCGCTGACTCCGCGTCGGCGAACGTCCCGACGCCGCCGCAGCCGACGACGGGAACGAGCGGATCGACCTCGCGGACCGCGCGCCGGATCGTCGCGGCGAGCGGCAGGTTGCGTCCGAAGGGGCCCGGTGCCCCGATGCGCACGGTGGGCATGCACTCGTGTCCGCTCTCGCCCGTGTACGGATACGCGGCCTCGCCGACCCTCGGCTGCTTCGCGTCCTCGAACTTGCCGCCCTTGCTGACCGACACGAAGTCCATGCCGGCGCGGGCGAACTCTGCCGCGAACCACGCGGCGTCGTCGACGCGCGTGCCGCCCTCGATGACCTCGTCGCCGAGCATCCGGCAGCCGACGGTGACGTGGGGGCCGACGCGATCGCGGACCGCGGCGAGGACCTCCAGAGCCAGGCGGACGCGTCCCTCGCGCGTGAGGCCGTAGCCGTCGTCGCGCACGTTGCGCGCGGAGAGGAAGCTCGCCATCGTGTACGCGTGCGCGTAGTGGAGCTCGACGCCGTCGAAGCCCGCGGTCACCGCGCGCTCCGCGGCGTCGGCGAAGAGGCCGGGGAGGACGCGTGGGAGTTCGGCGACGTGGGGGAGGTGCAGGTCCCAAACGCGTTCGCGTGCGCCGACCTCGAGCGCTTCGACCTCTCGCTCGGTCAGGGCTCGCTGGAGCTCCTCGTCGGGCAGATCGGCGAGGGCGGCGCGCACCGCGTCCTCGCTCGCGTTGCTCGCGAGACCGACGGCCCGTCGATGGTGGTTGCCGACCTCGAGGAAGCGGCCGAGGAAGGCCTCCTTGGTCGGCCGCCTCCGAATCCTGAGGAAGTCGATCAGCTGGATGAGCAGCCGCGTCTCGCCGCTGCTCCTCTGCTTCACCGTCTCGACGAGCCGCCGCAGGCCCGGGATGAACCGATCGTCTCCGATCCGCAGGAGCGGCCCGGAAGGCACGTCGCGGATCCCCGTCGCCTCCACGACGAGAACGCCCGGCCGCCCGTCCGCGAAGCGTCCGTACCAGTCGACGACCTCGGGCGTCGCGTCTCCGTCCTCGGTCGCACGCCAGGGCACCATCGCCGGAACCCACGTGCGGGCCCGGGCCGTGAACGCACCGACCCGCACGGGGGAGAATAGCCGGCTCATCAGCGCTCGATCCGCACCCGGCCAACCGGGCTCCGGGAGCTCGTACTTCTTCTGCGACGCCACGGGCGGCAAGGTAGCAGGTGGGCGTGGCGCGCGTCCCGGTTACGCTCGGCGCGATGACGGACGAACAGTCGCGCAACGGGGACCCGCGCGTCGCCCTCGTCACGGGAGCGACCGGAGGCATCGGCGGCGCGATCGCGCGGGAGCTCGCGCACGATGGCGTCCGCGTCGTCGCGACTGGACGCGATGCCGCACGCGCTGAGGCGACCGCGCGCGAGCTGGAGTCGACCTCGGGAACGCCGTGCATCGGGGTCAGCCTCGACGTGACGCACGGGGAGAGCATCGAGACCCTCGTGCGCGCGATCGAGTCGTTCGGAACGGTGGACTGGCTCGTGAACAACGCCGGTATCGCCGAGACGACGCCGGCCGCGTCGGCAAACAACCACGCGCTCACGAGGCGTCTGATGGAGGTCAACCTCTTCGGGCCGCTGCGGCTGGCGTCGGCGTTCGTCCCGGGCATGGTCGAGCGGGGTGGCGGCGCGATCCTCCAGGTCGCCTCGTCCGCATCGCTTCGCGGCTACCCGTACGTGTCGGCCTACGCCGCGTCGAAGCACGCCCTGCTCGGATGGACGCGCTCCGCGGCGCTCGAGCTCGCGCCAAAGGGCGTCGCCGTGTCCGCCGTCTGCCCGCACTACGTCGACACGCCGCTCACCGACAGGAGCATCGAGACCATGAAGGAGAAGACCGGCCGCAGCGACGAAGAGCTCCGTGCATTCGTCGCCAACCAGAATCCGGGCGGAGTCCTCGTCACGCCGGGCGAGGTCGCGCATGTCGCGCTTCGTCTGCTTCGCGCGGACCGTGGCGGCGTCGTCGTCGAGCTTCCCGGCGGCGAAGCGATCACACTCGAGGAGGGCGTGGCGCTCGCCGCGCGCTGAGCGATGCTCGAGCGGCTCTTTCGAAGGATGCGATCGACGGGCACGAGCCCGTCGGGCGAGCGCGAGCGCCTGCGCCGCTGGGCCGTTCGCCCCGACGGCTGGAAGCCCGCGCGCGGCTACGAGAACGGCATCCTCGTCGAGAACGGCGGCCGTACGCTCTACGTCGCGGGACAGATCGCGTGGGACGATCAGCAGACGCTCGTTGCGCGCGATGACATGGGCGCGCAGTTCGTCCAGGCCCTCGATAACGTGCTCGCGATCGTTGCCGACGCTGGCGGCCGGCCGGAGGAGATCGTCCGGATGACGGTGTACGTCACCGACAAGAAGGCCTACCTCGAGGCGACCTCCGCGATCGGTGCGGCCTGGCGCGAGCGACTGGGACAGCACTACCCGGCGATGGCGCTCGTGCAGGTCGCCGACCTGCTCGAGGACGGCGCGCTCGTCGAGATCGAGGCGACGGCGGTGATCGGGTAGGGCTGCAGGTACGTTGCCAGGATCACCAGCA